>NZ_JBWKKP010000017.1:0-94822 GCF_056431485.1 Streptomyces sp. NPDC045899
TGCAGGACCCCGTCGATCCGGATGGACGTGACCGCCGCACCGGGGATCGAGGAGAGGAGCGTACGACGCAGGGAGTTTCCGAGGGTGTAGCCGAAACCCGGCTCCAGCGGCTCGATCACGAACCGGGAGCGGAACTCGTCGACGACCTCTTCGGTCAGTGACGGACGCTGAGCGATGAGCACGAGGTATTGCCTCCAGTATGTGGCGCGCTAGGTGACGCCGTAGACACCCATGAAGGGTACGGGCGGATCGGCCTCCCATGAATCTGAACCACCCGACCTCCGCCCGTCTGGCGGCCGGTCGGCAGGCTCAGCTCTTGCTGCAGAGCCCGACGATCAGCTACTTCTGCCCCTGAGAACCAGCGACCAGCGCAGTTCGTAGGGGCATACTGGGGGCGATGACAAAGCCTGCTGCACCGAAGCGTCATTTGCCCACCAGCCCCTTCGCGGCTCCGGTCACCCCGGCTCCCAAGCACTTCGCCGTGGGCGACCAGGTCACGCACGACGTGTACGGCCTCGGCTGGGTGATCGGCATCGAGGACGGAATCGCGGCGCTCGTGGACTTCGGTTCGACGCAAATGCGGATCTTGAGCCCGTACGCCAAGATGACCAAGCTCTAGGACCGCCGTGCCCGGTCATGGCACGCCAGGCCCCTTCAGGGACCTGTACCCCAAAGGGAGACCCCTCATCGAACTGACGTCGCTGTTCTCCGCCCTGGAAGGGCAACCCCGCTGTGCCACTACGGCATCGCCGCCTCCGACGACGAACCCCTTCCAGGCCGCGGACTTCGGGGAAGACGAGACCTTCCTTGACGAGGATGTACCGGAGCCCGCCTGAGGCATGGAGGCCGAGCAAGAAGCCCCGGACGACCCTTGGTCCGGGGCTTCTGACATCCGCGGTGCCCGTCGGCCGTGGGGCACGGCGTCCTGGCGGGGGCGGACGGGGCGCTAGGTGAGCTTGCACCACGTCCTCGTACCGTCCTGACTGGTCCCCCAGGCGTCGGCGAGCGCGTCGACGATGAGCATCCCCCAGCCGCTTTCATCGACCGGGGCGGGACGTCCGATCCTGGGGCGACCGGGGGAGCCGTCGCTGACCTCGATGTGGATTTCGCCCTTCTGGTGGAAGAGGGCGAAGCCGAGCTCCTCCGCCTCTCCGTATCGCACGGCGTTGGTGACCAGCTCGCTGATGAGCAGCTCAGCCGTCTCCGCGCAGGCGCCGAGCGTCGTGCGCGAGTGACGGCCGGTTATTGTCGTGCGCGGGGAGCTCCCATCCCGGCCCATCTGCCGTCGACCCAGGCAGAGCCGAGCAGACGGGATGGAAGCTGGCGCACCGCATGACCGGCGGGGCGCTGACGCTCGGCGCGGTGCTGGCCCGGGCTGGAGGAGCGTGAGCGGGAGATCGCCGCGCAGGCCGAGGCGGCCAAGGACCGGATCGCGGAGCTTTCCGCGCAGCTGGAGGAGTTTCACCGGGCCGTCGAGAATCGACGGCCCGCTGCGGGCCCGGCAGGTTCGAGGCGATGGACCTGCCGATCGCACCCCATGTCGTCGACAACGCCCGTCTGAAACTCAAGCGGTGAATCAGACACAGGTCTCATACCGCCCTCTGAAGCCATCCTGGAAGTGTCACGGCTTCTCACCGGGCTAGTCCTGCGCGCGAGTTGACCGACATGCACTGTTAGCCTCATGCGACTGACCGCTCTTCACCATAAAGCAGGGGGATTGAATTGCGCATCAAGCGGATAGTTCAGGGCGGAATGTCCGCACTGGTCATGGGTGCTGTCGCGGTGGCCATGGTGCCGGGCTCGGCGCAGGCGGTGAACTGGGACCACGGACCGCTGTACGACAGGGGTAAGCACGCGGCGGCCTACATCGAGGAGAACGGTGACTACCTCAGGGTCTGTGACACCAAGGGCGACGGCAAGAAGGCGTGGGTGAACGTCTTCGACTACGACAGCGGCGACCTCCTGTACAGCCTCACCGACAAGAAGAACGACGGTAAGTGCAGCTACCGGGACGCCTCGGACGGCGGTAGGTACAACCTCGCGGAAAACCGCAAGTTCGACGTCATCGTCTCGCATGAGCCCTCGGATAATTCGGGCTCCTACCACTTCCAATTCCTCAACGATCACTAATTCCTTTGTGACGGGCCATCAGTGGCGCTGATGGCCCGTCGGTGAGCTCTCCGCAGTTTCCGAGAGACTCACCCTCGAGCCGGTAGTCGCTCCCGGCGGTCCGGCAACGCTGACGAACAGCGGTGGACAAGCGCGGACAGCTGGCTGGTGGCGGCGGTAGAGCCGCTGGCCGTCCGCACGACGCAGCGTGTGCGGTTCTCGTTCAGGGGGACGGGGTGAAGCCGGCGGACTGGTCGAGGTGGAACGGGGACCCCGGAAGCGTGGGGGACCAGCCGTCGCCAAGGGCGCGTCGAACGGCATTCGCGACCTCGGACGGCAGCGTGGGATGGGCCTTCCGGCCGAGCCAGTTGCTCGGATGCGGCTGGTTGGTGGTGACCACGAGGGTTGTCCCAGGGGTGTCCGCGTGCTCGACCGCGTATGTGCACGGTGACCAAGCCAAGCCCTGGAGATAGGTCGGCCTGCTCCGCAGTCGCCAGCGGTAGGCCGTGCCGTCGACGACGATGCCCCGCGCGCCTTTGCGTACCAGTGCCATGGCTCCACCCCCAACGTGGTGGATGCTAGCGAGCCTTCGCCCAGGTACCAGTGTGCCTCAGGTCGCGAGGGCGAACGCGGAGCCGGTGGCCGTGACGATGAGGAAGATCGTGGAGATCCAGGCGAGTGGGGCGACGCCGGGGCGGCGGGAGAAGAGGGCCCAGCTGCCGGCGAGTACGGCCAGGGGGATGGTGATTCCCGGGATGGCCATGGCGAGGTCCAG
The DNA here is from genome assembly GCF_056431485.1 of Streptomyces sp. NPDC045899. NCBI lineage: Bacteria > Bacillati > Actinomycetota > Actinomycetes > Kitasatosporales > Streptomycetaceae > Streptomyces > Streptomyces sp. NPDC045899. The sequence goes on from NZ_JBWKKP010000017.1 coordinate 2,885, forward strand.
GGTGGACTCGTCGCAGGCGGCGTGCTGCTCGTAGTCGCAGTTGGCCGTGCCGAGCGGGATCAGTCTGGTCAACAGGAACAACGCCCCTCCCACCAGCCACAGCACGAGAAGGCCGAGCGCTCTCCATGCCAGGCCGGGTGCGTTCGGCTGCGCGGCGGCGTGCTCCGCCTCGGCCTGTGGGCCCGGTCGTTCCTTTCCCCCGTGATCGTTCATGGCAGGAGGCTAGGCAGACCGCCGCCCGGCTCGGATCGGTGCGGGTGCTCAGGCGCATGTGTCGGGGTACTCAGATCGGGGTGGCAGCCCGGGCGGTGGCTGGGGCAGGCTCAGGCACATGGTTTCGGTAGTGGAGAACGTGGCGATCGACTGTGCGGATGCCTATGAGTTGGCCCGGTTCTGGAGCGAGGTGCTCGGTCGTCCGCTGCATCCGGAGGACGAGCCTGGTTCGCGGGAGACCGAGGTGATGCTGCCGGAGGGGCCGAACCTGTACTTCAACCAGGTGCCCGAGCCGAAGGCGGTCAAGAACAGGCTCCACCTGTGCCTGCGCCCGGAGACCTCGCGCGAGGAGGAGGTCGAGAGGCTGCTCGGCCTCGGTGCCACCCTGGTCGCCGACCGCCGGGAGGGCGACGGTGCGGGCTGGGCCGTTCTCGCGGACCCTGAGGGCAATGAGTTCTGTGTTCTCCGCAGTGAGGCCGAACGGGCTGTGACGTCCTCCTGAGGTACTCGCTCAAGGGCTGGTGCGGCACCGGGGCCTGTCGGGCGGGTGGTGCCGGACAGGCCCCGGTTCAGGGGGTGCTCAGCGCTTGAGCGTGAAGGTGAAGTCGTCGGAGAGCTTGCCGTTCAGCCGGACCGCCGAGACGAGCTTCCCTTCGGTGATCAGTTTCTCGGCCCCGGCCCGTGAGAGACCGCAGCCCTCGGCGATCAGCCGCGTCGGGCGGACCGGGATCCGCGCCGCGAAGCGGACCGAGACGTCGATCACCTCCTGGTCCAGGTGGTCCGGTCCGCCGGTGTCGAGACGCCAGGCGTCGGTCCAGTCGAGGGCGATGCGATTGCGGTGCCGCACGGCGGGATCCTGGAGCAGTTCGGCTGTCAGGCCGAGGTCGTTGGCGTGCAGCCGGTCCAGCAGCTCGGGTCGTACGGAGCGCACGTGGGTCCGCTCCAGCAGCGTGAGCTTCGCCGTTTCCCCGCAGGTGGTGCAGAGCACGAGGAGCCAGGCGTCGATGAGCTTGTGGTTGGCGTTGACGCGGAACTTTCCGCTCGCCCGGAAGCGCCCGGAGCTCGCGGAGGCGCAGGTGTGGCAACGGCGGAGGACGATCGGCAGGCGGGTGGGCATGACAAACCAGGTGGTGAGCACAGAAGTACACCGGTTTCAGTGAGAAGTCCGCAGCAAGAAGCAGCGCGGCGCACAGGTGCGACGCGCGACAGATCAGCTCTCGGGGGGTCTCACACGGTGTACAACGGCATGCCTTCGGCTCGACGGCTTGGTCCGGCAGCACGGTAAGGGCACACGACGGCGCCGCTCCACTGGTTTTCGAGCGCCTCATCGCCAGGGGCGTTACGGGGTGGGGACGGGTATCAGGACGATCTTGCCCGTGGTGCGACCCGTTTCGCCCAACGCGTGTGCCTGCGCCGCCTGTTCGAGGGCGAAGACGGCGTCGACGATGACGTGGAGACGGCCGTCCTCGATCAGGGCGCTGATCTCACGGAGGCCCTGCTGGTCCGGTTCGACGAGCATGAACACCGCCCGGACCCCGGCCTCCTCGGCCTGCCCGGAGGGGAAGGTGTCGTCGAGGGGGAGGATCGAGACGAGGGTGCCTCCGCGGCGGAGCGTGCGCAGCGAACGGGACCAGGTGGCGCCGCCGACGCTGTCGAGGACGACGTCGACGTCGCGGACGGTGGTGGCGATGTCCTGGGTGCGGTAGTCGATGAGTTCGTCGGCGCCGAGGGCGCGTACGAGGTCGTGTTTGGCGGCGCTGGCGGTGGCGATGACGTACGCGCCACGGGCCTTGGCGATCTGGACGGCCAGATGGCCGACGCCACCGGCGCCCGCGTGGATCAGGACGCGCTGACCGGGCCGGACGGCGGCGGTGTCCACCAGGGCCTGCCAGGCGGTGAGCGCGGCCAGCGGCAGGGCACCGGCCCGGGTGTGGTCGAGACCGCGGGGGCGTGGGGCGAAGTGCCGGGCCGGGGCGGTGACGTACTCGGCGTACGCGCCCGCCGGGTGCGGGAAGCGGGGCATGCCGAACACCTCGTCGCCGGGCCGGAACACCGTCACGCCCGCGCCGACGGACGTGACGACTCCGGACACGTCGAAGCCGAGGGTGAAGGGGAGGGGTGTTCCGTCGGCGAACACACCGCGCTCGCGCGTCTTCCAGTCGGCGGGGTTGACGCCCGCCGCGTGCACGCGGACCAGGATCTCGCCCCGGCCCGGTTCCGGTCGTTCCGTCTCGACGACCGTGAGGACGTCGGGGGTTCCGGCCCGGTCCTGGGAGACGGCGCGCATGGTCGGAGGGGTGTCTACGGACGTGTCCACGGGCTGAGGCATGGGTGGTGCTCCTTCTCCGGGGCGAGCTGGGACGGCGGTGCCGGCGGGCCCACACTGCCCGGGTGCCGTGGCCCGCGGTGGTGGCCTGACGGTCACGCCCTGAAAGGATCCGGCCATGCATCGTGTTGGCGTTCTGGCCCTGGACGGCGTCGTCCCCTTCGAGCTGGGCATTCCCGCCCGCATCTTCCACGCCGCCCGTGACGGCGACGGCCATCCGCTCTACTCCGTGACCACGTGCAGCCTGGACGGTGGCCCTGTGCGGGCCGAGGCCGACTACGACCTCGCTGTCTCCCATGACGCCTCCTTGCTGGCCACCGTCGACACCGTGGTCGTCCCGCCCTCCCACCGGCTGGGGCCCATACGGGAGGAGGGCCGGCTGCCCGAACCGCTGCGGGAGGCCCTGGCCGCCGTACGGCCGGGGACGAGGTTCGTCGCGATCTGCACCGGGGCCTACGTACTGGCCGCCGCCGGACTGCTCGACGGCCGTCCCGCCACCACCCACTGGCGTGAGGCCGATCGGCTCCAGAGGATGTTCACCACCGCCCGTATCGACCCGGACGTGCTGTACGTCGACGACGGGGACGTCCTCACCTCGGCGGGAGTGGCCGCCGGTGTCGACCTCTGTCTGCACATCGTCCGCCGCGACCACGGCAGTCATGTGGCCAACGAGGTCGCCCGCTCCTGTGTCGTACCGCCATGGCGGGAGGGCGGTCAGGCGCAGCGCATCCGGCGTCCCGTCCCCGGACCGGCCACCGGCAGCACCGCGGCCACCCGGGCCTGGGCCGCGCGGCGGCTGTCGGAACCGCTCGCCGTGGCCGGGCTGGCCGCGCACGCCAATATGAGCGTGCGCACCTTCAGCCGCCGCTTCCGCGATGAGGTCGGCACGACGCCCGGTCAGTGGCTCACCCGGCAACGCGTGGACCTCGCACGCCACTTCCTGGAGACCACCGACTGGCCCGTCGACCTCGTCGCCCGGCGGTCCGGACTCGGCACCGGCGCCTCCCTGCGGCAGCGGCTCCACGCCGCCATCGGTGTGAGCCCGCAGAGGTACCGCCGGACCTTCCGCTCCGGTGCGGGGGGATGAGTACGCGTACTCATGTGCCGCGCGGTGTGTGGTGGTGTGCTCGGGCCATGGCGGAACGAACCGGTATGGGATGGGTTGCCCTCGCTCTGGCGTTCTGGGAGGTGGTGGCCTTGGCCGGGATCTCCCTCCACTGGTGGTTCACCTCCTGGGATCCCGAGGACGTCGGGGACCCGGCCGGGCCGTATCTCCTGAAGGTGGCGGTGGTGGCCGCCATCGCCGTCGTGGTGGCGGTGGTGGCCGCGCGGAAGCGTCACGTGGCGATCGTCTGGAGCCAGGTGGCGGTCGTCCTGCTCACAGGCGTGGTCATGCTGGCGGCCCAGAGGGAAGGCGCGGTCCGGGAGGACGTGCGGCGGTCGCGGGTGTGTGCCCAGGACCCTCACGCGGACGGGTGTGAGGGTCTGGGATGAGGCGCGTCAGGCGAGGAAGGACGTGGTGGTGGACAGGAAACGGAACGGGTCGTCCAGCCACGGGAAGTGGGCCGTGGCGGGCTGGGTCGTGAGGTGCGGGGTGGGGAAGAGGTCGGCCAGGGCCGCCACGGAGGCGGGCGGGGAGTTGAGGTCGTACTCCCCGGCGAGGAGCAGTACCGGCTGCTGGAAGCCGGCGAGGGCGGTGCGGGTGGTGTCGGGGGAGAAGGCGCCTTCGGAGGCGTAGACGGCGGCGGCCTCGTTGTTGCGCTGGGTGGCCTCGGCGGCCTGGTGGGCCTGGGTGGTGGCGTCCCAATGGCCGTAGCGGAACGGGGCGATGGCCTGCCAGGAGTCGGCGGTGGCCTTTCCGGAGGTGATCGCCTCCAGGGCGGCGAACGCCGTCGGGAACCACGGTTCGTCCTGGCGGAGGAGGGCCGTTTCACGGCGGAGCTCGGGTGTGACGGTGATGCCGAGTGCCATGGGGCTCGGGGTGATCAGGGCCAGTCTGCGGACGCGGTCCGGATGGTGTTCCGCGTAGCGGATGGCCAGGTTGGTGCCGGCGGAGTGGGCGAGCAGATCGACGTGGTCGAGGCCGAGGTGGGCGCGGAGGGCTTCGACGTCCGGGACGAGGCGGTCGCAGCGGTAGGTGGCGGGGTCGTGCGGGGTGGCCGAACGGCCCGTACCGCGGAGGTGCGGTCTGATCAGCCGGTGGTGTGCGGAGAGACCGCCGAGGTCGCCCAGATAGGCCGGGTCCTGCATCGGGCCGCCGGGGAGGACGATCAGCGGAGGCCCGTCACCGAGGATGTCGTAGGCGAGTTCGGTGCCGTCGGGCGCGGAGAAGGCAGGCATGGGCGGGGCCTTTCGGGAGGTGCGGGAGGATGGTGGCCGCATAGGCTGCGGGGATGGAGACGAACGGGGGCGAGGAGAGGCACGGGCCGCTGTCGGACGATGAATTCGGCCTCCTCATCGGGCTGTTGAAGCGGTACTGCGCGGAAGAGCTGGACCAGTGGGAGGCGTGGCAGACCCCGACTCCGCACGGGCCCGTCTACATCGCCATCAGCCGGGGGCTGATGGCGGGTGACGTGCCGGGCATGTACCGGCCGATCTGAGGGCGTCAGTGGCGACGCTCCCACCACTCGGGCACGTCGGGTGGCGGTCCGTAGGTGGTCGCGAGCACCCTGCGGTCCACCGAGCCCACCACCGCGGCGAGTTCGCGCCGGGCGCGGCGGGAGAGGGCGCCAAGTACACGTTCCAGACCGGGGCGGCCCTCGGGGTCCGGCTCGCAGCACGGACACGGCGGATCGGGGGTGCCGGGCCCGGCCCGGCGGGTCACCTGTGCCGCCTGGTGTCTCCACCACCGCAGGTCCCGGGCGACCGCGCCGGGGTTGCCGCGGGCCCGTTCCAGGCGGTGGATCTCGCCGAGTGTCGCCGCGGAGACTCCGTCGACGACCGAGTAGCGCGGGGGACGCGGGTGACGGGGGTGGTGAGCGAGGGCGGCCCGTACCGCTGCCGGTGGCCTACGCGGCATGGCTCCCGGGCTGGTTCGCTGGGTGGGACGTCGTGCGGAGCATAGGCGCAGGGTGGCACAGCGGGGGCCATTCGGCCACCGCGATTCCGGCGGGGCCGGGGTAGAAAGGGCCTATGCCGACGAGTTCGCCCGTTCCCGAATCCGATATCGAGGCCATGGTGCACGCCTTGTTGATCGCCTCCCGGCTGCTGGTCGCGGTGTCGGCGCGGTCCTTGGCGGCGGTGGAGGAGACGCTGACCCTGCCGCAGTTCCGGATGCTGGTGGCGCTGGAGAACCGTGGGCCGCTCAGTCTTTCCCGGCTGGCCGAGGAACTGGAGGTGCAGCCCTCCACGGCGATGCGGATGATCGACCGGCTGGCGGCGGTCGGGGTGGTGGCCCGCGGGACCTCGGAGGCGGACCGGCGGACCAGTGTGATCTCGCTGACGGATACCGGGCGGCGCACGGTGGAGGAGGTCACCGAGCGGCGCAAGGGCGAGCTCACGGGCATCGTGGCAGCGATGCCCGCGGGGCAGCGGCGCGGTCTGATCGAGGCGTTGCAAGCCTTCACGGAGGCCGGCGGTGAGCCCTCGGGCAAGCGGGGGGAGCCGCGAAGAGTCGCCGGCTGGTGAACGTGGCGCGGGGCCCTCGCGGGCATGCCGGTGCCGTCGCGGACGGCGAGTGGTGCGGGGTGCCGTCGCGGTCTCCCGTGTGGCATGAGTCCTCGCCAGGGCATGTCGGGCGGAGTGGGCCGCCACTGAACCTTCGTGCGGTCGTGGGACGCCGCCGCGGCTGCGCCCGCCGCGTGAGCCGCCGGCACGGCGCCCCACATGGCGCGAGCTGCCGCCATGGCACCGTATGCCAGGTGGTTCGCCGCTGACATCACCCGCGGCGTCGCGTGGTCATGACGGCCCCGTGGGGGCGCGGGCACGGCAATCTCGCTGCCGGGGCGCTGCCACAACACCCGCCGCGAGTGTCGCCGTCGGGACACACCGTGCCGCGAGGGCCGGGATTCTAAGGCAAAGACGCCACCTTCGGGCGCATCTTGAGCGCAGATGACGAAGACCGGCTTTTGCTGAGTGCAAAGATCCGTGCCTGCCGTACCTCAGTCGTACCGCTGATCCCCGCAGCACGGCCACGGCTCTCCCGACGGGCCGTTGCGTCCCCAGGAGGCATGATGAAATCTCACGCCCGGAACGCGCGACACCACGGCTCCGCGTTTCCTCGCAGCCGGATCCTGGCCGCCGTGGTCGCCATGGTGGCGATCGTCGCCGGGGTGGCCGTGTGGATCTCGAGGAGTGACAGCGAGGAGGGCTCGGTGGCGGGGACCGTGCCGTCCGCGCAGGACGCCGGAACGGCGGCCGCCTCCGGGTCCGGGGCGCTGACCGAACTGGACAAGACGTTCCTGGTCAAGGTCCGGCAGGCCGGGCTGTGGGAGATCCCCGCCGGGCGGATGGCTCAGAGCCAGGCCGCGGGTGAGGCCATCAAACGGGCCGGGATGCACCTGCTGGACGGCCACAGCAAGCTGGACCAGCTCACCCGTGAGACCGCCAAGACCCTCAACGTGCCGCTGCCCGACGAGGCCAGTGCCGAACAGCAGGCCTGGGTACAGCAGTTGAAGGAGGCCGACGGCGAGAAGTTCGACCAGCTCTTCGTGGACCTGCTGCGTGCCTCGCACGGCAAGATCTTCATCGTCATCGCCCAGGTCCGCGCCGCCACCAAGAACTCCCTGATCCGGCGGCTGGCCACGCAGACCAACGCCACGGTGAACGACCATATGGAGGTGCTCGAGGACACCGGTCTGGTCACGGACGCCGTGCTCGACGACGTCGCCTCCACCGTTCCCAAGTCCAAGTGACCGCGGCGCGGCCGCCGGTCACCGGATTCACCAGGTGACCGGCAGCGCCTCCAGCGGGCGCACCACCACGTTCTGCTGGTAGCGCAGTGCGGACGGCGCGACCGCCAGCCGCACCTCGGGGAAGCGCTCGAAGAGCCGTCGTGCGCCGATCTCGGTGATGATCTTCGCCAGATGGGCCCCGGAGCAGTAGTGGATGCCGAAGCCGAAGCTCAGATGGGCCGGTTTGGCACGGTCCAGGTCGAGGTCGTCGGGGTGGTCGGGGAACTGGCCGCGGTCGCGGTTGGTGGACATCACGGAGATGATGACGACCTCGCCGGCCGGGATGGTGACGCCGCCGAGTTCGACCGGCTCGGTGGTGACGCGCTGGAGGGCGTTGCTGATCGGGCTGACGTAGCGGATCAGTTCGTCCATCGCGGCGCCCCAGCGGCCCGGTTCGGCGAGCAGCCGCTCCCGTTCCCCGGGATGGGTGAGCAGGGCGGCGATGACCCCGCCGACCAGGCTGGCGGTGGTGTCGTTGCCGCCGGTCATCAGGGCGAAGCCGGTGGAGAGGATCTCGGTGGGGGTCAGCCGCCGCTCGGCGTCGGCGTGGATGAGGGAGGACAGCAGATCCTCGCCCGGTTCGCGCTCCTTCGCCGCGATGAGCGAGGACATATACGCCGACAGGTCCTGGATGTTGCGGTCCAGGACCCCCGAGGTGTCGGTCGGGGAGAACGTCCGCAGCGCCTGGGACCAGCGCAGGAAGTCCGGCCAGGCGTCCGCGGGGACACCCATCAGCTCGGCGATGACGATGACGGGCAGCGGGTCGGCGTAGCCCGCGATCAGGTCGGGGCGGGTACGGGCGGCCAGCCGGTCGAGGAGTTCGTCCGCGATCTCCAGGACCCTCGGTCGCAGCGCCTCGGCGCGGCGTGGGGTGAAGGCGAAGCTGATGGCCTTGCGCAGCGGGGTGTGGCGCGGCGGTTCGAGGTTGGCCAGGTGGTTGGCCTCCTCGGGGGGAGGGGTGAGGGTGCGCCCCGAGCGGCGGGACATCAACTGGTAGTGAACATGGATGTCGCGGCTGAGGCGGGGGTCGGCGAGCGCGGCCCGGGCCTCGTCGTAGCGGGTCACCACCCAGGCGCGACCGCCGTCGGGGAGCGTGATCTCGCAGACCGGGCGTTCCTCACGGACGTGTTCCAGTACCGGATAGGGGTTCTGGGTGAACTCGTTGGTGAGCATCCAGTATTTGGAGAGTGTCCGTGTGGCGGCCATGCCGTCCCCCTCGACTGTCCGGTAGGCGCTGTCCGGTCGGCGCTCCTGCTCCCCGGACCCTAGGTCCGGCCTCCGGCCCGCACAGGTGTGATGCAAAGACTTCGAAGCGAACCCACGGCGCCGACTCCGCCCCGATCTCTGCCATTCGGCAGAGGTGGCCGCCCCAGGGCCCGTCCTAGTCTCGGCTCGACAGCGTAAGCACCGCCCGGCACAGGGAGAGTGAGCCGCGTGAGCGCGACGATTTCGACGGAGACGGAACTGGCCGCCCGAGCGGTGAATGTCCACAAGACCTACGGCGTGGGCGATGCCCAAGTCGCCGCCCTGCGAGGGGTGGATGTGGAACTGCGCCGGGGTCAATTCACCGCGATCATGGGACCTTCGGGTTCCGGTAAGTCGACCTTGATGCACTGCATCGCCGGTCTCGACTCGGTGACGGAAGGCGATGTGTACATCGCCGACATGAAGGTCAACGGAATGAGCGACAAGGAGTTGACCCGCCTTCGCAGAGAGCGCATCGGATTTATTTTCCAGCAATTCAATTTGCTGCCGATGCTGACCGCGGAGGAGAACATCCTGCTGCCGCTCGCCATCGCGAAACGGAAGCCTTCGCCGGAGTGGCTCCAACGGGTGATCGACACGGTGGGGCTCAGCGAACGGCTGGGGCACCTGCCGTCGGAGCTGTCCGGTGGGCAGCAGCAGCGGGTGGCGTGCGCGCGGGCGCTGGTGTCCCAGCCCGAGGTGATCTTCGCGGACGAGCCGACCGGCAATCTGGACTCACGGGCCGGGGCCGAGGTGCTGCGCTTCCTGCGGGACTCGGTGCGGACGCTGGGCCAGACGATCGTGATGGTCACCCATGACCCCAACGCCGCCTCCTACGCGGACCGGGTGGTCTTCTTCGCCGATGGCCAGGTCGTCGGCGAGATCACCGAACCGACCGCCGAGACCGTGCTCGACATGATGAAGAAGATCGACACGCTGGAGAAGGTGGCCTGATGTTCAAGGCGACTCTCAAGAGCGTGCTCTCGCGCAAGCTCAGACTGCTGCTGTCGGGGCTCGCGGTGGTGCTGGGCGTCACCTTCGTCTCCGGCGCCTTCGTCCTCCAGGACACCCTGGGCCGTTCGTTCGACGCCCAGTTCGCGGGAGCGTACGACGACATCGACCTCCAGGTCGCCGCGAAACCGCGGGTCGACGCCGGGGTCGGCGACGCGGCCAGTGCGCCGGTGGGGCTGGACCGGGCGACGGTGCGCGAGGTCGCGGACGTCTCCGGGGTCGGCAAGGCCGCCGGGGAGGTACGGGTCGAGGGCGCGCGGGCGCTCGGCGCGGACGGCAAGGTGGTCCCGTCCACCGGCGGCCCCCGGTACGGCAGGAGCTGGACCGGGGAGACCTCGCTGCTGAAGCTGCGCGAGGGGCACGCCCCCGTGAAGCCGGGCGAGGTGGCGATCAACGCGGGGCTCGCCGAGAAGGGCCACTTCTCGGTCGGCGACACCATCGCGGTACTGACCGGGGAGCCGAAGCGGACGTTCACCGTCGCGGGTGTCTTCGGGTACTCCGGTGACCGTGACTCCATCGGCGGTGAGCAGACGGTCGCGTTCACCGAACCGGTGGCGCAGAGGCTGATGCTGGGCGGGACCGGTGAGTACTCGGCCGTCACCGTGACCCTCGACTCCGGCGCCGGCGCCGCCTCCGTGCAGAGCGCGCTGAAGAAGGAGCTGGGCGCCGGTTTCGAGGTGCGCACCGGTGAGGAGCTGTCGAAGGAGTCGGCCGACCGCTCGCGGGACGTCCTGGACCTGGTCACCCAGGTGCTGCTGGGCTTCGCCGCCGTGGCGGTGCTGGTGGGTGTCTTCCTGATCATCAACACCTTCTCCATCATCATCGCCCAGCGGATGCGGGAGCTGGCGCTGCTGCGGGCGCTGGGCGCCAGCCGCCGCCAGATGATCGGGTCGGTGCTGCTGGAGTCGATGGTCATCGGGCTGGTCGCGGCGGGCGTCGGCCTCGGGCTCGGGGTCGGCCTCGGGGCGCTGGGCGCCTCGCTGCTGGCGGACACCATGGAGGGGCTGGAGGTCGCCGATCTCGCGGTGCCGGCGAGCGCGGTGACCGTATCGCTGGTGGTGGGCGTCGGGGTGACGATGCTGGCCGCGCTGTTCCCGGCGCTGCGCGCGGCGAAGGTGCCGCCGATCGCGGTGATCCGCGCCGCCGCGGCCCCGGACCGCAGGCACCGCAAGCAGACCTGGACCGGTTCGATCCTGCTGGTGCTGGGCGCGGGGCTGCTGCTCACCGGGCTGATGGGCTCGGGCGACGCGGCGGTCTCCGCCGTCCTGCCCGGTGTGCTGCTGGCCTTCATCGGGGTCGCGCTGCTCACCCCGCTGATCAGCAGGCCCGCGGTGTGGCTGCTGGGCGGGATGTTCTCCCGTTCGCTCCCGGGCCAGCTCGGACGGCGCAACTCGGCGCGCAATCCGCGCCGGACCGCGATCACCGCCTCGGCCCTGATGATCGGCGTCGCGCTGGTCACCACGCTCAGTACGGTGGCCGCGTCGGCGAAGGACAGCGTCAACAACGAGATCTCCGGCAAGCTGAAGGCCGAACTGGTCGCCATGGGCGACACCGGGGCGGGCATGTCGGCTTCCATCGACCCGGCGGCGCTGCGCGCGGTGCGCGGGATCGACGGGGTGGACGCCGCGGCGGGCGCCTCGTTCGACACCGCGAAGGTCGGGGGCGCCACCCAGACCGTCTCCTCGTGGGAGGACTGGAAGGCGGCGCGCGGGCTGCTGAGCCTGCGGGCCGAGACCGGGTCGATCGGTGAACTCGGCCCCGGTTCGGTGCTGATGAACAAGAACACCGCCGAGGACCGCGGGGTGAAGGTCGGCGACAAGGTCACCGTCCAGCTCCAGCGCGGGGAGCGGCGCAGCTACCGGCTGGCGGGCACCTTCGCGGAGATGGCGCTGGCCAACAGCGTGGTGGTGCCCTGGGCCGATGCCACGAAGGGCTTCCGCTACGCCCAGCCGTCGCAGGCGTACATCAAGCTGGCGCCGGGTGCCTCGGCCGACTCGGTCCAGCCGCGGGTGGAGAAGGCGCTGCGGGACAGCCCCGAGGTGACGGTGCAGTCCAAGGAGCAGGTCGCGCAGAAGTTCAACGACGGCTTCGACATGATGCTCAACGTGGTGCAGGCGCTGCTCGCGGTCGCGATGATCATCGCGGTGCTGGGCATCGTCAACACCCTGGCGCTGTCGGTGATGGAGCGGACGAAGGAGCTGGGCGCGCTGCGCGCCATCGGGCTCGGCCGGGGGCAGACCATCCGCATGATCATGACGGAGTCGGTGGTCATCTCGCTCTTCGGCGCGGTGCTCGGCGTACTGGTCGGCTCCGGACTCGGTCTGGCGGTGGCCCGCTCGATGAAGTCCCAGGGCGTGAGCAGTCTGTCGCTTCCCTGGGCGCTGATGGCGGTCTATCTGGTGGGTGCCGCGCTGGTCGGCATGCTGGCCTCGCTGGGACCGGCCCGGCGAGGGGCCCGGCTGAATGTGCTGAAGGCGGTCACCCAGGAGTGAGACTCCGGCGGTGACGGACCGTGCGTTCCGCTCTTCCGGAACGTGTCGCGGAATCACCGAAAAGACTCCCGCGGTGCCTCGAAAATTCCCCCGACGAGGCACCGCGGGGCGGTCCTACCCATAGTGCGGGGCACCGCATTGCAGCTTCCTGCACCGGCTGTTGCCATGCGAGATCAGTTACGTTGATATGGGTTCGACGGATCGGATGACCGGTGCTGTGGAACCGGTTCTCGGCAGCCCAGAAGGCAGCCGAATCGGACAGGGGGCAAAATGCACGAGCGGGAGTTTCGCGCCTTCGTCTCTATAGCGGAGATAGGCCGTATGGATCAGGCGGCGAAGGTCCTCGGTTATTCACAGCCCGCCATCAGCTATCAGATCAAGTGCCTGGAACAAATGCTCGGTACAAAGCTCTTCACTCGCGATTCCACCGGCGCCCAGCTCACCCGCGAAGGGCGCATGATCCTGCCGTCGGCCCGTGCCGTACTGGCTCTTATCGACAGCATGAAAGGCGTCTGCGCCGCCTGACTCCTTCCTGGCACGCCCTAGGGCCCGTGTCCCCGCACAACGGGGGCCGGGCCCTTGTCCGTTGGTGGCGGAGGGCGCCGGGGGGTGCCGGGGGGGATCGCGGGGTCCTTCCGAGGGGGAGCCGATCCGGCGCCTTCTGTCCACAGGGTGTGGATGGCAGGAAGGTGCAGCGAACGCAACCGACGGTTAAGTCGGCGGGCGGTCAGCCGACACGGTCGCTGTCCCAGACCCAGGCGGCGATCCCGACCCGGTTCCGGACGTCCAACTTCCGCTGGACGTTGGCGATATGGGTCTTGACCGTGCCGGCCGAGATGAACAGCTCGCCGGCGATCTCGGCGTTGGTCATCCCCTGGGCGACCAGCCCCGCGATCTCCACCTCGCGTTCGGTCAGCGCCTCGAGTGGCTGCTTGGCCCGCGGCTTCTCCGGCTCCTGGAACTGGCGCAGCAGACGGACCGTCACCGAGGGGCTGATCATGGCGTCCCCGGCCATCGCCGCCCGGATCGCCTCCACCAGCAGGGTGGGTCCGGAGCGCTTGAGGAGGAAGCCGCAGGCGCCGTTGCGCAGCGCGGTGTGGACGTACTCGTCCAGGTCGAAGGTGGTCACCACGATCACCTTGACCGGGTCCTCGACACCGGGTCCGGTGAGCAGCCGGGTGACCTCGAGCCCGTTCATCCGCGGCATCCGGATGTCGGCGAGCACCACGTCCGGCCGGAGCCTACGGGCGAGTTCGACGGCCTCCAGGCCGTCCGCGGCCTCCCCCACGACCTCCATGTCCGGTTGTGAGTCGATGATCAGCCGGAAGCCGATCCGGACGGTGTCCTGGTCGTCGGCCAGCAGGATGCGGGTGGTCACGACACTCACCGTAGCCGGAAGAGCACACTCTCCGCACCGGGACGGTCCGCGGGCCCGTATCGAAAGTTTCGTTAAGGGCTTTGGGGCCGTGGGGGCGGTTGGGAGCATGCCGCCAGGCGGTGTCGCGGGCCCGAGGTGACTCCTATGACACGGCCGGACCCCCCTCTCGACGCCGTGCGGCCCCGTGCGGTGCCTTTCAGGTTGGAGTGGTGACTGAGCATGGCTCGCACCAGAACACTCAGAGTGGCGGCGGCATGTGCGGTGTCCGTGACCGCTTCCGTGGCGATGATCGCGAGCGGCACCCTGGCCTCGGCGGCCCCGGACTGGCTGGGCCGCGCCGCGCACGGGTCCCCCTCGGACGTGGCCCTGATGGCGGCGGAGACCGGGAACCCGGTGCGGCCCGCCTGGCCCGCCGGGACGTTCGACAACAGCGGCGCTCCGGGCGGGAAGACGGGCGGGCGGGGCGCCACCGCGGCGCCGAAGCCCGCCGCGCCCGCCGACGGGGTGACCACGGCCGCCCGCCGTCCGGTGCTCAGCGCTGCGCGCCTCTCCGGCGGCGCCGCCTACGAGTTCGTGATCGGCACCGGTGACTCACCGCGCACCGGGCAGACCGTCTCCTCCGGCTGGCTGCGGACCCCGCGCTGGACCGTGCCGGACGGCCTGCTCAAGGACGGGGAGCGGTACCGCTGGACGGTACGGGCCAAGGACCGCGCGGGCGACACGGTGACCGCCGACGCCCCGGCCCGCTCCCTGGCGGTGGACCTGCGGCTCGGCGCACAGGCGGCCGACGGGCCGGTGCCCGCCGACACCCTCGGCCCGGTGTCGGTGAACCTGGCCAACGGCAACGCCACGGCCTCCGTGGCCACTCCGCAGGCCGCCACCCCGGCCGGGCCGCTGGGCGCCACCTTCACCTATGACTCGCTGGCCACCGCCGAGGCGGGACTCACCGGCAGGTACTACAGCGGCACCTCCGGCAGCGGTATCGGCGACACGGAGGACCCGGCGGCCGTGCGGACCGACACCCAGCCCTCGTTCGGCTGGGGCGGCGACCAGGCGCCGTGGCCGCGGGCCGCGCCCGGCGACCGGTTCCGGGCGCGCTGGACCGGGCGGTTGCGGGTGCCCGACTCGGGCGGCTACCGCCTGGGCGGCGTCTACGACGGCGGGGTGCGGATCTGGCTGGACGGCACACCGGTGGTGGACGACTGGACGGGCGAGAAGGGCGGACCGGCACCGCGGTTCGGGTCGGTCCGCCAGCTGAGGGCCGGTCACACCTACCGGATCCGGATGGAGTACCAGCGGCCCGCCGAGGGCGGCCAGGTGGCCCTGTGGGCGCAGCGGTCCGGCAAGGGTGCTCTGCCGGTGCCCTCGTCATGGCTGTCGCCCGACGGCGCCGTACTGCCGCCCGGCTGGAGCGTGACCCCGGCCGCCACGGGTGCGAAGGACGCGAGCGCGCTCAAGGAGGGCACCGGCGACGGCGCGCCGGGCGCGGGGACGACGACCTCGACGACACCGGCGGGCGCGCCGGGGGCTGCCAACGGCGTGGCGGATCCGCCGAGTCAGGGCGGTAGCGCCTCCGGAGGGTCCGCGCCGCTCGCCGTGCCGAAGGGCAAGAACAGGAGCACGGCCAAGGACAAGGACAAGGCCGAGGGCACCGGCGACGCCGCCCGGCGCACGGCGGCGAAGGCGGCCGAGGACGCGGGGCTGACGTTCTCCTACGCGGGCGACGAGACCTGTGCCGACGACCACGCCCCGCAGGGCTTCGTCTGCGCCGTCTCCGTACCGGGCGTCGGCACCACCCAGCTGCGCTACGCGGCCGGGAAGCTGGCCCGCATCGTCAACCCCGGTGAGGAGACCACCGACTTCGGCTACACCGCCGACCACCGGCTCACCGATGTCCGCACCCCGCTGGTGATGGACTGGATCGCGGCCGATCCGGACCGCCGCGACCGCACCACCGCCAACTACCGCCTCGGCTACGCCGACACGGTCCGGCAGGCCACGCGGCTGGACGGCCCCGAGCCCACCGGTGCCGCGGACGGCGGATCCGCCCGCCCCGAGCACACCTACGGCTACGGCTCCGGCTCCACCCGGATCGAGGTGGCCGGGCTGCGCGGGGTGCGCACGGTGGCGTACGACCCCGCGGGCCTGGTCAGCGCCGACACCGACGCCACCGGCCGCACGGTGCGCACCACCTGGACCGCGGACGGCGGTCCCGCCACCCGGCTCGACGCCGCCGGGCGGCTGACCACCACGGTGCACGACGAGGCGGGCCGCCCCGTCGGCACCTTCGGACCCGGCCCCCGGAAGTGCTTCGCCGACGACGGGCGGCTGGTGACCCCGGCGCCCGACGGCTGCGCGAAGGTGCCGTCGGAGACCACGGCCTATGGCGCCGCCGGCATGACCACCGTCACGGCGGGCTCCGACGGGGTCCCGGACCGGACGGTGGAGACCCTGCTGAACGAGATGGGCGTACCGGTGGCGACCGTCACCGACCCCGGGGGGCTGAAGCTCAGGACCGGCTACTCCTACGACGCGATGTTCCGGCCCACCGCCAAGGTGATGCCCAGCGGTGCGCGGCAGACGTACACGTACTACGGCGCGGACGAGAAGGCCGACAACCCGTGCACCGACCGGGATGATCCGCTGCCGCAGGCGGGGCTGCCGAAGGCCGTCACCTCGGCGGCACCGGCCGAGGGCGGGCCGCGGGCCGAGAAGTTCGTCTACAACACCCGCGGGCTGCCGGTCGCGGTGAACTTCGGCGGGCCGGAGTGGGCCTGTGTGGACTACGGGGAGCGCGGCCAGATCCTGGCCATGCACGTGCCCGGCAATGACGACGCCCCGGCGCGCACCATCACCTACGACACCGCGTACGGCGGGGACCCGCTGACCACCAGGGCGTCCGAGCCCGGCGGCGACCTGGTGTACACGGTCGACCTGCTCGGGCGGACCGTGCGGCTCACCGATGTCCAGGGCGTCCGTACCGACACCCGCTACGACCGGGCCGGACGGGTGGTGCGCGAGACCTCCACCCCGCCCGGGGACCGCGCACAGGTGAAGACGGTGCGGTACGACGACGCGGGCCGGGAGACCGGTGTCGCGCTGGACGGCCGGACCCTGGCCACGGTCGCGCTGGACGAGGGCGGCCGGATCGCGAAGGTGTCGTACGGCAACGGCTCGGAGCTGGCGGTGCGCCGGGACGCCGCGGGCCGGATCACCGCCAAGGACTGGACCATGGCCGACGGCCGCGAGCTGCCGAGCACCGTCAGCCGCGCCCGCTCGGGTGTGGTGACCGATGAGTCCACCGCGGGCGGGGGCGGCCGGAAGAACGGGCCCGACTACCGCTACGACGCGGCGGGCCGGCTGGTGGACGCCTGGGTGACCGGACACCACTACGGCTACGACTTCACCACCGCGCCCTCGGGCTGCCCCGACGGCACCGCGAAGGGCGCCGGGGACAACGGCAACCGGCTGCGGCTGACCGACCGCACGGCGGACGGCACCACGGAGACCGGCTACTGCTACGACGCGGCCGACCGGCTGCTCGCCACGACCGGCGACACCCCGGTGAGCGGGGTGACCTACGCGCACAACGGCCATATGACCGGCTACCGGCAGGGCGGCGCCACGGTGGCGCAGCGCCACGACGCGGCCGAGCGCTACCTGGGGACGAAGCTCACCGGGAAGGACCCGGCCGAGGTGGTCTACGCGTCGGACACCGCCGACCATCTGGTGCGGCGGAGCTCGACCGGTGCCGGTGACACCGGACAGCTCTACGGCCACACCTCGCTGACCGACCCGGACATCGATTTCGTGCTCCGCGCCGACAAGCGGGTGCTGGCCCGGGTGGTGGCCCTGCCCGGCGGGGTGGTGCAGGTGCGCAAGGGCGCCGTGGACGGGGCCCGTACCAGCTGGAGCTATCCGACCGTGCGCGGCGATGTGTTCGCCGTCGCCGGGGACGACGGACACCAGCGGGGCGGGGTGTACCGCTACGGCCCGTTCGGCGAACCGCTCACCGCCGACGGCACGGTGGACCCCGACCACGTCCCGGACAACCTGCCCGGGGACTACGACTACGGCTGGCTCGGCCAGTACCAGCGCGGGACCGAGCACGCGGGCGGGCAGTACGCCACGGTGCTGGACACCCGGCTGCTGAACAACGCGCTCGGACGGTTCACCCAGCCGGTCTCCGGCGGCCCGTTCCTGAACGCCTACGAGTACGCGGCCGGTGACCCGGTCGACCACGTGAGCATCGACGGCTTCAGCCTGGAGGTGGAGAAGGAATGACGGAGAAGTATTTCGAGGACGCCGACGTCGGCCTGCTGGAACACCACGGCACCCGACTGGTCCGGGTCACCCCGCGGCACGGGGGTGACGGACCGGGGTGGATCGCCGCCAACCTGGACGGGCTGCGGGCGGCGATGCTGGACCACGCCGCGGTGATGGTGAAGAACCTGGACCTGGGCGAACAGGACGAACTCGCGGGTCTGGCCGAGCTGATCGGCGGCCGGACGCTGGAGTACAACGAGCGCTCCACCCCGCGCAGCCGGGTCAAGGGCAATGTGTACACCTCGACCGAGTACCCGGCCGACCAGTCCATTCCGCAGCACAACGAGAGCGCGTACTCCCACAACTGGCCGCACAACCTCTTCCTGTACTGCGCCAAGGCGGCGGCCACCGGCGGGGAGACACCGGTGGCGGACAGCGGCGCGGTGCTGGACCGGCTGCCCGGGGAGCTGGTGGCGCGGTTCGAGGAGCACGGGGTGCTCTACACCCGCACCTACCGCACCGGGATGGGGCTGTCCTGGCAGGAGGGTTTCCAGACCGACGACCGGGCGCAGGTGGACCGCTACTGCGCCGAGCACGGCATCGAGGCGGAGTGGGACGGTGAGGTGCTGCGCACCCGGCAGCGCCGTCCGGCGGTGGTGGAACACCCCCTCACCGGGCGCCGGGTGTGGTTCAACCAGGCACATCTCTTCCACGTCCACGCGCTGCCGGAGGCGGTCCGCGAGGGGCTGCTGGAGATCTGCGGCGAGGACGGGCTGCCGCGTAACGCCTATGTGGGCGACGGCACCCCGATCACCGCGGAGGAACTGGCCGTGATCCTGGACGCGTACACCGCCACGACCCTGGCCGAGCGGTGGGAGGACGGCGATCTGATCATGATCGACAACATCCTCACCACGCACGGGCGCCGTCCGTTCACCGGGGACCGCAAGGTGCTGGTGTCGATGACCCGGCGCGAGGGGTAGGCGCGGGATGTCCGGTCAGCCGCGCGACGCCGTCGCCACCCTCGACGGGCCGGAGCTCACCGGTCCCGGTCCCGGTGAGGTCGACCTCACCGATCCGCAGACCTTCCTGGACCGTGAACTGGTGCCGATGTGGCGCCGGTTCCGGCGGGAGAGCCCGGTCCACTGGCATCCCACCGAGGGGCTGATGCCCGGCTTCTGGGTGCTCTCCCGCCATCGGGACGTGATGGCGGTCTACCGCGACAACCGTGCCTTCACCTCGGAGAAGGGCAACGTCCTCACCACCCTGCTCCAGGGCGGTGACTCCGCGAGCGGCAAGATGCTCGCGGTCACCGACGGGGTCCGCCACCGCGAGATCCGCAACCTGCTGCTCAAGGCGTTCGCGCCCCGGGTGCTGGAGCGGGTGGTGGCGGGTGTGCGGCGGCGCACCGAACGGCTGATGCGCACCGCCGTCGGACGCGGCGCGTGCGACTTCGCCCAGGACGTGGCCGAGCACATCCCGATGGCCACCATCGCCGATCTGCTCGGGGTCCCGGAGTCCGACCGCGGCTATCTGCTGAGCCTCACCAAACAGGCGCTGAGCGCGGAGGAGGCGGGGCAGAGCGTCCAGGACTCACTGGTGGCCCGCAACGAACTGCTGCTGTACTTCGCCGAACTGGCCGAGGAGCGGCGTGAGGAGCCCACCGGGGACGTGATCAGCGTCCTGGCCACGGCGGCGATCGACGGTGAACCGCTCACCGAGGAGGAGATCGTCTTCAACTGCTACAGCCTGATCCTCGGCGGTGACGAGACCAGCAGGCTGTCGATGATCTGCGGGATGCGGGAGCTGATCGGACACCCGGCGCAGTGGCGGCGGCTGCGCGACGGTGACGTCTCCGTGGACAGCGCCGTGGAGGAGGTGCTGCGCTGGGTCACCCCGGCCATGCACTTCGGACGGCGGGCGGTGGTGGACACCGAGGTGGGCGGTCAGCGGATCAGGGCGGGGGACATCGTCACCCTGTGGAACACCTCAGCCAATTACGACGAGGAGGTGTTCACCGCTCCCGAGGTATTCGATCTGGGGCGCACGCCCAACAAGCATGTGTCGTTCGGATACGGTCCGCACTTCTGTCTCGGCGCTTATCTGGGGCGTGCGGAAATCCATGCGATGCTCACCGCGCTGCGCTCATTCGTGGCGGCCGCGGAGTTGACGGGACCGGGCCGGCCGATCCACTCCAACTTCCTGCACGGCTACAGCAGCCTGCCGGTGGCGCTGACCCCGGCCACCGGCTGATCCGCCGCCTCCTGGCGCCGTACGCATGCCCCGGCCACGCTGCTGGCCGGGGCATTCGTCCATGCCGGGGGACCGGGCGACGGTAGCGGTCCGGCCCGCCGCCGGTACAGCGCGATACGCATTCTTCGATATGCGTTTCTCGGCGATTTCAAGTTTTTCATGAGCCCGTGGGGCCGTTCCCGAAGCTCCGTAGGGTTGGGCCCGATCGATGAGCCTACCCAATCGAGGTGAATGGCAATGGCCGATCAGAATGGTCCCCATGTGCCGCTGACGGCCGCCCAGTCCGGAATGTGGCTCGCCCAGCAGGTGAATCCGGACAACCCGATGTACAGCATCGCCGAATGCGTCGAGATCTCCGGTCCGGTCGACACCGCGCTGTTCGAGACCGCGCTGCGGCGCACCGTGGACGAGGCCGACACCCTGCGGCTGCGGTTCGTGCCCGGTGACGGGGGACCGCGGCAGATCGTCCAGGAGGCCGTGGACTGGCCGTTGCACACGCTCGACGTCAGTGGCGCGGCCGACCCTTCCGCCCAGGCGGAGGAGTGGATGCTCGCGCGGGTGGCGGCCCCGGTGGACCTGTCCACGGGGCCGCTGTTCACGTTCGGGCTGATCACCCTGGCCGAGGACCGGTACACCTGGTTCAGCCGGGTGCACCACGCCATCGTGGACGGCTACAGCTGGTCGCTGATCGTGGCCCGGGTCGCCGAGGTGTACACCGCGCTGGTGGCCGGGGAGGAGCCGTCGCCCGCTCCCTTCGGCTCGGTGCGCGACCTGGTGGCCCAGGACGTGGCGTACCGGGAGTCCGAACGGTTCGCGCGGGACCGGGAGTTCTGGACCGGCCGGCTGGCCGGGCTCGGCGAGCCGGTGAGCCTGGCGCCGCGGCCGGACCGGGTGCCCACCGACCATGTACGGCTGGCCGGGGAGGTGCCCGCCAAGACCGCGGAGGGACTGCGGGCGCTGGGCCGGGAGACCGGGGTGAGCTGGCCGGCCGTGACGGTCGCCGCCATCGCCGCGTATCTGCACCGGCTCACCGGCGCCACCGATGTGGTGCTGGGCCTGGCCGTGGCTGCCCGTCCCGGCGGGGCCGCCCGGCGGACCCCCGGGGTGGTGTCCAACGCGCTGCCGCTGCGCACCGAGGTCGGCCCGGACACCACCGTGGCCGCACTGCTGGCCGCCGTCAGCCGTGAACTCCACGAGGTGCTGCGCCACCAGCGTTACCGCTACGAGGACGTGCACCGCGATCTGCGCCGGGTGGGGGCGCGCAAACGGCTGTGGGGCCCGGAGATCAACCTCATCATGTACGGCACCCCGCTGACCTTCGCGGGCCGTCCGTCCACCGTGCGCGGCTTCTCCATCGGCCCGGAGGAGGACCTGTCGCTGGTGGTGGACAACCGGGAGCCGGGCGACGGCTTCCTCATCGACTTCCACGCCAACGCCGACCTGTACGACCACGACACGGTCGCCGGCCACCGGCAGCGGCTGGTGGATTTCCTGGCCACCCTGGCCGACGCCGACCCCGGCGACCCCGTCGGCGCGCTGGACCTGTTGCTGCCCGAGGGCTGGACCGCGCCGCCGGCCGCGCCCGCGCCACCGGCCCCGGAGGCCGCGCGGGCGCCCTACCGTGCGCCGCGCACCCCACGCGAAGAGACCCTGTGCGCCCTGGTCGCCGAGGTGCTGAAGACCGAACGCGTCGGTGTGGACGACGACTTCTTCGAACGCGGCGGCCACTCGCTCTCCGCCATCCGGCTGCTCGGCCGGATCCGCGAGACCCTGGGGGCCGAGCTGTCGGTGCGCACCGTCTTCGAGGCGCCGACCGTGGCCCGGCTGGCGACCCGGCTGGAGGGCGCCGACGGGGCGCGGAACGCGCCGGCGCCGATGGCGCGCCCCGCCGAACTGCCGCTGTCCCTCACCCAGCAGCGGCTGTGGTTCATGAACCGGCTCCAAGGACCCACCGGCGCCTACAACATGGGGCTCGCGCTGCGGCTGTCCGGACGGCTGGACCGGGCCGCGCTGGAACGGGCGCTGTCCGACGTACTGGCCCGCCACGAGAGCCTGCGCACCGTCTTCCCCGACACCGACGGCCGTCCCCGGCAGCACATCCTCACCCCCGCCGAGGCGGACGCGCGGGTGGTGCTGACGGTCGGCGAGGCCACCGAGGACACGCTGGACGCCACCGTGGCCGCCGTGGTGGCCGAGGGGTTCGACCTGGCGGCCGGACCGGCGGTGCGGCCCCGGCTGCTGGTCCTGGGCCCCGGGGAGCATGTGCTGCTGGTGGTGCTGCACCACATCGTGGCCGACGGCCTCTCGCTCGCCCCACTCGCCCGCGACCTGGGCCGGGCGTACACCGCGCGGACGGCGGGGCAGGCGCCCGCGTTCACGCCGCCGGCCGTCCAGTACCCCGACTACACGCTGTGGCAGCACGGTGTGCTCGGCGACGAGGACGACCCGGACAGCCCGCTGGCCCGCCAGCTCGCCCACTGGACGCGTGCTCTGGAGGGACTGCCGGAGGAGCTGTCGCTGCCGACCGACCGGCCCCGGCCGCCCGTGCCCAGCCAGCGCGGTGACATCGTGCGGTTCGCCATCGGCGCCGGACTGCACGAGCGGCTGGCCGGACTGGCCCGCGCCCACGGCGCCAGTCTGTTCATGGTCTTCCAGAGCGCGGTGGCCGTGCTGCTCGGCAAACTGGGCGCGGGCGACGACATCCCCCTGGGCAGCGCGGTGGCCGGACGTACCGATCCGGCCCTGGACGACCTCATCGGCTGCTTCGTGAACACCGTGGTGTTCCGCAACGACCTCAGCGGTGACCCCACCTTCGGTGAACTCCTGGTCCGAAGCCGGGAGATGGCGCTCGCCGCCCACGCCCATCAGGACGTGCCGTTCGACCGGCTGGTGGAGGCGCTCAACCCGGAGCGCTCGCTGTCCCGCAATCCGCTGTTCCAGGTGATGATGGATGTGCAGACACCGTCCGAGTCCACCCTGGAACTGCCCGGCCTGACCGCCACCCCGCAGCAGGTGGACCCCGGAGTCACCAAGATCGACCTGCTGTTCGGCCTGGACGAGCGGGCCGCCGACCGGGGCGCCGCCACCGGGATCGACGGACGGCTGGAGTACGCCACCGACCTGTTCGACCGGGACACCGTCGAGCGGATGGCCGACCGGTTCGTGCGGCTGCTGGAGGCGGTGACCGCCGCACCGGAGCAGCCGCTCAGCACCGTCGGACTGCTCACCGCCGCCGAACGCGAACAGGTGCTGTACGGCTTCAACCAGGCCCCCGCCGTGGCCCCGCGCGCCCTGCTGCCCGAGCTGTTCCAGGCCCAGGCCGCCCGTACCCCGGACGCGCCCGCCCTGGTCGAGGGCGCCGTCACGTATCGCTACGCCGAACTGAACGCGCGGGCCAACCGGCTGGCCCATGAGCTGATCGCACGCGGCGCCGGACCCGAGCGGCTGGTGGGCGTGGTGCTGCCGCGCTCGGCCGAATTGGTGGTGGCGCTGCTCGCGGTGGTCAAGTCCGGTGCCGCGTACGTCCCGGTGGACCCCGGCCACCCGGCCGAGCGCATCGCCCACCTGCTCACCGACGCGGCCCCGGCACTGGTGCTCACCACCCCGTCCGCCGCCGCGGCGGTACCCGACGGCCTCCCGGTGCTGGATGTGTCCCGCACCACGGGGACGGTGGAGCGGGACCCGTGCGACGCCGACCGCCACGCCCCGCTCACCGCCGACCACCCCGCCTACGTCATCCACACCTCCGGCTCCACCGGCCGCCCCAAGGGCGTGGTGGTGGAACACCGTTCGGTGGCGGTGTACCTGGACTGCGCGCGGGAGCGGTACCCGTCGGTGGCGGAGAGCGCGCTGCTGCACTCACCCGTCTCCTTCGACCTGACCGTCACGGCCCTGTACGCGCCGCTGATCAGCGGCGGCCGGGTACGGGTCACCGCGCTGGAGGGGCCCGGCGACGGCGCGCCCCGGCCCGGCTTCCTCAAGGCCACCCCGTCCCACCTCGGACTGCTCGGTGTGCTCCCCGAGGAGTTCTCACCCACCGGTGACCTGGTCGTCGGCGGTGAGGCGCTGCTCGGCGAGGTGGTGGCGCAGTGGCGGGAGCAGCGGCCCGGCGCCGCGGTCGTCAACGAGTACGGGCCCACCGAGGCCACCGTCGGCTGTGTGGCGCACCGCATCGGCCCGGACGAGGAGATCCCGGCCGGACCGGTGCCGATCGGCCGCCCGATGGCGAACACGGCGGTGTACGTGCTGGACGGCGCGCTGCGACCGGTACCGCCCGGGGTCCCCGGTGAGCTGTACATCGCGGGCGGCCAGCTCGCCCGCGGCTATCTGCGCCGCCCCGGACAGACCGCGGAACGGTTCGTCGCCGACCCCTACGGCGCCCCCGGCGCCCGGATGTACCGCTCGGGCGATCTGGCCCGCTGGCGGCCGGACGGGGTGCTCGACTACCTCGGCCGCGTGGACGACCAGGTGAAGCTGCGCGGCTTCCGGATCGAACCCGGTGAGATCGAGGCCGTGCTGCGCCGCCACCCCGCCGTGGCACGGGCCGCGGTGGTGGTCCGCGAGGACCAGCCGGGGCTGCGCAGGCTCGTCGGCTACACGGTGGCCGCGCCGGGCGCGGTGGTGGACGCTGCGGAGCTGCGGGAGCACACCGCCGGACTGCTGCCCGACCACATGGTGCCCGGCGCGTTCGTGGCGCTGGCGGAGCTGCCGCTCACCCCCAACGGCAAGCTGGACACCCGGGCGCTGCCCGCTCCGGACACCGGCGAGCGGGACGAAGGCGGCGCGTCCGGGGCACCGCGCACCCCGCGCGAGGAGGCGCTCGCCGGGCTGTTCGCCGAGGTGCTGGGGGTGGCCCGGGTCGGCCCGGACGACTCCTTCTTCGAACTGGGCGGCGACAGCATCGTCTCCATCCAACTGGTCGCCCGCGCCCGCCGGATGGGCCTGGACCTCGCGCCCAAGGACGTCTTCGAGCACAAGACGGTGGCCCGGATCGCCGCCGCGCTCCCGGATGACGGCCCCGCCGCGGCCCCCGCGCCCGGGACGGCCGTCGGCGCCACCGGGGAGCTTCCGGCCACGCCCATGATGCGCTGGCTGGAGGAACGGGGCGGACCCGGCGGCCCGTTCACCTCGTTCCACCAGACCACCCTCACCCGGGTGCCGCCCGGCGCGGGCGACGACGACCGCCTCAGCACCGCCCTCGCCGCCGTCCTGGACCACCATGACGCGCTGCGGATGCGCGCCCGGCGGGACGGCGACGGCTGGACGTACCGGATCGCCGAACGCGGCGCCGTGGCCGCGCGGGACCTGGTCCGGCGGGTCGGGGTGGCCGGCCAGGACGCCGATGCGCTGCGCGCCACCGTGGCCCGGGAGGCACACGCCGCCTGGCGGCGGCTGGACCCGGAGGCCGGGGTGATGGCCCAGCTCGTCTGGTACGACGCCGGTCCCGGCGCCCCCGGACGGCTGCTGTTCGCCGTCCACCACCTCGCCGTGGACGGGGTGTCCTGGCCGATCCTGCTGGCGGATCTGCGCACCGCCTGGGAGGCGGCCGGTGACGGCCGCGCGCCCGGACTCCCGCCCGCCACCACCTCGTTGCGCCACTGGGCCACCGCCCTGGCCGGCCGGCCCGCCGATGCCGCCGAAGCCGGGATCTGGGCCGGGACCCTGCGGCGGCCCGCACCCGGACTGGTGGACACCCCGCTGGACCCGGCCACCGACACCGCCGGGACGGCCCGGCGGCTGACCATGACCCTGCCCGCCGACCGCACCGAGCCCCTGCTGACCACCGTGCCCACCGCGCTGCGCGCCACCGTGCACGAGGTGCTGGTCACCGCCTTCGCCCTCGCCGTCGCCGACTGGCGGGCCCGGCGCGGACGGCCCGGCGGCCCCGGCGCGCTGGTGGACCTGGAGGGCCACGGCCGCCACGATGGCGGCGACGGCCTCGACCTCACCCGTACCGTCGGCTGGTTCACCAGCATCCACCCCGCCCGGCTCGACCCCGGTGTGGCCGACGGCGACTGGGCCGGACTGTGGTCCGGCGGACCGGCGGCCGGGGCGGCGCTGCGCGCCGTCAAGGAACAGCTGCGCGCCCTGCCCGGTGAGGGCGCGGGCTACGGACCGCTGCGCCACCTCGACCCCACGGCCCGGTCCCGGCTCGCCGGACTCGCCACCCCGCACCTGCTCTTCAACTACCTGGGCCGCGCCGACGCGCCCGGCTCCGGCCCGGCGGACTGGAGCCCCGCCGCCGAATCCGACGCCGTGCTCGGTGACGGCGATCCGCACCAGCCCCTGTCGCACGTGGTGGAGCTGAACGCGATCGCCCACCGGCACCCGGACGGCCACCGGCTGCTGGCCACCTGGACCTGGCCCGGCCGGCTGCTGTCCGACGCCGACGTCCGAGAACTGGCCGACGGCTGGTTCCGCGCGCTGCGCGCGCTCGCCGACCACGCCGGGCGGCCGGAGGCGGGCGGCTACGCGCCGTCGGACCTGGCGCTGGTGGAGCTATCCCAAGACGAGATCGACGGCCTGGAAGCCGAGTGGAGGACGCTGCAATGACGAAGTCGGGCCCCGAGGACATCCTTCCCCTGTCACCCCTCCAGGAGGGGCTGCTCTTCCACGCGCTGTACGACGAGAAGGGCCACGACGTCTACACCGTGCAGGTCGTCCTCGACCTGGGCGGGACGCTGGACGTGGCCGCGCTGCGGGAGAGCGCCGCGGCCCTGCTGCGCCGCCACGCCAATCTGCGGGTCGGCTTCCTGCACCCCAAGCAGAGCCGCCCGGTGCAGGTGGTCTCCCGGGAGGTCGAACTGCCCTGGGCCGAGGCGGACCTGGCCGGGCTCGGCGCGGAGGCGCGCACCGCGGAGCTGGAGCGGCTGCAGTCCGCCGAGAAGGCCCACCGCTTCGATCTGTCCCGGCCGCCGCTGATGCGGTTCCTGCTGGTGCGGCTCGGTGACGATGCCTGCCGCCTGCTGTGCACCTTCCACCACATCCTGCTGGACGGCTGGTCCACCTCGGTGCTGCTGGGCGAGCTGTTCGAGCTGTACGGCAGCGGTGGCGACACCGCCGCGCTGCCCGCCGTCACCCCGTTCCGCGACCATCTGGCGTGGCTGGCCGGTCAGGACGACAGCCGGGCCGGGAAGGTGTGGAAGCAGGCACTG
This sequence comes from Streptomyces sp. NPDC045899, assembly GCF_056431485.1. Taxonomy (NCBI): domain Bacteria; kingdom Bacillati; phylum Actinomycetota; class Actinomycetes; order Kitasatosporales; family Streptomycetaceae; genus Streptomyces; species Streptomyces sp. NPDC045899. The sequence continues at coordinate 30,115 of NZ_JBWKKP010000017.1, forward strand.
GAGGGCGTCGACGCACCCACCCGGCTGGCCCCGGCCGACCCGGGCCGTGCGGTCGTCCACCCCGAACAGCTCGCGCTGGAGCTGACGGAGGCGGAGACCGAGGCGCTGTCGGCCCGGCTGCGCGGCCGTGACCTCACCTTCTCCACCGCCGTGCACGGTGCCTGGGCGCTGCTGCTGGCCGCGCTGACCGGCCGGGACGACGTCACCTTCGGCACGGTCGTCTCCGGCCGCCCGCCGGAGGTGGCGGGGGTGGAGCGGATGGTCGGCATGCTGATCAACACGCTGCCGGTGCGGATGCGGATCGACCCGGCCACCCCGCTGGCCGACGCGCTCGCCGGGCTCCAGCGCGAACACATGGAGCTGATGCCGTTCCAGCACCTGGGGATGAGTGAGATCCACCGGCTGGCCGGGCACAGCGAACTCTTCGACACCTATGTGGCGTTCGAGAACTTCCCCTTCGACCTGGAGTCGCTGCGGGCCCTCGCGGGCGAGCTGCGGATCGACGGGTTCGACGTACTGGACGCCAACCACTATCCGCTGTGCCTGGTGGCGCACGTCTTCGAGGGACGGCTGCGGCTGGTCCTCAACTACCGTCCCGACCTCTTCGGGAAGGCCGAGGTCGCGGTCGCGGGCGAACGGCTGGTGCGCATCCTGCGCACGCTGGTCGACGAGCCGGACCGCCCGGCCGGACGGATCGCGCTGCTCTCCGACGACGAACTCCGGGAGCTGGGCGGCGGCCGGACCACGGACCGGGTGATCGCACCGGTGACGTTCCCGGAGTTGTTCGGGGAGCGGGTGGCGGGGTCGCCGGATGCGGTGGCGGTGGAGTCGGCCGGGGTGGCGTTGTCGTATGCGGAGTTGGACGCGCGTGCGGGGGTGTTGGCGGGTCGTCTGGCTGGGGTGGGTGTGGGTGCGGAGGATGTGGTGGCCCTGGTGTTGGGGCGTTCGGTGGAGTCGGTGGTGGCGTCGCTTGCGGTGATGCGGGTGGGTGCGGCGTATCTGCCGGTGGATCCGGATTATCCGGCGGAGCGGGTGGCGTTCATGCTGGGTGATGCGCGGCCGGTGGTGGTGTTGACCACGGAGGCGTTTGCGGATGTGGTGCCGGAGGGCCACACCGTCGTGCTGCTCGATGGGGACGTGGAGGAGCGTCCGGCTGCGCCTGGGGTGGTTGTGGCGTTGGATGCTCCGGCGTATGTCATCTACACCTCGGGTTCGACGGGTGTGCCCAAGGGTGTGGTGGTGTCCCATCGTGGGCTTGCCGCGTTCGCGGCGGCTGAGCGGGAGCGGTTCGCGGTGACGGCGGAGAGCCGGGTGCTGCAGTTCTCCTCGCCGAGTTTCGACGCCTCCGTGCTGGAGTTGTGCATGGCGCTGACGGCCGGCGCCACGCTCGTCGTTCCGGAGCCCGGTCCGCTCGCGGGCGAACCCCTTGCCGAGGTGCTCGCCTCCCGCGGGGTGACCCATGCCCTGATTCCGCCCGCCGCGCTGGCGAGCGTTCCCGCCACCGGACTGCCGGACTTCCACTGCCTGATCGTCGGTGGTGACGCCTGCCCGGCGGAGCTGGTGGAGCGGTGGGCGCCGGGCCGCCGGATGGTGAACGCCTACGGCCCGACCGAGTCCACCGTTGCCGTGTCGATGAGCGAACCGCTGACCGTCGGCGCCGGAACACCGCCGATCGGCGCACCGGTCCATGGCACGCGGGCCTATGTGCTGGATGGTGCGTTGCGGCTGGCTCCGCCGGGGGTGGCGGGTGAGCTGTATGTGGCGGGTCCGGGTCTTGCGCGGGGTTATCTGCGGCGGGCGGCGCTGACGGCGGAGCGGTTCACCGCCGATCCGTTCGGTCCGGCGGGGTCGCGGATGTACCGGACCGGGGATGTGGTGCGCTGGCGGGCGGACGGTCAGCTGGAGTTCGTGGGCCGTGCCGATGACCAGGTGAAGATCCGGGGCTTCCGGATCGAACTCGGCGAGATCGAGGCGGTGCTCGCCCGCCACGCGGAACTGGACGGCGCGGCCGTGGTGGTCCACGAGTCCCAGCCGGGCGTACGGCAGCTCGTGGCGTACGTCGTCCCCGCGCCCGGCGCGACCCCCGCGGCCGGGGCGCTGCACGACCACGTCGCCGGGCTGCTGCCCGCGTACATGGTCCCGGCGCTGTTCATCCCGCTGGCCGCGCTGCCGCTCATGGTCAACGGCAAACTCGACCGCAAGGCCCTGCCCGCGCCCGACTTCGGCGCCGACGACACCGGCCGTGAACCGGCCACCGACCGCGAGAAGCTGCTGTGCGCGCTCTTCGCCGAGGTGCTGGGGGTGGAGCGGGTCGGCGCCGACCAGTCCTTCTTCGAGCTCGGCGGCGACAGCATCGGCTCGATCCAGCTGATCAGCCGGGCCCGCAAGGCCGGACTGCGGTTCAGCCCCCGTGATGTCTTCACCCACAAGACGGTGGAGGCGCTGGCCCGGGTCGCCACCGAGGGCAGGGCCCCCGCACGGCGCACCGCGTCCTCGGACGGGATCGGCGGGGTGCCGCTCACCCCGATCATCCACTGGTTCAGCGAACACGGCGGGCCGGTCGACCAGTTCAACCAGGCGATGCCCGTCCCCGTCCCCGCGGGGCTCGACACCGAGCGCGTCGGCCAGGTGCTCCAGACGCTGCTGGACCACCATGACGCGCTGCGGCTGCGGCTGCACCGCATCGAGGACATCGGCGAATGGACCCTGGAGGTGGCGCCGCGCGGCGCGGTACGCGCCGAGGACTGTCTGCGCCGGGTGGACACCGCCGGTCTGGACGGCACCGCCCTGGCGGCGCTGACCGCCGAGGAGTCCGGCGCCGCGCAGTCCCGGCTGGCGCCCGGCGAGGGCCGGATGGTGCAGGCGGTGTGGTGTGACGCGGGCCCGGAGCGGCCGGGGCGGCTGCTGCTGGTGATCCACCACCTGGCGGTGGACGGGGTCTCCTGGCGCATCCTGCTGCCCGAGCTGACCGCCGCGCTGGAGGCCGCCGTCACCGGCCGCCGTTTCGTCCCCGAGCCGGTGGGCACCTCCTTCCGCGCCTGGGCGCGGGCGCTGACGGCCGCCGCCTCGGAACCGGAGCGGATGCGTGAACTGCCGCTGTGGCGCGGGGCGCTGGAGGGCGGTGACCCGGCGCTGACCGCGCGTCCGCTGGACCCGGCCCGGGACACCCTGGCCACCGCCGGACATCTGACCCTGCGGCTGCCCGCCGAGGTGACCGGCCCGCTGCTGGGCCCGGTGCCCGCCGCGTTCCGCGCCGAGGTCAACGACGTCCTGCTGACCGCGCTGGCGCTGGCCGTGGCCGACTGGCGGCGCCGCCACGGCCGCGGGGACACCTCCTCGGTGCTGGTCGGCCTGGAGGGCCACGGCCGTGAGGAGATCGTGCCGGGCGCCGATCTGTCCCGTACGGTCGGCTGGTTCACCAGCCTCTACCCGGTGCGGCTGGACCCGGGGACGGTCTCCGGTGCACAGGGGGCCGCCGCCGGACCGGAGCCGGCCGGGGCGCTGAAGCGGGTCAAGGAGCAGCTGCGGGCGGTCCCGGACCACGGCATCGGCTACGGGCTGCTGCGCTACCTCAACCCGCGCACCGCCGTGACCCTGGCGAAGTACGCCGCACCGCAGATCGGCTTCAACTACCTGGGCCGGATCGGCACCGCCGACGACGCCGACGGCCCCGGGGGCGGTCTGGGCGGCGGCGCGGACGCGGCCACCCCGCTGCCGTACGTGCTCACCGTCAACGCGGTCACCGAGACCCACGCCGACGGCCCGCGGCTGTCGGCCACCTGGACCTGGCCGGGTGAACTGCTCACCGAGGACGAGGTGGCCGAGGTGGCGCGGGGCTGGTTCACCGCGCTGGAGGCGCTGGTGGCACACGCCGGGCGGCCCGGTGGCGGCGGGCTCAGCCCGTCCGATCTGCCGCTGGTGGAGCTGGACCAGACCGAGATCGACCGGCTGGCCGCCGCCCAGCCGGGACTCACCGACGTCCTGCCGCTCTCCCCGCTCCAGGAGGGGCTGCTCTTCCACACCGCGTACGACCGGGACGCCGAGGACGTCTACATCACCCGGCTCGCCGTCGATGTGTCCGGTGCGCTGGACACCGGCGCGCTGCGCGCCGCCGTGAGCGGGCTGCTGCGCCGCCATGACACCCTGCGCGCCGGATTCCACCGCACCGCCGACGGACGGCCGTTGCAGCTGATCCCGGACGAGGCCGCACTGCCCTGGAACGAGATCGACCTCAGCGGTCTCGACGAGGACGCGCGCACCGCCGAGCTGGACCGGCTGCTGCGCGCCGAGCGGGCCCACCGCTTCGACCCGGAGCGGCCGCCGCTGCTGCGCTTCACCCTGATCCGGCTCGGCGAGCACACCCACCGGCTGCTGTTCGCCGCCCACCACCTGCTGCTGGACGGCTGGTCGGCGCCGGTGCTGGCGGGCGAGCTGTTCGCGCTGTACGGCAGCGGCGGTGATGACGCCGCGCTGCCGCCGGTCGTCCCGTACCGCGACTACCTGGCCTGGCTGTCCCGGCAGGACCGGGGCGCGGCGGAGGACGCCTGGCGCGCCGCGCTGGCCGGAGTGGAGGCGCCGACGCTGGTGGCGCCGGACGCCGCGGGCCGGACGGCCGTCCTGCCCGGCCGGATCACCGATGAGCTGCCCGCGGAGCTGACCGCCGCGCTGGGCGCGCTCGCCCGCCGCCACGGCCTGACCATGAACGCGGTGGTGCAGGGCGCGTGGGGGCTGGTGCTGGCCGGGCTGACCGGCCGGGACGACGTGCTGTTCGGCGAGACCGTCTCGGGCCGCCCGCCGGAGCTGCCGGGGGTGGAGTCCATGGTGGGGCTGTTCAGCAACACCGTGCCGGTACGGGTGCGGATCGACCCCGCCGCCACCCTGCTGGAGACCCTCGTCCGGGTCCAGGAAGGGCGGGTCGGACTGCTGGGCCACCACTACCTGGGGCTTGCCGACCTCCAGCGGCTCACGGGTCTGGGCACCCTCTTCGACACCGCCGTGGTCTTCGAGAACTTCCCCTCCGACGGTGCTGACGGCGCCGGCGGACCGGTGCACGGACTGACCCTGTCCGAGGTGGACACCAAGGGCGACAACCACTACCCGCTGGGCATGGTGGTGATGGCGGACGAGCGGCGGACGGCGCTGCACTGGTACCACCGCCCCGATCTCATCGACGCGGACACCGCCATCGCCGTCACCCGGCGGATGCGGCGGCTGCTGGTGACCATCGCCGCCACCCCCGACCTGCCGGTCGGCCGTGTCGATCTGCTCGGCGCGCAGGAGCGGGCGCTGCTGGAGTCCCAGTGGGCCGGGCCGGGACTCCCGGCCGCGGAGCGGACGCTGCCGGAGCTGTTCGAGGCGCAGGTGGCCCGGACACCGGAGGCGACCGCGCTGGTCCACGGTGCCACCACGCTGACGTACGCCGAGCTGGACGCGCGCGCCAACCGGCTCGCCCGGCTGCTGGCCGGGCGCGGCGCCGGTCCCGAGCGGCTGGTGGCGGTGGCGATGGAGCGCTCGGCCGACCTGGTCGTCGCACTGCTCGCGGTGGTGAAGTCCGGTGCCGCGTACGTCCCGGTGGACCCGGCGTACCCGGCCGGGCGGATCGGCCACATGCTCACCGACAGCGCCCCGGTGCTGCTGGTGACCACCGCGGAGTCGGCCGCCGCGCTGCCCGGGGACACGGTGGAACGGGTGGTGCTGGACGATCCGGAGACGGCCGCGGCCCTCGCCGCGCTGTCGTCGGACGCACCGGCCGACGGCGACCGCAGGGCACCGCTCGGCCCGGACCACCCCGCGTATGTCATCTACACCTCCGGCTCCACCGGGCGGCCCAAGGGCGTGGTGGTGGCGCACCGTTCGGTCGCCGACTACCTGGCCTGGACCGCGCGGACGTACTCCGGCGCGGCCGGGGCGGCGCTGCTGCACTCGCCGGTCTCCTTCGACCTCACCGTCACCGCCCTGTTCACCCCGCTGGTGACCGGTGGCACGGTGCTCGTCGGGGCGCTGGAGGAGAACGACCCGGTGGCGGCCCGGCTGACGGACACCCCGGTGACGTTCCTGAAGGCCACCCCGAGCCATCTGCCGCTGCTGGGCGCGCTGCCCGACGGTTTCTCGCCCGCCCGGGAGCTGCTGCTCGGCGGTGAGGCGCTGATGGGGGAGGCGCTGGCGGAGTGGCGGGAGCGCCATCCGGCGGCCACCGTGTGGAACGTCTACGGGCCCACCGAGGCCACCGTGAACTGCACCGAGTACCGGATCGCGCCCGGGGAGGAACTGCCCGGCGGTCCGGTGCCGATGGGCCGTCCGCAGGGCAATGTGCGGGCCTACGTCCTGGACACCGCGCTGCGGCCGGTGCCCGCCGGGGTGGTGGGCGAGCTGTACATCGCCGGGACCGCGCTGGCCCGCGGCTATCTGGGCCGCCCCGCGCTGACCGCCGAACGGTTCACCGCCGATCCGTACGGCCGGGCCGGGAGCCGGATGTACCGCACCGGCGATCTGGCCCGGCGGCTGCCCGACGGGAACCTGGTGTTCGCCGGGCGCGCCGATGACCAGGTGAAGCTGCACGGCCACCGCATCGAACCCGGCGAGGTGGCCGCGGCCGTCGCGTCCCATCCGGATGTGGCCGCGCAGGCCGTGGTGGTCCGCGAGGACAGCCCAGGGACCCGGCGGCTGGTCGCCTACGCCACCGCGCGTCCGGGGCGGACCCTGGACGGCGACGGGGTGCGCGCGTGGACGGGCCGGGCGCTGCCCGCGTACATGGTCCCGGACGCGGTGGTGGTGCTGGACGCGCTGCCGCTGACCGCGCACGGCAAACTGGACCGGGCGGCGCTGCCGGAGCCGGAGTTCCGCTCCGGGGACACGGCCGCGCGGGCGCCGGGCGACCCGCGCGAGGAGATCCTGTGCGGGCTGTTCGCCCGGGTGCTGGAGCTGCCCGGCGTCGGCGTGGACGACGACTTCTTCGCGCTCGGCGGCAATTCGCTCAGCGCGGTGCGGCTGCTGAGCCGGGTCCGTTCGGCCTTCGGCGCGGAGGTGGACGTCCGGGCGGTGTTCGAGGCGCCCACCGCGCGGCTGCTGGCCCGGCGGCTGGCGGATACGGGCGGTGCCCGCCCGGCGCTGGTCCCGGCCGTCCGGCCCGAGGAGATCCCGCTGTCCTCCGCCCAGCGGCGGCTGTGGTTCCTGGGCCGGCTGCACGGCCCGAGCGGCACCTACAACGTGCCGATCGCGATCCGGCTGCGCGGCACCCTGGACCGGGAGGCGCTGCGCGCCGCGCTCGGCGATGTGCTCATCCGCCACGAGAGCCTGCGGACCGTCTTCCCCGAGACCCGGGGGCGTCCCCGTCAGCACGTGCTGGCCCCGGAGGAGGTCACCGTCCCGCTCCGGACGGCGGATGTCCCCGCGGACGGGCTCGCCGGTGCGCTGCGCGAGGCCGCGGCGCGCGGTTTCGACCTGGCCGCCGAGATCCCGCTGCGGGCCGAGCTGTTCGCGGTGGCCGAGGACGAGCACGTGCTGCTGCTGACCGTCCACCACATCGCGAGCGACGGGTGGTCCAACGCCCCGCTGGCCCGCGATCTGTCCACCGCCTACGCGGCCCGGGTCCGGGGCCACGCCCCGGAGTTCACCCCGCTGCCCGTCCAGTACGCCGACTACACCCTGTGGCAGCGCGCCCTCCTCGGCGCGGAGGACGATCCGGAGAGCCCGCTCTCCCGGCAGCTCGGCTTCTGGCGGGACGCCCTCGACGGCGCCCCTGCCGAACTGGCCCTGCCCACCGACCGGCCGCGGCCGGCCGAACCCGGCCACGAGGGCGGGGTGGTGGAGTTCGGCTTCGGCGCCGGACTGCACGCACGGCTGGCGGGACTGGCCCGTGAGCACCAGGTCAGCCTGTTCATGGTGGTCCAGGCCGGACTCGCCACCCTGCTGCACCGGCTGGGCGCCGGGGACGACATCCCCATCGGCACCGCCGTGGCCGGACGCGCGGACGAGGCCCTGGAGGACCTCGTCGGGTTCTTCGTCAACACCCTGGTGCTGCGCACCGACCTCAGTGGCGACCCGGCCTTCGGGGAGCTGCTGGACCGGGTCCGGACCGCGGACCTGGCGGCCTACGCCCACCAGGACGTGCCGTTCGAGAAGCTGGTCGACGCGCTCGGCACCGACCGCGGGAGCGCCCACAGCCCGCTGTTCCAGGTGTTCCTGGCGTTCCAGAACAACGCCGCCCCGCGGCTGGAGCTGCCCGGACTCACCGCCTCCCCGGCCGCGTTCGAGCTGACCTCGGCCAAGGTGGACCTCGGGGTGGAGCTGGGTGAGACATTCGACGCGGACGGCGCGCCCGCCGGGCTGCGCGGCCAGATCACCTACCGCACCGAGCTGTTCGACCACACCACCGTGGAGTCGCTGGCGGCGCGGTTCGGCGCCGTGCTGGCCGCCGTCGCGGAGGATCCGCGGCAGCCGGTGGGCGGGGTGGAGCTGCTGCGCGGCGCGGAGCGGCAGCGGGTGCTCGTCGAGTGGAACGACACCGCGCGCGAGGCCGGACCGGCCACGTTCCCGGAGCTGTTCGCGGTCCAGACCGCCCGCACCCCCGGGCGCACCGCCGTGGTGGCGGACGCCGGGAGCCTGACCTACGCGGAGCTGAACGCGCGCGCCAACCGGTGGGCGCGGCTGCTCATCGCGCGGGGCGCGGGTCCCGAGGACCCGGTCGCGGTGGCCGTGCCCCGGTCGCCGGACTGGCTCGCGGTCACCCTGGGCGTGCTGAAGGCGGGGGCGGCGTATCTGCCGGTGGACCCCGGCTACCCGGACGAGCGGATCGCGTTCATCGCCCGGGACGCCCGCCCCGCGCTGGTCCTCACCACCGCGGCCGAGGCCGAACGGATCGGGGCGGCCACCGGAACCGACCCGCTGGTCGTCGACGCGGACCGGACCCTCGCGGAACTGGCCGCCGCCGCCGACGGCGACCCGGCCGACCCCGACCGGGTGCGGCCGCTGGACGTGGCCCACCCCGCGTACATCATCTACACCTCCGGCTCCACCGGCCGTCCCAAGGGCGTCGTGGTCCCGCACACCGGGATCGCGTCCATGGCCGGTGCCCACCGGGAGACCTTCGCCCTCGACGCCGACAGCCGGGTGCTGCAGGCCGTTTCCCCCAGCTTCGACGTCTCGCTGGCCGATCTGGCGATGACCCTGCTCAGCGGGGCCGCGCTGGTGCTGCCGGACGGCCACGGCGCGCCCGTGGGCGCCGAGCTGGCCGCGCTGCTGCGCGACCGGGACATCACCCACTTCCAGTTGACCGCGGGCGCTCTGGCCACCGTGCCCGACACCGACCTGCCCGGCCTGCGCACCGTGGCCGTCGGCGGGGAGCCGTGCGCCCCGGACCAGGTGGCGCGCTGGTCGGCCGGGCGCCGGATGGTCAACGCCTACGGGCCCAGTGAGGCCACCGTGGCGGCCACGATGAGCCGTCCGCTGGCCGGGGCCGTGCGCGCGCCCATCGGCCGCCCGGTGTGGAACACCCGCGTCTACGTCCTGGACGACCGGCTGGCCCCGGTCCCGGCCGGGGTCGCCGGTGAGCTGTACATCGCCGGGGCCGGCCTGGCCCGCGGCTATCTGAACCGGCCGGTGCTGACCGCCGAGCGCTTCGTCGCCGATCCGTTCGGCGGACCGGGCGAGCGGCTGTACCGCACCGGGGACGTCGTCCGCTGGCGCGACGACGGCGAGCTGGAGTTCGTCGGCCGCGCCGACGACCAGGTCAAGGTCCGCGGCTTCCGCATCGAACCCGGCGAGATCGAGGCGGTGCTGGCCGCGCACCCCGCGGTGGACCGTGCCGCGGTGGCCGTACGCCCCGATGAACACGGCCGTGACCGGCTCATCGGCTACGCGGTGGCCAGGGGCGGCAGGCCGCCGGGCCCGGAGGCGCTGCGCGCCCATCTGGCGGCGAGGCTGCCCGCGTACATGGTGCCCGCCGCGCTGATGACGCTGGACGCGCTGCCGCTGACCGCCAACGGCAAGGTGGACCGGGCCGCGCTGCCCGAACCGCGCCTGGGCGGGGGCGGTGGCCGGGAGCCGCGCGACGCCAAGGAACGGCTGCTGTGCGCGCTGATCGGCGAACTCCTCGGAGTGGAGCGGGTCGGCCCGGACGACGGCTTCTTCGAGCTGGGCGGCGACAGCATCGTCTCCATCCAGCTCGTCAGCCGGGCCCTGGAGGCGGGGCTGGAGTTCACCGCCGCCGATGTGCTGCGCCACCGCACGGTCGAGGAGCTGGCCGCGGCGGCGGTGGCCACCGGGGAGCCGGACCGGACCGCCCCGGACGCCGGGGTCGGCGAGATCCCGCTGACCCCCGCCCTGCATGTGCTGCGCACCGGCGGTCCGGCCGACCACCTCGGCCGCCACGGCCTGGTGACGCGGACGGCGACCGGCGAGGACGGACCGGCCGGCGCGCTCCAGGCGCTGCTGGACCACCACGACACCCTGCGGCTGCGGCTCACCCGGCAGGTGGGCGACCACGTGTGGAGCCTGGAGACCCTGCCGCGCGGCGCGGTGTCCGCCGCCGATGCGCTCACCCGGGTCGACGCCCGGGAGCTGACCGGCGAACCGCTCGACGCCGCCCTGCGGGAGGAGGCCGCGGCCGCCCGCGCCCGGCTCGCCCCGGAGCGCGGTGTGGTGGTCCAGGCGGTGTGGTTCGACGCCGGACCCGGTGCCGTCCACCGGCTGCTGCTGGTCGTCCACCAGCTCGCGGCCGACCCCGGCTCCTGGCCGGTGCTGCTGGACGGTCTGGACACGGCGTGGCGGGCGGCCGACGAGGGCCGGAGTCCGGAGCTCCCCCCGGTGGCCACCGGCTTCCGCACCTGGGCCGAGCGGCTGGCCGCCGAGGCCGTGGACCCGGCCCGGATCGGGGAAGTGGCGGTGTGGACCGGGGTGCTGGGCGCGGGGGACACCCCGCTGGGCGCCCGCGCCCTGGACACCTCCCGCGATCTCACGGCCACCGCCCGCACCCTGGAGACGGCCCTGCCCGCCGCGGCGCTCACCGAGGTCTCCCGGCGGTTCGCCACCGACCCCGACACGGTGCTGCTGACCGCGCTGGCCCTCGCGGTGGCCGCGTGGCGCGACCGGCACGGCCGGCCCGCCCCGGCCGGGCTGCTGCTGGACCTCGCGGCGGACGGCCGCGGCCGCGCCCCGCGGGAACTGTCCGGCACCGTGGGCCCGTTCACCGCCACCCGCCCGGTCCGCCTGGACACCGGCGACGGCCGGGAGCCGGGCGCCGCGCTGAAGCGGATCAAGGAACAGCTGGCCGCGGTGCCCGACCACGGGGTCGGCTACGGACTGCTGCGCCATCTCAACCCGCAGACCGCCGCGGTGTTCGCCGGGTTCGCCGCACCGCAGATCCGGGTCACCCCCGCCGCGGCGGTGGCCACCCCGCTCGGCGCGCCGGACGCCCCGCTGCCGTACGCGCTGGACATCGAGTGGACGGCGGACGGCGGGGAGCCGGCCGCCCGCTGGACCTGGGCGGGCGAGCTGCTGGCCGGGGACGAGGTGCGGGAGCTGGCCGACGGCTGGCGGACCGCCCTGGAGGCGCTGGCCTCGGCCACCGGGGCCGGGGGCCGCTCCCCGTCCGACTTCCCGCTGGTGTCCCTGACACAGGGCGAGGTGGACACCCTGGAGCGGGCCCATCCGGACCTGGTGGACGTCCTGCCGCTGGCACCGCTCCAGGAGGGGCTGCTCTTCCACTCCCTCTACAGTGAGGCCGAACTCGATGTCTACACCGTGCAGTTCGGCCTGGACCTCGAGGGTGAGCCGGACCCGGGGGCGCTGCGGGCGGCCGTGGCGGGGCTGCTGCGCCGCCATGAGAACCTGCGTGCCGGATTCGCCCATGACGGGCTGGCCCGGCCGGTGCAGATCGTGCTGGCCGAAGGCGAACTCCCCTGGTCCGAACGGGATCTGAGCGACCTCGCCGAGCCGGAGCGGGCCGCCGGGCTGGCCCGGGTGATGGCCGAGGACCGCGCCCACCGCTTCGATCCGGCCCGGCCGCCGTTGCTGCGCTGCACCCTGGTGCGGCTGGCCGCCGGCCGCCACCGGCTGGTGCTCACCTGGCATCACCTGCTGCTCGACGGCTGGTCCACACCCGTGCTGCTGGACGAGCTGATGCGGCTGTACGCGGCGGAGGGCGACGGGTCACAGCTGCCCCCGGTCCGTCCGTACCGTGAGTATCTGCGCTGGCTCACCGCCCAGGACCGGGAAGCCACCCGGGCCGCCTGGCGCGGGGAGCTGGCGGGGCTCAGCGGGCCCACCCTGCTGGCGCCCGCCGATCCGGACCGGCTGCCGGTGATGACGGAGAAGGTCTCCGCCCATATGCCGAAGGCGCTGGTGTCCGCGCTCACCGCCACCGCCCAGCGGCTCGGGGTGACCATGAACACCGTCGTCCAGGCCGCGTGGGGGCTGCTGCTCAGCCGGATCACCGGCTCCGAGGACGTGGTCTTCGGCACCACGGTGGCCGGACGGCCGCCGCGGGTGGCGGGGGTCGAGCGGATGGTGGGGCTGTTCATCAACACCGTCCCGGTGCGGGTGCGCATCGATCCGGCCGCACCACTGGACGCGCTGCTGCGCGGACTGTGGGACCGCCAGACCGCGCTGCTGTCCCATGAGCACGTCCGGCTGGTGGAGCTGCGCCGCGAGACCGGCCACGGTGAACTCTTCGACACCCTGCTGGTGTTCCAGAACGTGCCCACCGACGGCGCCGGGTTCGGCGGCGAGGACGACGGCCGGGTGCGCGCGGTGGACGTGGAGATGAACGACGCCACCCACTACCCGCTCACGCTGGACGCCGGTCCGGACGGCGCCGGGCTGCACTGCCGGCTCGGCTACCGGCCCGATCTGTTCACCGCCACCGAGGCCGAGGGGCTGATGGCCGCGCTGCGTGGGGTGCTGGAGGCCATGGCCGCCGCACCGGACAGCCCGCTCGGACAGCTCGGGGACGACGCGCCCGCCCGCTGGTGGGCCGCGGTACGACCGGAGTTGGAGGCCCGCGCCCGCACCGGGGCCGGGGAGGACACCGGGGCCGGGCCCGGGGAGGATACCGGCGGCTCGCGCGAGGAGCTGCTGACCGCGCTCTTCCGCGAGGTGCTGGGCGTCGAGGAGATCGGTCCGGACGACGACTTCTTCGAGCTGGGCGGCGACAGCATCGTCTCCATCCAGCTCGCCAGCAAGGCCCGTGAGGCCGGGCTGCTGATCAGCCTGCGGGAGGTGTTCCGGCACAAGACGGTCCGGGCGCTGGCCCGGGTCGCCCGTGAGGAGACGGCCGCCGCCCCCGGTGAGGCGCCCGGGGACGCCCTCGGCGAACTGCCGCTCACCCCGGTGATGCTGGACCTCTACGAACGGGGCGGGCCGACCGGCACCGTGCACCAGGCGAGTCTGGTGCAGGTCCCCGCGGACTGCTCCGAGAGCCTGCTCGCCGCCGCCCTCCAGGCCGTCCTGGACCACCACGACATGCTGCGGGCCAGGGTGCTGCCCGCGGGCGGCGGGGCCGGACCGCGGCTGGAGATCGCGCCCAAGGGCGCGGTGGAGGCGGCCCGGCTGACCAGCCGGGTGGACATCACCGGAGTGGCACCGTCCGCGCTGATCGGACGGGTCGCCGCGGAACAGACCCGGGTCCAGGGCGAACTGTCCCCCGAGGACGGCGAACTGGTACGGGCCGTGTGGTTCGACGCCGGACGCGACCGCCCCGGGCGACTGCTGCTCGTGGTGCACCACCTGGCCGTGGACGGGGTGTCCTGGCGGATCCTCCAGGAGGACCTGAAGACCGCGTGGCGGGCGGTGACCGCCGGTGAGGACGTCCGGCTCGCCCCGGTGGGCACCTCCTTCCGCCGCTGGGCGCGGCTGCTGGCCGAGCAGGCCACGGCCGGGCCGCGCACCGCTGAACTGGAGCGATGGCGTGCGGTGCTGGCCACCGACGACCCGGCGCTCGCGGACCGTCCGCTGGACCCGGCCCGCGATGTGGTGGGCAGCGCCCGCAGCTTCACCGTGACGCTGCCGGCCGAGGTGGCCGGACCGCTGCTGGGCACGGTGCCCGCCGCCTTCAACGCCGGGGTGGACGATGTCCTGCTGACCGGTCTGGCGCTGGCGGTGGCCCGCTGGCGGCGCGAGCGCGGCCGGGGCGACGGGTCGGCGGTGCTGGTCGGTCTGGAGGGCCACGGCCGTGAGGAGATCGCCGAGGGCCTCGACCTGTCCCGTACGGTGGGCTGGTTCACCAGCCTGTACCCGGTCGCCGTCGACCCCGGGCCGGTGTCCGGGGAGGACCTGCGCACCGGGGGCGCGGCGCTGGGCACCGCGCTCAAGGCGGTCAAGGAGCAGCTGCGCGCCCTGCCCGACAAGGGGCTCGGCTACGGGCTGCTGCGCCATCTCCACCCCGGGCACGGTCCGGAGCTGGCCGCGCTCCCCGCCCCGCAGATCGGCTTCAACTACCTCGGCCGGTTCCCGGCGGTGGACCCCGCGGCGGTACGGGCCGAGGACTGGGCCCCACCGCCGGAGGCCACCGAGACCCTCGGCTCCGGCGGTGACCCCGCCCTGCCGCTGGCCCACGCCCTCGGTGTCAGCGCCGTCGCCCAGGACCGCCCCGACGGGGTGCGGCTGGTGGCCATCTGGTCCTGGCCGGGCGACCTGCTGGCCGAGGACGAGGTCCGCCGGGTGGCCGACCACTGGTTCGAGGGCCTGCGCGCCCTGGTCACACACGCCGAACGCCCCGAGGCGGGCGGCTTCACCCCGTCCGACCTCTCCCTGCTCTCGCTGTCGCAGGACGAGATCGACGCGTTCGAGAGTGGGCTCTAGCCGATGAAAGGACACAGCGAAGTGACGAAGCCGGGCTTCGTGGACGTGTGGCCGCTGTCCCCGCTCCAGAAGGGCATGCTCTTCCACGCCCTCTACGAGGAGCACAGCGCGGATGTCTACGTCATCCAGATGGCCCTCGACCTGCGCCGGGACGTGGACGCCGGACGGCTGCGCGAGGCCGTGGCGACGGTGCTGCGGCGCCATGACAACCTGCGGGCCAGCTTCCGCAACCGCACCAGCGGGGAGCCGGTGCAGGTGATCCTGCGCGAGGCCGCGCCCGACTGGTCCGCGCACGATCTGCGCGAGGTCGCCGACGCGGACCGGGAGGCGGAGCTCGCCCGGCTGCTGGAGGCGGACCGCACCCGCCGGTTCGACCTGGCCCGTCCGCCGCTGCGGTTCTCGCTGGTGCGGCTGGCCGACGCCGAGTACCGGTTCGTCTTCACCGCCCACCACATCCTGCTGGACGGCTGGTCCATGCCGCTGGTGCTGGGCGAGTTGATGGCCCTCTACACCAGCGGCGGCGATGAGACGGCGCTGCCGCCGGTCGCCCCCTACCGCGACTACCTGGCCTGGCTGGCCCGGCAGGACCGGGGTGAGGCGGAGGAGGCGTGGCGGGACGCGCTGGCCGGTCTGGACGGGCCGACGCTGGTGGCGCCGCCCGATCCGGCGCGCGGTCCGGCGCTGCCCGCGACGCTGATCGAGGAGGTGGACGCGGAGCTGTCGGCGCGACTCGCCCGGCGGGCCCGCGCCCACGGGCTGACGCTCAACAGCGTGGTGCAGACCGCCTGGGGGCTGGTGCTGGCCGGGCTGACCGGCCGGGACGACGTGGTGTTCGGCGAGACCGTCTCGGGCCGGCCCCCGGAGCTGCCGGGGGTGGAGTCCATGGTGGGGCTGTTCATCAACACCCTGCCGGTGCGGCTGCGCGTCGATCCGGAGCGGCCGCTGGCCGAGCTGGTGCGCGGGCTCCAGGACCGGCAGAGCGAACTCATCGCGTACAAACACCTGGGCCTGGCGGAGATCCAGCAACTGGTCGGCGGCGGTGAGCTGTTCGACGCCATCACCATCTTCGCCAACTACCCGATCGACACCGACACCCTGAAGAACTCCGCCGAGGGCATCGGAGCGGTGGCCGCCACCACCGTGGACGCCACCCACTACACCCTCAACCTGGAGGGCACGGTCCGCGGCGAGCGGATGACGGTCCGGCTGGACCACCGGCCGGACCTGTTCGCGGACGGCGCCGGGCGGGAGATCCTGGACCGTTTCCTCGCCGTCCTGGCCGCGTTCGCCGCCGATCCGCGGCGGCCCGCCGGGTCCGTACCGGCCTTCACCTCCGAGGACCGGGCCCGGCTGGTGACCGCCCGGCCCGCCACGCCCGGGTCCGTGGCGGCGGAGGGCGGCGGGGCACCGCGCACCGAGCGCGAGAGGGCGCTGTGCGGGCTGTTCGCCGAGGTGCTGGGGGTGGACTCGATCGGTGTCCACGACAGCTTCTTCGAACGGGGCGGGGACAGCATCTCCTCGATCCAGCTCGCCCACCGCGCCCGCAAGGCGGGAGTGGAGATCACCCTGCGGGAGATCTTCGAGCACCGCACGGTGGCCCGGCTCGCCGCCCTGGACCCCGGCCCCCGGCAGCCCGCCGTGCGGGCCGAGGACGGTGTGGGCGAGGTCGTGCCCACTCCGATCATGCGCTGGCAGCAGGCCCGCGGCGGTCCGGTGGACGCGTTCAACCAGACCATGACCCTGCCGGTTCCGGCCGGGCTGGAGGAGGACCAGGTCCGGGCCGCCGTCCAGGCGCTGCTGGACCGGCACGACGCGCTGCGGCTGCGGCTCACCCGCGCCCCCGGCGCCGACTGGGCCCTCACCGTGGCCCCGGCGGGCGCCGTACGGGCGGAGGACTGCGTCCGCCGCACCGAGGACCCCGACGACGCGGAGGAACTGCGGGCCGCCATGGGGCGGCTGGCGCCGGAGGACGGCCGGATGCTCCAGGCCGTCTGGTACGACGCCGGGGCCGCCCCGGGACGGCTCACCGTGATCGCCCACCACCTGGTCGTCGACGGGGTCTCCTGGCGGGTGCTGCTGCCCGACCTGGAGGCGGCGTTCGACGCGCTCACCGACGGCAAGACCCCCGAACTGGAGCCGGTGGGAACCTCGTTCCGCCGCTGGACGCGGCTGCTCGCCGAGAACGCCACCGCGCCGGAGCGGGTCGCCGAACTCCCGCTGTGGCGCGCCATCGCCGCCACCGAGGACCCCGCGCTCACCGACCGTCCGCTGGATCCGGTCCACGACGTGGTCGGCGCAGCGCGGCAGTTGACGCTCACCCTGCCCGCCGAGGTGGCCGAACCGCTGCTCGGCCGGGTGCCCGCCGCGTACCACACCGGGATCAACGAGGTGCTGCTGACCGGTCTGGCGCTGGCGGTGGCCCGCTGGCGGCGCGAGCGCGGCCGGGGCGACGGGTCGGCGGTGCTGGTCGGTCTGGAGGGCCACGGCCGTGAGGAGATCGCCGAGGGCGTCGACCTCTCCCGTACGGTCGGCTGGTTCACCAGCCTCTTCCCGGTGGCCCTGGACCCCGGCGCACTGCCGGAGGACGAGCTGTGGACCGGCGGCCGGGCCCTGGACACCGCCCTGAAGACCGTCAAGGAGCAGCTGCGCGCCATCCCCGACAAGGGGCTCGGCTACGGGCTGCTGCGCCACCTCAACCCCGGGACCGGCCCGGAGCTCGCCGCCTTCGCCGAACCCCAGATCGGCTTCAACTACCTGGGCCGGATGGGCGAGGCGGACGCCGGTGACACGGCCGCCGCCGACACCGTGACGGTGCGCGACCTCACCGGGGCGGGCGACCCCGCGATGCCCCTGGGCTACGCCCTGGAGGTCAACGCCGCCGCCCTGGACTACCCCGACGGCCGGCGGCTGGTGGCCTCCTGGACCTTCTCCGCCGAACTGCTCACCGAGGCGGAGGTCGGCGAGGTCGCCCGGCTGTGGTTCGACGCGCTGCGCGCCCTGGCCGTGGCCGCCGACCGGCCGGACGCGGGCGGGCTCACCCCCTCCGATCTGCCGCTGGTGGCCGTCGGACAGGACGAGATCGACCGGCTGGCGGCGGCGCCCGGTGGTCTCGCCGACGTCCTGCCGCTCTCCCCGCTCCAGCAGGGACTGCTGTTCCACTCCGTCTACGACGAGTCCGCGCCCGACGTCTACACCATCCAGTCCGCCCTGGAACTCCACGGCCCGCTGGACGCGGCGACCCTGCGCACCGCCACCGGCGCCCTGCTGCGCCGCCACGCCAATCTGCGCGCCGCGTTCATCACGTCCACGTCCGGCCACGCCCTCCAGGTCGTCCCCCGCGAGGCCGAGGTGCCCTGGACCGAGGTGGACCTCGGCGGGCTCGACGGCGAGGCGCGAGGGGCGGAGCTGGACCGGCTGCTGGCCGCCGACCGCGCCGAGCGGTTCGATCTGACCGCGCCCCCGCTGCTGCGCTGCACCCTGGTCCGGCTCGGCGACGGCCGACACCGCTTCGTGCTCACCGTGCACCACATCGCGGTGGACGGCTGGTCGATGCCGCTGCTCATCGGGGAGCTGTTCGAGCTGTACGGGCGCGGCGGCGAGGACACCGGGCTGCCCCCGGCCGTTCCGTACCGCGACTATCTTGCCTGGCTGGCGGCGCGGGACCGCACGGTGTCCGAGGACGCCTGGCGGGCGGCGCTGGACGGGGTCACCGAACCGACGCTGCTGCGGGGCGACGTCCCCGCGGACCGTGCCCCCGCCGCGCCGGAGCGCTGGACCCAGGAGCTGCCCGCGGAGCTGAGCGCCGGGCTGCTGGCCGCGGCCCGGACGCACGGGCTGACCGTCAACACCCTGGTGCAGACCGCGTGGGGTGTGGTGCTCGGCGCGCTCACCGGCCGCGAGGACGTGGTGTTCGGCTCGACGGTGTCCGGGCGCCCGCCGGAGCTGCCCGGTGTGGAGTCCATGATCGGGCTGTTCATCAACACCCTGCCGGTACGGGTGGACACCCGGCCCGGGGAGAGCCTCGCCGAGGCGGCCACCCGGCTCCAGACCCGGCAGTCCGGGCTGCTGGCCCATCAGTACCTGGGCCTGGCCGACCTCCAGAAGCTCACCGGCACCGGTGAACTCTTCGACACCCTGGTGGTGTTCGAGAACTATCCCGTGGACGCCGAGACCCTGGAGTCCACCGCCCGTGACCTCGGGGTCGTCGACGCCGAGGTCCGGGACGCGGTGCACTACCCGCTGGGGCTGCTGGCCGCCCAGCGCGGGGACGAGCTGACCCTCACCTGGTCCCACCGCCCCGACCTGCTGGACGCGGCGGAGGTCCGGACCCTGGCCGGGCGGTATCTGCGGGTGCTGGAGGCGTTCGCCGCCGACCCCGCCACGCCCGTCGGACGGATCGATCTGCGCACCGCCGAGGAGCGGGCGGCCGAGTCCGGCGGACCTCTCGTCGAGGCCGGGGCGCGCACCCTCACCGAGGTCTTCGAGGCCACCGCCGCAGCCACCCCCGACTCCACCGCCGTGGTGTACGGGGACACCGCGCTCGGCTACGGCGAACTGAACGCGCGGGCCAACCGGCTGGCCCACCAGCTGATCGCCCGTGGCGCCGGACCCGAGCGGCTGGTGGCGCTGGCGCTGCCGCGCTCGGCCGAGACCGTCGTGGCGCTGCTGGCCGTCCTCAAGTCGGGCGCGGCCTATCTGCCGCTCGACCCGGACTACCCGGCCGACCGGCTGGCCCACATGGTCGGCGACGCGGCGCCCGCGCTGGTGGTCACCACCACCGGCGCCGCACCGGACACGCTGCCCGCGGGAGTGCCGGTCCTGGCCCTGGACGACCCGGCGGTCCGGACGGAGCTGGCCGGACGGCCCGCCACCGACCCCACCGACGCCGACCGCACCGCGGCCCTCACCCCCGACTCCCCGGCGTACGTCATCTACACCTCGGGTTCCACCGGCCGCCCCAAGGGCGTGGTGGTCCCGCACCGCAACGCCGTGCGGCTGTTCACCGCCACCGACCCCTGGTTCGGCTTCGGCCCGGACGACGTGTGGACGATGTTCCACTCCTACGCCTTCGACTTCTCGGTGTGGGAGATCTGGGGCCCGCTGCTGCACGGCGGACGGCTGGTCGTGGTCGACCACGCCGTCAGCCGTTCCCCCGAAGCCTTCCTGGAGCTGCTGGTCCGCGAGCGGGTCACCGTGCTCAGCCAGACCCCGTCCGCGTTCCACCAGCTGATGGCCGCCGACCGGGACAACCCGGCCCTCGGCCGTCGACTGGCCCTGCGCACCGTCGTCTTCGGCGGTGAGGCGCTGGACCCGTGGCGGCTGGAGGAGTGGTACCGGCGGCACGACGACACCGCGCCCCGGCTGGTCAACATGTACGGGATCACCGAGACCACCGTGCACGTCAGCCATGTCGCCCTGGACCGGGCGGGCGCCGCCGCCGCGACCGGCAGTGTCATCGGCGAGGCCATCCCTGATCTGCGGGTGCGCCTCCTGGACACCTCGCTGCGGCCGGTCCTGCCCGGCGCGCCGGGCGAGATGTACATCGCCGGGGCCGGGCTGGCCCGTGGCTACCTCGGCCGACCGGACCTCACCGCGGGCCGCTTCGTGGCCGACCCCTGCGGCCCGCCCGGAAGCCGGATGTACCGCTCGGGCGATCTGGCCCGCCGTGGCCCGGACGGACGGCTGGAGTACCTGGGGCGCGCCGACGACCAGGTGAAGATCCGCGGCTTCCGCATCGAACCCGGTGAGATCGAGGCCGTGCTCGCCGGACATCCGGCGGTCGGCCAGGTGGTGGTGCGGGTCCGCGAGGACCGGCCGGGCCACCGGCTGCTGGCCGCCTATGTGGTGCCCGCCGCGGGCCGTACGGCGGACGCGGGCGCGCTGCGGGACCACGCGGCCGCCGCGCTGCCGGACCATATGGTCCCGGCCGCGTTCGTCACCCTCGACGCGCTCCCGCTGACCGTCAACGGCAAGCTGGACCACCGGGCGCTGCCCGCACCGGAGTTCGGCGGCGGGGGAGAGGGCGGCCGGGTGCCGCGCACCCCGGCCGAGGAGACGCTGTGCGCGCTCTTCGCCGAGGTGCTGGGCGTCGCGTCGGTCGGTGTCGACGACAGCTTCTTCGAGCTGGGCGGCGACAGCATCATCTCCATCCAGCTGGTGAGCCGGGCCCGTGCGGAGGGGCTGCGGTTCAGCCCGCGCGATGTGTTCGCGCATCGCACGGTGGCCGCGCTGGCCGCGGCCGTCGCCGTGCCCGACACCACCGGGGGACCGGCCGCCGAGGCGCCCGTCTCCGACGGCGTCGGCGAGGTCCCGCTCACCCCGATCATCCACTGGCTGCGCGAACGCGGCGGCACCATCGACCAGTTCAACCAGACCATGTCGATGCCCGTGCCGCCCGGCACCACCCTGGACACCGTGCGCACGGCGCTCCAGGCGGTCCTGGACCACCATGACGCGCTGCGGATGACCCTGACCCGGATCGCGGACGACATCGGATGGTCGCTGGAGACCGCGCCGCCCGGCGCCGTACGGGCCGGGGACTGTCTGCGCCGGGTGGACGCCGCCGCGCTGGTGCGCGCCGGGCTCACCGAGGACCGGCTCGACGCGCGGGCCGCCGAGGAGATCGCCGCCGCACAGGGCGAACTCGCCCCCGTCGAGGGCCGGATGGTCCGGGCCGTATGGTTCGACGCCGGTCCCGACGCCCCCGGCCAGCTGGCCGTCATCGCCCACCATCTGGTGGTCGACGGGGTGTCCTGGCGGATCCTGCTGCCCGATCTCCAGGCCGCCCTGGACGCGCTGCGCGCGGGCCGTCCGGTCGCCCTCGACCCCGTCGGCACCTCCTTCCGCCGCTGGTCCCGGCAGCTCACCGAGGCCGCCGGGGAGCCGGAGCGGATGCGCGAGGTGGCGCTGTGGCGCCAGACGCTCACCGGTCCCGACCCCCTGCTGACCGGTGAACCGCTGGACCCGGCCCGCGACACCATGGGCACCGCGGCCATGCTGCGCTTCACCCTGCCCGCCGAGGTGACCGGACCACTGCTGGGCCGGGTGCCCGCCGCATTCCGCGCCGGGGTCAACGACGTGCTGCTCACCGCGCTCGCCCTCGCCGTCGCCGGATGGCGGCGCGCCACCGGACGCGGCGAGGGCCCGGAGGTGCTGATCGACCTCGAGGGCCACGGCCGCGAGGAGATCGTGCCGGGCGCCGATCTGTCCCGTACGGTCGGCTGGTTCACCAGCCTCTACCCGGTACGGCTGGACGCGGGCGAGCTCACCGGCGCGGAACTGGCCGCCGCGGGCCCGGCCGTCGGCGGCGCGCTCAAACGGGTCAAGGAACGGCTGCGCGCCATCCCCGACAACGGCGTCGGCTACGGTCTGCTGCGCCATCTCAACCCGCAGACCGCCCGCGCCCTGGGCCGTTTCGCCGAACCCCAGATCGGCTTCAACTACCTGGGACGGCTGGGCGAGGCACCGGACACGGAGGTCCTGGAGGAGCCGGAGGCCGCGGGCGACCTGTCGTCCGTCGCCGACGCGGCGATGCCGCTGCCGCACACCCTCGACCTCACCGCGACCGCCGTCAGCCACCCCGACGGCCCCCGCCTGGTGGCCAACTGGGTCTATCCCACCCGGCTGCTGGAGGAGGCCGACGTACGGGAACTGGCCCGCGCCTGGTTCCGCGCGCTGCGCGCCCTGGTGGCACACGCCGGACGCCCCGAGGGCGGTGGACTCACCCCGTCCGACCTGCCGCTGGTCGACCTCGGCCAGGACGAGATCGACCGGCTGGAGGCCGCGCACCCCGGCGGTCTGGCCGATGTCCTCCCGCTCTCCCCGCTCCAGGAGGGGCTGCTCTTCCATGCCCTCTACGACGAGCGCGGGGCCGATGTCTACAACGTCCAGATGGCGCTGGACCTGCGCGGTGAGCTGGACCCCGCCGTCCTGCGCGACGCCGCCCGCACGGTGCTGCGCCGCCATGACAACCTGCGAGCCGCCTTCCGTACCGGCGCTCGCGGACAGTCCCTCCAGACGATTCCGCACGAGGTGGAACCGCCCTGGACCGAGGTGGACCTCAGCGGACTGGACGAGGCCGGACGCACCGCGGCGCTGGACCGGCTGCTCGCCGACGACCTGGCCGCGCGGTTCGATCTGCGGCGGCCCCCGCTGCTGCGGTTCACCCTGGTCCGGCTCGGCGAGGACGCCCACCGGCTGCTCTTCACCAACCACCACATCCTGCTCGACGGCTGGTCCGGGCCGCTGGTGATGGCCGAGCTGTTCGAGCTGTACGGACGGCGCGGCGACGCCTCGGGGCTGCCCGAGGTGACCCCGTACCGCGACCACCTGGCCTGGCTGGCCGCACAGGACCGGCCGGCCGCCGAGGACGCCTGGCGCACCGCGCTGGCCGGGGTGGACGAGCCGACCCTCGTCGCCCCCGCCGACCCGGGCCGCCGCCCGGTGCGGTCCGAGGCGTGGGAGGGCGCGCTGACGGCGGAGGCCGTGGCGGCGCTCACCGCCCGCGCCCGGCGCCACGGGCTGACCAAGAACACCGTGGTGCAGGCCGCGTGGGGGCTGCTGCTGTGCTCCGCCACCGGCCGGGACGATGTGCTGTTCGGCGAGACGGTGAACGGCCGGCCCGCCGAACTCCCGGGCGTCGAGACCATGGTGGGCCTGTTCATCAACACCCTCCCGGTGCGGGTGACCGTCGAGCGCGGGGACACCCTGCTGGACGTGGCGACCCGGCTCCAGGACCGGCAGCTCGATCTGATGCCGCACAAGTACCTGGGGCTCACCGACATCCAGCGGCTGGTGGACGCGGGCGGGGCGCTGTTCGACACCTCGACCGCCTTCGAGAACTTCCCGGTGGACTCCGGCGGACTGGCCGAGGCCGCCCAGGGACTCGGGGTCGTGGACGCCGAGATCCAGGACGGTACCCACTATCCGCTCCAGCTCGCCGTCACCGACACCGCGCACGCCCTCACCCTCAAACTCGACCACCGCCCCGACCTCTTCGACGCGGCGGAGGCACGGGCTCTCGGGGAGCGGCTGGTACGGCTGCTGGAGGCGTTCGCCGAGGACCCGGAGCGGCCGGTGGCCGCCGTCGATCCGCTGTCGGCGGACGAACGGGACCGGCTGGCACGGTGGACCGACACCGGTGGCGCCGTCGCACCGGTGACGTTCCCGGAGTTGTTCGGGGAGCGGGTGGCGGGGTCGCCGGATGCGGTGGCGGTGGAGTCGGCCGGGGTGGCGTTGTCGTATGCGGAGTTGGACGGGCGTGCGGGGGTGTTGGCGGGTCGTCTGGCTGGGGTGGGTGTGGGTGCGGAGGATGTGGTGGCCCTGGTGTTGGGGCGTTCGGTGGAGTCGGTGGTGGCGTCGCTTGCGGTGATGCGGGTGGGTGCGGCGTATCTGCCGGTGGATCCGGATTATCCGGCGGAGCGGGTGGCGTTCATGCTGGGTGATGCGCGGCCGGTGGTGGTGTTGACCACGGAGGCGTTTGCGGATGTGGTGCCGGAGGGCCACACCGTCGTGCTGTTGGACGGGGACGTGGAGGAGCGTCCGGCTGCGCCTGGGGTGGTTGTGGCGTTGGATGCTCCGGCGTATGTCATCTACACCTCGGGTTCGACGGGTGTGCCCAAGGGTGTGGTGGTGTCCCATCGTGGGCTTGCCGCGTTCGCGGCGGCTGAGCGGGAGCGGTTCGCGGTGACGGCGGAGAGCCGGGTGCTGCAGTTCTCCTCGCCGAGTTTCGACGCCTCCGTGCTGGAGTTGTGCATGGCGCTGACGGCCGGCGCCACGCTCGTCGTTCCGGCTCCTGGACCCCTCGTAGGGGAGGCGCTCACCGAGGTGCTCGCCTCCCGTCGGGTGACCCATGCCCTGATCCCCCCGGCCGCCCTCGCGACCGTCCCCGCCACCGGACTGCCGGACTTCCGGTGTCTGGTGGTGGGCGGTGAGGCGTGTCCGGCGGAGTTGGTGGAGCGGTGGGCGCCGGGGCGCCGGATGGTGAACGCCTACGGCCCGACGGAGTCCACCGTCATGGTGACCACCAGCGGTGCGCTGAGCGCCGACACCGGCCTTCCGCCGATCGGCACACCTCTGCCCGGCACGCGGGCCTATGTGCTGGATGGTGCGCTGCGGCTGGCTCCGCCGGGGGTGGCGGGTGAGCTGTATGTGGCGGGTCCGGGTCTTGCGCGGGGTTATCTGCGGCGGGCGGCGCTGACGGCGGAGCGGTTCACCGCCGATCCGTTCGGTCCGGCGGGGTCGCGGATGTACCGGACCGGGGATGTGGTCCGCTGGCGGGCGGACGGTCAGCTGGAGTTCGTGGGCCGCGCCGATGACCAGGTGAAGATCCGGGGCTTCCGGATCGAACTCGGCGAGATCGAGACCCGGCTCGCCGGACACCCCGCCGTCGAGCAGGCCGCCGTGGTGGTCCGGGAGGACCGTCCCGGTGACCGCAGGCTCGTCGGCTACGCGGTGGCCGGTCCGTCCGTGACCCCCGCCGCGCTGCGCGGCCACCTCGCGGAGGAACTGCCGGGCTACATGGTCCCCGCGGCCGTCGTGGTGCTGGACGCCCTGCCGCTGACGTCGAACGGCAAACTGGACCGCAAGGCCCTGCCGGTGCCGGAGTACGGCGCGGCCGGGGAACGGCGCGCGCCCCGCGACCCCCGCGAGGAGACCCTGTGCGGACTCTTCGCCGAGGTGCTGGGGATCGAGGCGCCCGGGATCGACGACGGATTCTTCGACCTCGGCGGTCATTCGCTGCTGGCGACCCGGCTGGTCAACCGGATCCGCACCGAGCTGGCCGCCGAACTCCCGGTGCGGGCCGTCTTCGAGGCGCCGACCGTCGCCGCCCTGGCCGGGCGGCTGGCCGATGCCGGCGGGGCGCGCGAGGAACTGCGCCCGGTGGACCGGCCGTCGGTGGTCCCGCTGTCCTACGCCCAGCGCAGGCTGTGGTTCATCAACCAGGTCGAGGGCGGTGGCGGCTACAACATCCCGCTCGCGGTGACCCTGCGGGGCGAGCTGGACGCCGCAGCGCTGCGCGCCGCGCTCGCGGACGTGGTGACCCGGCACGAGAGCCTGCGCACCGTCTTCCCGGTGTCCGACGGCGTACCGTCCCAGCACGTCCTGGCACCCGGCGAGGTGACCCTCGCCCTTGAGGTGTACGACACCGATCAAGCCGGGCTCGACCGGACCCTGGAGGCCGAGGCGCGGCGGGACTTCGACCTGGCGGCCGACATCCCGCTGCGGGCCCGGCTGCTGCGCCTGGCGCCCGACGAGCACGTCCTGCTGCTGGTGCTGCACCACATCGCCGGGGACGGCGGATCGCTGGCCCCGCTCGTCCGTGACCTGGGCACCGGCTACCGCGCCCGGTGCGAGGGTCGGGCGCCGCAGTTCCCGCCGCTGCCCGTCCAGTACGCCGACTACGCCCTGTGGCAGCGGCGGACCCTGGGCAGCGAGGACGATCCGGACAGCGCGGTCGGGCGGCAGCTCGACCACTGGCGGCGGACCCTGGCCGGACTGCCGGAGGAGCTGGGCCTGCCGCTGGACCGGCAGCGCACCGCCGGGGCCGGGGCGAGCGGCGGTACGGTGCCGGTCGTCCTGCCCGAGGGGCTGGCCGCCGGGCTCACCGGGCTGGCCCGGCGCACCGGGGCGAGTCTGTTCATGGTGTTCCAGGCGGCGGTGTCCGCGCTGCTCACCCGGCTCGGCGGGGGAACGGACATCCCGCTGGGCACGGTGGTGGCGGGCCGTACCGACGAGGCGCTGGAGGACCTGGTCGGCTTCTTCGTCAACACGCTGGTGCTGCGCACCGACACCTCCGGCGACCCCGGTTTCCGGGAGCTGGTGGAGCGGGTGAAGACCGCGGACCTCGCGGCCTTCGCCCACCAGGACGTGCCGTTCGAGCGGCTGGTGGAGGAGCTGAGCCCGGTCCGTTCGCTGTCCCGCAACCCGCTGTTCCAGGTGGCGATCAGCCACCAGAACAACGAGAGCGCCGATCTGGAGCTGCCGGGGCTGACGGCCGTGCCGTACCCGCTGGACTCCGAACGCGCCAAGTTCGACCTGACCTTCGGCTTCAGTGAGGAGCCGGGGACGGACGGCTCAGGTCCGGTGCTGGGCGCGGGGATCGAGTTCAACGCCGCGCTCTTCGACCGGACGACCGTCGAGACCATGGCCGGGCGTCTGGTGCGGCTGCTGACGGCAGCGGTCGCCGATCCGGAACGGCCGCTGGCCCGGCTGGGGCTGATGTCGGCCGGGGAGCGGGCGCGGCTGCTGCCCGGGACGGAGGAGGACACGGTCCCGGGGGGCACGGTGGTCTCGCACTTCGAGGCACGGGCGGTGAACACCCCCGGGGCCGTCGCCGTGATCGCGGACGGGGTGAGCCTCGACTACGCAGGGCTCAACGCCCGCGCCAATGTCCTGGCCCACCGCCTCATCGCGCTGGGGGTCCGGCCCGACGACCGGGTGGCACTTCTCCAGGAGCGTTCGGTGGAACTGGTGGTCGCCACGCTCGCCGTGCTGAAGGCGGGCGCGGCGTACGTACCGCTGGACGCCCGGGCGCCGAGGGCGCGGCTGGAGACCATCGTGGCGGAGACCCGCGCGGGCGTGCTGCTGACCGACCGGGCCATGGCCGGGGTGGAGTTCACCCACACCGCCCGGGTGCTGGTGGTGGACGGAGACCGAGACGGAGACCGAGACGGAGACCGAGACGGAGACGGGTCCGGGGCCGGGGCCGGGCCGGACGATGCGGCCGACGGTGGCGCGGACAACCCGGGCGTACCGCTGCTGGCGGGCCAGTTGGCCTATCTGATGTACACCTCCGGTTCCACGGGCCGGCCCAAGGGCATCGCCGTCAGCCACGCGGACGTGGTGGCGCTGGCCGCCGACGGCCGGTGGCGTGGCGGGGCGCACGAGCGGGTGCTGGTGCACTCGCCGCATGCCTTCGACGCCTCGACGTACGAGCTGTGGGCGCCGCTGCTCGGCGGTGGCACCGCCGTGGTGGCCGCGCCGGGGCAGCTCGACGCGGCCCGGCTGCGCGGCCACGCCGAACGGGACGGGCTGACCGCGGTGTTCCTGACCACCGCGCTGTTCAACCTGATGGCCGAGGAGGACCCGGGCTGCTTCGCCGGTCTGGCGCAGGTGTGGACCGGCGGTGAGCAGGTGTCGCCCGGCGCCTTCCAGCGGGTGCTGGACGCCTGCCCGGACACCGGTCTGGTGCATGTCTACGGGCCCACCGAGACCACCACCTTCGCCACCTGCCACCCCGTGCGCGGCTCGTACCGGACAGGGGAGACCGTGCCGATCGGCCGCGCCATGGACCGGATGCGGGTCTACGTCCTGGACGGGCGGCTGGGGCTCGCCCTGCCGGGCGTGGTGGGCGAACTGTACGTGGCGGGCGCCGGAGTGGCGCGCGGCTACGCGGATCTGCCCGGGCTCACGGCCGAGCGGTTCACCGCAGATCCGTACGGGCCGCCCGGCTCACGGATGTACCGCACCGGTGACCTGGTGCGCTGGGACGCCGAGGGGCGGGTGGAGTTCGTCGGCCGGGCCGATCACCAGGTGAAGATCCGCGGTCTGCGGATCGAACTCGGCGAGATCGAGGCGGCGGTGGCCGCCGGTCCGGAGGTCGCCCAGGTGACGGTGGTGGTCCAGGAGGACCGGCCCGGTGCCAAGAAGCTGGTGGCGTACCTGGTGCCCACGGCGGGCCGGGGCGAGGTGGACGTCCGGGCGGTGCGTGAGCGGGTGGCGGCGGCGCTGCCGGAGTACATGGTGCCCGACGCGTTCGTCACCCTCGCCGCGCTGCCGCTCACCCCCAACGGCAAGGTCGACCGCACGGCGCTGCCGGTACCCGACTTCGGCTCGTCCGCCGGTGCCGGCCGGGGACCGCGCAACCCCCGTGAGGAGCTGCTGTGCTCGCTCTTCGCCGAACTGCTGCGGGTGCCGAGGGTCGGTATCGACGACAACTTCTTCGAGCTGGGCGGCGACAGCATCGTCTCCATCCAGCTGGTCAGCCGGATCCGCGCGGTGTTCGGCGCCGAGGTCTCCAACCGGGCCGTCTTCCAGGCCCCCACGGTGGCCGAACTGATCGCGTTGATGGGCCAGGAGGAATCGGCGGGCGGCGACACCGGTTTCGAGGTGGTGCTGCCGCTGCGCACCGCCGGGGACCGGTCACCGCTGTTCTGTGTGCACCCGGTCGGCGGTGTCAGCTGGATGTACGCGGGGCTGCTCCGCCACCTCCCCGCCGATCAGCCGGTCTACGGCATCCAGGCCCGTGGTGTGGCCCGTGAGGAGCCACTGCCCGCCTCGATCGCGGAGATGGCGGCGGACTACGTCGAGCAGATCCGCGCCATTAGGCCGCACGGCCCGTACCACCTGCTGGGCTGGTCGATGGGGGCGCTGGTGGCCCATGAGATGGCGGTCCGGCTGCGCCGGGAGGGCGAGGAGGTCGGACTGCTGGCCAACCTCGACCAGCCGCCCATGCCGCATGAGGAGTTCGACGACGCGTTCGTGGCGGCGGACGAACAGAAGGTGCTGGCGGTGCTGCTGGACTTCGCCGGACACGACCCGAGGGCGTTCGGGACCGGGCCGCTGGAGTACACGGCGGTCATGGAGGTGCTGCGGGCCGAGGGCAGCGCCCTGGCCACCTTCGAGGAGCGGGACATCCTCCGTATCGGCCGGGTCAACAACAACAACTGGGAGCTGACGCTCGGCCATGAACCCGGGGTCTACGACGGCGATGTGACGCTGTTCGTGGCCACCGAGTCCGAGGACTTCCCCGGCGACCCCGCGGGCAAGGTGGCGAGCTGGACCGACCGGCTCACCCCGTACGTCGGCGGGCGGCTGACGACCCATGAGGTGGACTGCGAACACCGGCAGCTCCTCCAGCCCGGACCGCTGGCCGAAATCGGCTGTGTGGTGCGGGAGATCCTCGATCGAAATTCCTGAATCAGAAATTACCTCGGGCATGCGTTCGGGTAGCTTTCCGGTCAACGGGCTTTATCCCCCGGTGCATTCATTTTCCCAGGAGGAATTGTGAAGAAAATAGCCGCTGCCGCCGCCACCGCGATGAGTGCGATGGCCCTCGTGGCCGCCACCCAGGGCGCCGCCCAGGCGGCGCCGTCCACCACCCGCGCCGCGGCCCCCAGCTGCGTCAAGGCCGATGTGACCTACCTGGTCACGATCATGGTCGAGGTCACCAACAACTGCTCGACCACCCAGAAGGTCAAGGTCGACTTCAACAACAACTACTTCAGCCGCTGTATGACCCTCGCACCGGGCGCGTCCGACACCGCCAACGCGGCCATCTTCCAGGCGAGCCGATACGAGGGTCTCGTCTCCTGCTGAGATCGCTGACCACGGTGGGTCTTTTCCACTTTCAGCCGGTGCTCCCGGGCGTATGCCCGGGAGCACCGTTCCTTTTCCGGGGTTCCGGTGTGGAGCCGCCGGAAGGAAATCTCCCGATCGGCAGATGTGGAAGGCCGCTCCGGACGGCGATCCTGACCGGGTAATCCTGCATTCGGCAGTGAAGGGACAGCGCATGACCCAGGTGGCGAACAGGGACGGGGGGCCGCCGGAGGTCCGGACTCCCGCCCGCTCCCGCTTCCGCCGGCCGGAGCGGGTCGGCTACGCGGCCGCGGCCGCGCTCTTCCTCTACGGCCTGGCCAACGTCTACTGGGCGCTGGGCGGCGGGGGTTTCCCGTTCGGCGCGGAGGACGCCAACCCGGAGTACTCGGCCTTCGAGCACACCCCGGCGTCCACCCTGGCCCCGGTACTGGCCGCGCTGCTGCTGCCCGGTGCGGCCGTGGCGCTGCTGATGGCGCTCCCGGGCCGGCGCCGGGTGCCGCGGAACCTGCTGCTGGGCTACACCTGGTGCCTCGTCGCCGTGGCGCTCGCCGCGTTCGCCGACTTCCGGCTGCTGGGCAATCTCGCCTATGCGCTGATGCTCCGCTTCGGTGCCATCAACTGGACGGTGCTCAACCAGTTCTTCCTGGTCGCGGGTGTGGGGCTGATGGCGGTCACGGCGCTGGCCTACCAGCGGCGGCTGCGGGACGCCTGCGGCTCGTGCGGGCGCACCGACGGGGAGCCGGGCTGGACCAGCCCGGAGGCGGCGGCCCGCTGGGGCCGCAAGGCCGTACGGATCGCCGTGATCGTCCCGTTCGTGTACGCCAGCACCCGCTGGGCCTGGGCCCTGGGCATTCCGCTGGGCATCTCCGACGAGTTGTGGGAGGAGGGCAAGGAGGACCACCTCTGGTACTGGGGAGCCGGTCTCGCCACCCTCGGCGCCCTCGGCGCGCTGCTGACCCTCGGCCTGGTGCGGCGCTGGGGCGAGGTGTTCCCGCGCTGGATGGTGGGGCTGCGGGGGAAGCGGGTGCCGCCGCTGCTGGCCATCGTCCCGGCCTCGCTGGTGGCGCTGCTGATCACGATCGCCGGGGTGATGTACATCCGGCTGGAGATCCAGGGCAAGTTCGACAACCAGAGCGAGGACTGGGGCACCACCGTGCCGGAGATGTTCTGGCCGCTGTGGGGGGCCGCGCTGGCCGCCGCCACCCTCGCCTACCACCTGCGCCGCCGGGGCCGCTGCAAGCGCTGCGGACGGCTGTGAGCCCCCCAACGGCCATGAGCCCCGGACGACCGCGTCGGCGGCCGTCCGGGGCTCCCTGGCCTTCCCCTGTCAGCTCGCGCGGCGGAAGTTGCGGATGGCCAGCGGGGCGATGACGGTCACGACCACCGCGCAGATGCCGAACGTGGCCAGCACCGTACCGGCGTCCGGATCGCCCAGCGCCAGGTCCCGCGCCGCGGTGATGGCATGGGACATCGGGTTCACCTCGGCGAACGCCCGCAGCCAGGACGGCAGTCCGTCGGTCGGCACGAACGCGTTGGAGGCGAACAGCAGCACCATGTTGACCATGCCGCCCACCGGCTGCATCGCCTCCGGTTTGCGCAGCCACGCCGACAGCGCCATGAACATCCAGCCCAGCGACCAGCCGAGGACCACCGCCACCAGCAGCGCCCCCAGGGAGCCCAGCACCCCGCCCGCCGGGCCGTAGCCGAACACCAGGGCCCCGGCCACCAGCATCACGAGCATGTTCACCGCGTTCAGCACGGTGTCGGCGATACTGCGGCCGATGAGGATGGTGCCGGTGTGGATCGGCATGGACTTGAAGCGGGCCACGATCCCGTTGTTCAGTTCGGTGGTCAGCGCCACCCCCGACTTCAGCCCCGCGCTCACCGCGCTGGTGATGAGGAACGCGGGCAGCAGGTAGTCGATGTAGCTGACGCCCGCCGGGAACGACTGTGTCTGCGACACGCTCCGGAACACCTGGCTGAAGACGGTCAGCATCAGGATCGGCTCCAGGATGCCCGGCAGCACCAGGGCCGGTTCGCGCAGCGCCCGCAGCGACCGCCCGGAGAGCACCTGGATCTGCCGCGGGGCGCTCGAACCGCGGAAGCGCGGGGGCGCGGCCGGGCCCGTCGTCGTCCCGGCGTTCGCGGGGGAGCGCGGATGGTCGGCGGTGATGCTCATGAGGACGTCCCTGCCTCGGTCGGATGGCCGGTGGTGGCGGCGGTGGCGGTGGCGTGGTGCGCGGCCGTGGGGTGGTTGAGCGCCAGGTACACGTCGTCGAGGGTCGGTTCGGAGAACGCGAGCCCCGCCATGTCCGTACCGGCCTCGTCGACGGCCCGGACCACCACCGCGATGTCCGTGGAGTCGGCCACCGGCACCGTGAGGACGAGCCCGTCCTCGTCATGCGCCGGTGCCAGGGCGGCCCGGCGCAGCGCCTGAACCGTACGGGCGCGGTCCTGGGCCCGGCGCAGGGTGACGGAGACGCTGCGCCGCCCCACCCGCTCCTTCAGCTCGGCCGCGGTGCCCGAGGCGATGACCCGGCCCTCGGCGAGGACGGTGATGGAGTCCGCGAGCGTATCGGCCTCCTCCAGGTACTGCGTGGTCAGCAGGACCGTGGTGCCGTCCTTCACCAGGCGCTCCACGATCTCCCAGAGCCCGCGGCGGGCCACCGGGTCCAGTCCGGTGGTCGGTTCGTCGAGGAAGAGCACCTCGGGGCGGCCGACCAGACTGGCGGCCAGGTCCAGCCGCCGCCGCATCCCGCCGGAGTAGTTCCTGGCGTTGCGGCGTCCGGCACCGGTGAGGTCGAACAGCTCCAGCAGTTCATCCGCCCGCCCGGCCGCCTCCGCGCGCGTGGCGCCCAGCAGCCGGGCCAGCAGGATCAGATTGGCGCGCCCGGGGAGCGTCTCGTCCACGGACGCGTACTGGCCGGTGAGCCCGATGAGGCGGCGCACCTCCTCGGCGCGTTCGGTCACATCGAGCCCGGCGACCCGGGCCCGTCCGGAGGAGGGGCGGGTCAGCGTGGCGAGAATGCTGACCAGGGTGGTCTTCCCGGCACCGTTGTGGCCGAGCAGACCCAGGACCGAGCCCCGCGGCACCGCGAGGCTCACATCGTCGAGCGCGGTCATCGTCCCGAATCGCTTCGAGATATGCGAGACGTCGATCATCATCGTGTCCACCGGATATACGGTAGGTGGCGTTCTGCGCCCCGGGGCGGGGTTATCACAGACGTCGAAGTGGAATTGCCGGGTGCGGAAAGCCGTGCTATTCGGGGCCACTGACCGATGGATATGCGGGCGGAATTCCGGGGCCGAATCCGGTGCGCCGTGCCCGGAACGGGCTCTGCCGAACGGCACATCCGGCCCCCGTCCCCGGCCCGCCGCGACCTGCCGATCGGCGGATGTGCCGGCCCGGCCCGTTCCGTCACGCTGACAGCGGACCGGCGGAACGACGGAGGACACCATGACGATGAGCGCCGAACGGGACCTGGCGTCCCCGCCGCCCCGCGCCGACGCGGACGGCGCCCCGTCCCCCCGCCCCTCGCGGCCGGCCCGCTGGGCCGCGCACACCGTGCCGTTCACCCTGCTGCCCACCGGGCTGTGGCGGTGCGCGATGGGATTCGGCGTACCCCTGGGCTTCGCCTCCGCCTCGGATCTGCACGAGAGCCACTTCCCGGGCTGGATGACGCTGTACGTGATCGCGCTCAGCGTGTTCGCGGAGGCACTCGGACTGCTCACCCTGGGTCTGGTCCAGCCGTGGGGCGAGACGGTGCCGCGCTGGATCCCCTTCCTGGGCGGCCGGCGGATCCCCGTGCTGTGCGCGGTGATCCCGGCCTCGCTGGGCGCGCTCGCGGTCACCTCCATCACCATCCTCGGCGCGTTCACCTGGAACGCACCGGAGAACCTGGCGGAGATCAGCGATCCCTACGGCCCGCTCTACTGGCTCCAGACCGCCTGTTACGCGCCGCTGCTGGCCTGGGGTCCGCTGCTGGGCTTCGTCACCGTGGCGTACTACCGGCGTCGGCGAGCGGCAGAACGGCGGCCGTCCGCCACCCGCCCCGCGGCTCCGGCCCCGCGCTGAGCGTGCCGCCCAGCGCCTCGATCCGCTCGGTCAGCCCCAGCAGCCCGGTGCCGCCCCGGCGGCCGTCCTCGGCCACGTGGCCACCGGAGCCCGAACTGATCGCCTCGGCGCCGTTGACCACGCTCACGGACAGCGCGCCGCCGCGCCGCTCCAGCGCGACCCGCACCCGCACACTGGCCGCCGTACGGGCGTGCCGGCGGACGTTGGTGAGCGCCTCCACCACCATCCGGTGCGCGGTGCTCGCCACCTCGCGCGGCACCCGGCCGATCGCCTCGGCGGTCAGCTCCAGTTCGAGCCGCACCTCGGCCCGCCCCGAGGAGCGGAACCGCTCCACCACGTCGGTGATGTCCTCAAGACCGTAGGCCCGCGGCCGGTCCTCAGCCGCCTCGCCGCCCGCGGTGTCGCTGTCGCCGAGCATCCGCACCGTGCGGTCCATCGACCGCAGCGCCTGCTGACCGGCCTCCTCGATCTGCCGCAGCAGCGGCATCAGCCGGTCCGGCTGCTGGGCCCCCACCAGCTGCGCCGCCTGCGCGAGCACCACGATGCCGGAGACGTCATGGGCGACGAAGTCATGCAGATCGCGGGCGAGTTCCAGCCGCTGGCTGCGCCGCGCCACCCGCACCGAGTTCAGCCGCCGCACATCCAGCGCGCGCAGATAGCCCCCGACCAGGACGGCGCCGATCGCCCCGAGCCCCATGAACGCGCACTGCCCGAACGCCTCCAGGAACGACCCGTACGCCCCCACCCGCAGGATCACCGTGGACCCGGCGGCCGACAGCAGCAGCACCAGCGGCACCCCCTGCGGGGCGGGCGCGAACCGGGCCACCACGAACACCAGCGCCGTGACCGCCGCGAACTCCACCAGCATCAGCACCCCGACGGGCGAGTCCTCCCCGGCGTCCCCGGTGAGCACGGTCGCCACCCCGGAGACCACGGCCACCACCGCCGCCACCACCCCGAGCCGCGCCCGCGTCCGCGGCCACCAGCCGACCGTCACCAGCGTGGCCCCGACGGCCACCACCATCGATAACGCCGTCACCCACCCGGCCGCGTCCCCGACGGCCACCCCGCCCACCACGGCCAGCCCCGCCGCACCCCCGCACCCGGCCCGCACGACGGCACGCCACGACCCGCGTCCGCTGTCCCTGCCCATGGACTTCCCCTTGCCATCCGGTCAGCGCCCTTGCCGCGCGAATTCTAAGGGGAGTTGACGGCCTTTCGAAGAATTCGATATGGCGTGGACAGAAATGCGGATGCCGTGGGAGGACTTCCGGGTAGCCTAATTCGCCGTCCCGGGAGATGCCGATGGATGCGCACGACCTCGACGGGCGTACGGAATTGGACCGGCTGCTGCCGCGGTGGCACTTCCGGGAAGTCCACCGGGTGTGTGTGGCGGCGGACGCCGGAGCGGTGATGCGGGCGGTGTGGGAGACCACCTGGGCGGAGGCGCCGGTGGCGCGGACGCTGGTGGCGCTGACACGGGCCGATGTGGGGCGGGAGCGGCGGATCGTCGGGGACTTCCTGGGCGGGATGGGGGAGACCGTGCGCGCCGGCGAGGGCGAGGTGCTGTTCGTCGGTGTGGACACGCTGGAGGACGGCAGGGCCCGGCCCGAGGGGAGTGCGCTGGAGGTGGTCCGGGAGTGCGCCGAACCGGGGCTGCTGAAGGTGGTGATGAACGTGCGCTTCGGCGGCGGTGTGCTCAGCACGGAGACCCGGGTGTACGCCACCGACGAGCGCACCCGGCGCCGGTTCCGGCCGTACTGGCTGGCCATCCGGGCCGGGAGCGGCCTCACCCGGCGTTCCATGCTGCGGGCGATCCGCCGGCGCGCGCTCGGCGGCGGCGCGGTTCCGTGACGCGGAAGGTCCGCTGCCCGGTGGGACACACCGGGGCAGCGGACCTTCATCGCGGGGGTGTCGGCGGGAGGTGTCCCGCCGGGTGGAGAGTGGTCAGCGGCTGTAGATGGGCATGATGGTCTCGCTGTCGTCGCACCACACCTCGTGGTACCCGTTGGCCTGGGCCTGCGGGAGTTCCGCCGCCTCACACGCCGCCTTCGAGGGGTACTTCAGGGCGCCGACGGGGACCCAGCCGTCGCCGGGGGGCGGGGCCGCGGAGGCGGTGGTGGCGGTCAGCGGGATGGCGATCGCCGCCGCACCGACGGCGAGTCCGGCACCGATGCGAGAACGCCACGACTTCATGGTTGTCTCCTTCTCTGTTTCCGTGTTCTCCGAGCTGGTCCTGCTCAGAGGGTCTGGTCAGCCGATGGGGTTGACGAAGGTGGCCGGGTGGGTGGCGCCGCGCTGGTCGACGAGCGCGCCCCAGGGCCAGTCCAGGGTCAGCGAGGAGGTCTCGTTGGGCGGGGTGACGGAGACCGAGGCGGGAGCCCAGAAGCCGTCCTCCGCGTCCTCCTCGGCCAGGGCGACGTTGAGGGTGAAGTCCGTGCTGTCACCGGGGCCCAGGGTGATCGCGCCGAACGTGGCCGAGGAGCGCTGCAGCGACCAGCTCTCACCGCCGTTCTCGGTCTTCAGGTCCACTCCCGGGAAGCCACCGATCTTGCAGGTGCGGCCGCTCTTGTTGGTCAGCACGATGCTGGTCGTCGAACCGCCCGCCTCCGGATCCGGGGCCGCGCCCTCGCCGGTGGCGAACGCCGCCGTCAGACCGGAGGTGTGGCAGCGCTGGACGGACGCTCCGGCCTTGCCTCCGGTGCCGGTACCGGCGTCGGCCTCAGGGGCGCCCTGCGCGCCGCCGGCGGAGCCCGAGCTGCTGGATCCGGCGGCGGACGTGTCCGACCGGCCCGCGGGCTTGGAGGCGTCGGCGTCGTTGTTGTTGCAGGCGGTCAGCGACAGACCGGCGGCGGCGATCAGGGCCGCGGCGGCCACGCGCAGGCTGCGGCGACGGGCGGTGCGGACAGTGGCGCTGGAGCTCATCTCGGTTCCCCCGGGACAGTCGGTGTGGTCGTTCTCCTCGGTACGACATCCACTCTGGCCGGGCCCGCTATCGGGACACTGCCGCACCGCTAACCCTCCGAGCCGTGCGCCTTCCGCGTCGCTAACATCCGGCTAACACGGCTGTGAGCAGCGGAAAGACCAGGAGCTCTGCTACCCGGGGCCGGTGGCGCGGGACACCGCCAGGACGGCGGCGGCCGTCGCGGACAGGGCCGCGCTGAGCCACACCGCGCCCCGGAAGTCCCCGAGCGCCCCGGCAGCCGCCTCGGCCGCCAGGGGACCGGCGAACGCACCGGCGTTCAGCGCGACGGTGGCGAACGCACCGCTCAGGGACGGCGCGTCGTGGGACGCGGTCCGCATCACCCGGGCCACCAGCGCCGATCCGACCCCGAAGGACAGGCCACCCTGCACCACCGCCATCACCAGCAGCGGTACGGGGTGCGAGCCGGTCAGCGCGAGGACCGCCCAGCCGACGGGCAGCGCGCCCACCGCGAGGAACAGCCCGCGGCCCCATGCGCCGCGGCGGCCCGCCACCGTGACACCGGCGAACGCACCCGCGCCGAACGCGGCGAGCAGGGCCGGGACCGCGCCGCCGGGCAGCCCGGCCACATCGGTGGCGATGACGGCGAGATACGCGAAGGTGGCGAACGTGGCGCCGTTGACCGTGGCCGCGAGCACCAGCGCCCGTCGCACCGGGCGCGCCCGCAGCGCCCGTACCTCCCGGCGGACCGGGACCTCCCGGTGCGGTGCGGCATCGGCGGGGGCCCGCCGGAACACCAGCGCCAGCGCGGGCAGACAGAGGACGGCGACCGCCCAGAACACCGCGCGCCAGCCGGACCGGTCACCGAGCAGCGCCCCCGCGGGCACCCCGGCCACACAGGACAGCGTGACCCCGGACAGCAGCACGGCGGTGGCGCGCGTGTGCAGCGCCGGGGGGACGAGGGCGGTGGCGACGGACATCGCCACCGCCAGGAAACCGGCGTTGGCGACGGCGGCGATGACCCGGGTGGCGAACAGCACCGTGAAGTCGGTGGTCAGGGCGCCCAGGACATGGACGACGACGAACACGGCCAGGAAGCCCGCCAGCGCGCGGCGGCGCGGCCACCGCGCGCTCCAGGCGGCCATCACCGGCGCGCCCACGATCATCCCGATGGCATAGGCGGAGGTCAGCCCGGCGGCGGCGCCGACGGACACGGACAGGTCATGGGCGATACCCGGGACGAGGCCGGACAGCATGAACTCGGAGGTGCCCTGGGCGAATACGGCGAGGCCCAGGACGTGGAGGAACACGGGCAAGGAATCGGCTCCGGTGAGTGCGGACGCGGATGGCGGAAGTCGTCCGGTCACCGGTGCGGGAACCGACGTCGGCAGCTCGGAGGAGCTCAGAGGAGGGAGCGTCGGTGTTCGGTCAGCGCATGACCCGCCGCCGGGTGACCGGCGGCTCGGTTCTGTCCGACTCGGGGCTCATCACACCGGGCACGGTAGCCGGGGCCGCCGACCGCCTCAACCGGGTTTCCGCCCGCGCCGGTCCTAGCTGCGGTTTCCGGCCGGAGCGGGAGCCGGAGCCGGGTGCAGGGCCGCGACGGTCTCGGGCAGCCGGGCCCAGACCTCGGGGGTGTAGAAGTGGCCGCCCGGCAGCACGTCCACGCGGAACTCCCCGGCGGCCAGCGGCCGCCAGCCCGTCGCCGGGTCCTGGAGGTCGTCGTCCGCGCCGTACAGCACCTGGAGCGGGGTGCGCACCGTGACGCCCTCGCGGTAGCGGTAGCCGTCGGCGGCGAGCAGATCGGCGCGGAACACCTCGACGGCCATCGCGCGCAGCTCGGGTTCGGCGAGCACGGCGTCCGACAGCTGGCCCACCGTGCTCATCCAGGTGAGGAGTTCCTCATCGGTGTCGGCCGAGGTGGGGGTCTCCCGGCGCTTCTCGGCCCAGCGGACGGGGGAGTCGGTGCCGGAGGCGATCAGTGCGCGCGGCGGGGTGCCCGCGCCCGCCTCCAGCCGGCAGGTGAGGTCGAACGCGACCCAGGCGCCCATGCTGTGCCCCAGCAGCAGGTACGGGCGTTCGGCGGCGACCGTGCGGACGGCGTCCAGCGCGTCGGTGAGGAGCGCGTTCCAGTCGGCCGCGAAAGGAACCGTGTATCGGCCCTCGCGTCCGGGGTAGCAGTACAGCACCAACTCCACGTCCGGCGGCAGGGCTTCGGCCCAGGGCCGGAAGGAGGCGGTGCCGCCACCGCAGAAGCTCAGGCACAGCAGGGTCCGGGTCGCGCCGGGGCGGGGCAGCGGACGGAGCAGCGACCGCGACATCGGTGGACTCCCGTGCGGTGGACGGCGGTTGGCGCGGCCACGGTACCGCGCGGGGCCCGGCCGACGGCCCGGGGCCGAGAATTTCTTGATGGCCCGGTGTCACCCTGAGTGGTGGACCGGACGGGATGGGTGACGGCCGGACGGACCGTCCGGGGACCGTGCGGCGGCGAACCCCCCTTTTCCCGCGTGTCCGCGGCGGCCGAAAGCAGGGGCCGCCCCGTTGGCAATGCTTTATCGAATTCTTCTCATTGGAATCTCTGACGCACTTCTCCCCGCTCGTTCCCGAAGACGCTTGTGGGCCGTAATCACGGCTGCCTATGGTCGAGCCGAAATGGGCGAGCCCCTGGAAGGGGAAGCAGATGGCTAATCCATTCGAGGACGACGAGGCCACCTACCACGTACTGGTGAACGATGAGGGCCAGCATTCCCTGTGGCCCGTCTTCGCCGAGATCCCGGCCGGCTGGAAGTCCGTTCACGGACCGGCGGCCCGTCAGGAATGCCTCGACCACGTCAACGAGAACTGGACCGATATGCGTCCGCGCAGCCTCGCCGAGGCCATGGACGCGAACGCGTCCTGACGGCGTCCCGGACGCCGTCCCCCGCAGGTCCCGCCTGCGTCCGCAACTCCGACTCCATCCGCATCACCACGAGGAGAGAACCACCATGGCCACGATCACGGCGGAGCGCCAGGCGACGATCAAGGAGATCGTCTGCGACATTCTCGAACTGGAAGAGGACGAGGTCACCGACACCAGCCTCTTCATCGACGACCACGGTGCCGACTCCCTCCGGGCGATCGAGATCCTCGCCTCCCTGGAGAAGGAGTTCAAGATCACCATCGATCAGTCGGAGCTGAGCGAGATGGTGAATCTGGAGAAGGTCTACCAGGTCGTGGCGGAGGCCCCCAGCCGGTAACCGGCCCGTGGCCGCCGAGTCAAAAGGGAAGTCACCATGTCCGATTCACGTCCCGGTGCCGCGGCGGTGAAACGCCGTGTGGTGCTCACCGGTTTCGGCGTCATTTCCAGTATCGGTATAGGCGCCGACGAGTTCACCCGGAGCCTCCGGGAGGGGCGCAGCGGGGTCAGCCCCATCTCGGTGTTCGACGTCGAGGGTTTCGCGCACGTCAATGGATGCGAGGTCAGGGGATTCGATCCACTGGAGTGGATCACCCGTACCCCGGTCCGGGAGCTGGGACGGGCCAGCCGGTTCGCCGTCGCGGCGGCCCGGATGGCGGTGCGGGACGCGGGTCTGGACCCCGAATGGCTCGCCGGACGGCGCGGGCTGATCTCCGTCGGCACGACCGACGGTGAGTCCTTCGAACTCGACCAGCTGGTGGAGACCGACGTCGCCGAAGGACCCGAGCGGATGGACCGGCAGACCGTGCGCCGGGTCCCGGCCGCCCGGCTGTCCACCACCATCGCGCAGGAGCTCCAGCTCACCGACGTCGAGGCCCTGACCATCGCGACCGCCTGCTCCGCGGGCAACTACGCGATCGGCTACGGCTTCGACGCGGTGAGCTCCGGCGAGGTGGAGTTCGCACTGTGCGGGGGCGCGGACGCCATGTGCCGCAAGACCTTCACCGGTTTCTACCGTCTTGGCACCATCGCCCCCGAGTGCTGCCAGCCCTTCGACGTCGACCGCAAGGGAATCCTCACCGGCGAGGGCTCCGGGGTGCTGGTGCTGGAGAGCCTGGAGTCGGCGCTGGCGCGCGGTGCCCGGATCTACGCCGAGGTGCTCGGCTACGGCCTCAACTGCGATGCGTACCACCAGGTCGCGCCGAAGGGGTCCAGCGTCGCCGCCTGCATGGGGATCGCACTGGAGAACGCCGGGGTGAAACCGGAGGAGGTCGATCTGATCTCCGCCCACGGCACCGGCACCAAGGCCAATGACATCACCGAATCCCGCGCCATCCGCGAGGTGTTCGGGGCGGCCACCCCGCGCACCATCTCGCTGAAGTCGATGCTCGGCCACACCATGGGCGCGGCCAGCGCGCTGGGCGCCATCGCCTGCGGACTCGCCATCACCCACGGTTTCATCCCGCCGACCATCAACCACACCACCACCGATCCGGCCTGTGAGATCGACTGTGTGCCCAACCGGGCCGTGGACGCCGATCTGCGGGTGGTGCAGAACAACGGACTGGCCTTCGGCGGCAACAACGCCATCGTGATCCTCGGCAAGTACGAGGCCGGCGCCGGAGAACGGCCGCTCGCCGGGAGCGCCTCATGAGCTATGCGATCACCGGCGTCGGCGCGGTCGCCAGTATCGGGGACGACCCCGGGCAGATCTTCGACGCGCTGTGCGAGGGCCGCAGCGGCCTCGGTCCGCTGCGCGGTTTCGACCGCGAACGCTTCACCGCCCGGCAGCTGTTCGAGATCGACGACCGCTCCGGCGGTGACGGCACCGATGAACCCGGCCGTGCCACCCGCTTCCTGCTGGAGGCGGTCCGCCAGGCCGCCGCCGACGCCGGGCTCCCCGAGGACCTCGGCGGTACCCCGGTGCTGGTCGGCACCGGACTGCGCGAACTGCGCTCACTGGAGCTGTGGTGGCGCGACGGAGTCCCGTTCGCCGCCGGGGACCTGGAC
The DNA here is from genome assembly GCF_056431485.1 of Streptomyces sp. NPDC045899. Classification (NCBI taxonomy): domain Bacteria; kingdom Bacillati; phylum Actinomycetota; class Actinomycetes; order Kitasatosporales; family Streptomycetaceae; genus Streptomyces; species Streptomyces sp. NPDC045899. Next base: position 72,133 of record NZ_JBWKKP010000017.1, read on the forward strand.
TTCGGCCCGGCGCTGCGCCGCCGCTTCGGCGCGTATGACACCCACACCTTCGCGGGCGCCTGTTCGGCCTCGCTCTACGCGCTGGCGCTCGGCTGGGACCTGCTGGAACAGGGCGAGAGCGACACGGTGGTGGTGGCGGGCTGCGACACGGTGACGGAGTCCATGTTCGGCCTGGCCGACCGGGTGCAGTTCGATCCGCCCGATGTCGTCCGGCCCTTCGACCGCGCCCGCCGCGGCACCATCCTCGGTGAGGGCGCCGCGGCCGTGGTGCTGCGCCGGGAGCCGGTGGCGGACCGCCCGGTGCGCGGCTGGCTGCGTTCGGTCGCGGTCAACTGCGACGCCCACCACCAGACCGCGCCGGACGCGGACGGGGTGCGCGCCTCGGTGGAACGGGCGCAGGCGGCGGCGGGCAGCCGTCCCGAGGACATCGACCTGGTGGTGCTGCACGCCACCGGCACCCCGCTGAACGACCGGACCGAGGCCGAGGTGATGGCCGGGGTGTTCGGCGGCGCACGGCCCGCCTTCACCGGTATCAAATCGCTGACCGGCCACACCTCCGGCTCCGCCGGGCTGATGAGCCTGATCGTGGCGCTGGCGTCGGTGGCGGGCGGCCGGGTGCCCCCGATCGCCCATCTCACCGATCCGCTGCCGGAGGGCGAGGGACTGCGGCTGGTCCGCGGTGCCCCCCTCACCACCCCGGTACGGGTGGCGCAGGTCAACGGGTTCGGCTTCGGCGGCGTCAACGCCGTCGCGATCGTGGCGGGTGCGGCATGACGGGGACGGCGATCACCGGGACGGGCGTGGTGCTGCCGGGCGTGAGCGATCCGGCCGGGCTGCTGCGCGGCGCGGTGGCCGGTGCCGGACCGGTGCGCCCCGCCGAGCTCATCGGCAAGAAGGGGCTGCGCTTCAAGGACCGGGCCACCCAGCTGGGACTGTGCGCGGCCGCCGCCGCGCTGCGGGACGCCGGACTGCTCGGCCCGCACGGCCTCCGGGTCCCCGGCGACCGGGTGGGGGTGGTGGTCAGCTCCAACCTGGGCAACGCCGACACCGTCTGCCGGGCGGTGGAGACCATCGCGCGGGAGACCACCGCCGCGCTGAGCGCGATGGACATCCCCAACGCCTCCAGCAACATCATCGCCTCCGAGACCGCGATCCGCTTCGTGCTGCGCGGCCCCAATCTGTCGGTGTGCAACGGCGTCACCTCCGGTCTGGACGCCCTGCGCTGGGCCCGGCTGACCCTGCGGTCCGGACGGGCCGACCACATGCTGGTGATCGGCGTCGAACCGGACAACGAGATCACCCGGCGGCTGACCGGCGGCCCGGTGGTGGACGGCGGCGCCGCCGTGGTGGTCAGCCGGACGGACGCGGCGGGGAGCACCGACGCGGTGGGCGGCGCGGCGCCCCGGCTGCTGCTCGGCCCCGTGGTGCGCACCGCGGAACTCCGCGACGCCGCCGCCCGGTCGACCGCCACCGCGCCGGACGGGGGCGGCGGGCTGTGGCTGTGTCCCGATCCGGCGCTCGTGCCGGCCGGGGCGGAGACGGCCGACCTGACCGGCTGGGGGGAGTGCTCCGGGGCGCTGGGGCTGCTCCAGTGCGCGGCGGCCGTCGGCTGGGCCGACTCCGGCCGGACCGGTCCCGTCCACGCGCTGCTGGGCGGCGCCGGTACGGAGGCGACCGCCACGGTCTTCCGTCCGGCGGTACGCCCGGCCCTCCCGGACGGGCCCGAGGCCGGACCCGAGCCCGTACCCCCGGCCGGGCCCCTGACCTGCCACGCGCCCCATCCGGCCCTCCCCGTGGAGGAACCGGCGTGAGACGAGTCGTCCTGCTGCACGGACTGGGCAACAGCGGAGCCATCTGGTCGGCCTGTGCCGCCCACTGGGGTCCCGATGTGGAGGTCCACGCACCCGAACTGCCCTGGGGCGGCGCGGGCATCGCCGGCTGGCGTCATGAGCGGGACTCGGCCGGGCTGCTGGCGGAGGTGCTCGCCGCGGTGCCCGGTGGCGCCGATCTGGTGGTCGCCCACTCCTTCGCCTCGATGCCGCTGCTGGAGCTGCTCGGCCGCCGCGCGGTGGCCGGGGACCCGCCGGGAGCGGCCGGAGCGGTGCTGGTGAACCCCTTCTACCGGCCGTCGGCGGACGACTTCCCCTGGGCGATGATCGCGCCGCTGCTGGCGTCCTTCCCCGCCACCATGGCCGAGGGGGTACGGCTGCAGTCCGGTACCCGGCCGATCGACCCGGCGCTGCGGGCCGATATCGCCCAGCGGCTGTGCGAGTTCGTCGGTCCCTACGGCTGGCTGCGCTTCCTGGACGCCTACCTGAGCACCCCGCTGGTCCCGGTGCACACCATCGGCACCCCGTGTCTGGTGATCGGCGGCGACCGGGACACCACCGCCGACGCCGCCGAGGCCCGGACGCTCGCCGCCGCGCTGCCGCGCGGCCGGGAGTCGATCCGCACCGGCGGCGGCCACTTCCCGATGCTGGCGGACCCCGTGTGGTTCACCGGCGCCGTCCACGACTTCCTCGACGGACCCGCCGAGCGCGCCCGGAGCGACCGCGGCGCGTACCCCGTCGGCACCTGAATCCGGAAACGACCCCTGGAACCGAAGGAGACTGCGATGGGCCCGGTGTCAGATCCGGCCGTGTCGGCCCTGCTGGACGCCCCGACCACCGTACGGCTGCGGCCGGTGTTCGAAGGCAACAACATCAGCTACGCCATCGGCTTCAAGCACATCAACTACGTGTCCGAGGCCGCGGTGCTGCACCACTTCCGCACCGCCGGACTGCCGGTGGGTGAGCTGTACCGGCGGTACGGACTCGGTTTCGAGGTGGTGGAGCTGCGCTCCCGGCTCGGCGCGCTGCTGGCCGTGGACGACGAGGTGGAGGCGGAGGTGGTGCCCGCCACCAAGGACGGTGCCACCGAGTTCACCTTCACCGTCAGCCAGTTCGTCCGGCGTGACGGGCAGCGGATCAAGTGCGCCGGTTCCACGGTGCGGGTGGCGCTGCGCGTCGACGGCCATATCGCCCCGTCCGAGGAGTACCCCGCCGGACTCGGCCGGTTCGCCGTACCGCGGCTGGGCACCGGTGACCGCCTGGAGCTGGGGGTCACCCCGCGTCCGTACGGCGCCCTCGCCGAGGGCCGGGGGGCCACCGGCACCACCGATCCGGTGCTGGCCCGGCTGATCGGCGAGGACAACGCGTTCGGCTGGCGCTGGCGGATGCCGTACTTCTACTGCCACTTCAACGAGCGGGTGCAGATGTCCGGCTTCCTGCGCGTGATGGAGGAGGCCGAGGACCTGTTCCTCGCCGACCGGGGGCTGCCCATCAAGCACGTCCTGGACTCGCGCGGCTGGATCCCGGTCGTCACCCAGTCCCGGATCCGGCTGCTGGACGAGACGGTGATGGAGGAGGAGCTCTACACCGTCTACACCATCGAGGACGTCTTCAAGAGCCTGCTCTACACCGCCCGGATGGACTGCTACGTCATCCGCGGCGGGGATCTCGTGCACACCGCCACCGGCACCATCACCCATGGCTACCTGCGGGAACACGCCCCCAACCAGTGGGCGATGGCCACCCTCGACGAGGCCACCGTCGCCGCGCTCAGCAGCCCGAAGCGAGCGGCCGTATGAGCGGCGCCGCACCGGCCGCGCCACCGGTGATCTCCGCGTGGTCGGCGGTCTCCCCGTACGGACCGGATGCCGAGGCGCTGGTGGACGGGGTCCGCTCGGACCGTCCGACCGGTGCCCCGGTGGACACCGCCCGCTGGCGGGTACCGGTGGGAACGGCCCATCTGGTGCCGGGTTTCGAGACCCGGCAGGCGCTCGGCAAACGGGGCACCCGCTCGATGGACCGGGTGACCGGTCTCGCGGTGAGCGCCGTCGGCGGGCTGCTGGACCAGCCGGGGGCGGACCGGGAGCGGGAGACCGGGGAGCGGGCCGGTCTGGTGCTCGGCACCACCACCGGCAGCGCCGAGTCGATGATGGACTTCACCCGCACCTCCCTGGAGGGCGACGCGCCGTTCGACGTGGACCCGGCGGTGATGCCCAACGCGGTGATGAACTGCGCGGCCGGGCAGTGCTCCATCTGGTACGGCATCCGGGGCCCCAACACCACGCTCGCCGGGGGCCGTACGGCCGGGCTCGCCGCCCTCCACTACTCGGCCCGGCTGCTGGCGTCGGACCGGGCGGAGTCGGTGCTGTGCGCGGCCGCCGAGGAGTACTCCCGGGCCCGCTACTGGCTGGAGCGGCACAGCCGGGGCGAGGACCACGTGGCGCTGGGCGAGGGGGCCGCGGTGCTGCTGCTGCAGCGCCCCGACACGGTCAGCCCCGGCCGTCCGCCGCTCGCCGAGATCCTGTCCGTACGCACCCGGGTGGCCACCGGTGACCGGGTGCGGGCGGTGCTGGAGGCGTGTGTGGCCTCCGCGCTGGAGGCGGCGGGCGCCCGGCCCGGGGAGGTGTGGGCCGCGAGCCCCGGCGACGCCCACGGGCGGCTCGGCCGGGAGGAACGGGCCGCGCTGACCGCGCTGTTCGGCACGCAGACGCTGGAGCGGGTGCCGCCGGTGGGGCGGCTCGGTGATGTCTCGGCCGCCTCCGCCACCTTCCAGATCGCCTTCCTGCTGGCCACCGCCGCGCTGTCGGACGAGGCGGCCGGGCGGCTCGCGGTGGTGACCTCCGCCGACCGCGACGGTTCGCTGTCCTGTGCCGTACTGCGGCTGGTGGCGTCATGAACGGCGTGAGCCCGGTGGCCGCCGGGGTGCGCGTGGTGTCCCCGCCGGACGGCGGGAAGGCGGTGGCACGGGTGGACATCGACGCAGCCGAGCCGGTGTTCGCGGGCCACTACCCGGACTTCCCGATCTTCCCCGGCGTGTGTGTCGTGGAGTGCGCCCACCGCGCGGCACTCGCCACCGCGCCCGAACCGGTCGCCCTGGCGGCCGTGGACTCGGCGCGGTTCGGCGGTGCGGTCTACCCGGGCGACACCCTCGACCTCACACTGACCTGGCGCCGCCGGGACGACGGCTGGCGCTGCGCGGCCACCGCCGTGACCCCGCGCGGTGACGCCGCCTCGGTACGGCTGCGCTACCGTCCCGCGGACAGCGGCCGGGCAGCCGCCCCCGACGGCCCCGAGGTGACCGGGCTGCTGCCGCACCGCTATCCGATGCTGCTGGTGGACCGGGTGCTGGAACTGGTCCCCGGACGGCGGGTGACCGCGGTCAAGGCCGTCACCCTCAACGAGCCCTGGTACGCCGGTCTCACCCCCGGCACCTCCCCGGCCTACCCCTCCTCGCTGGTGATCGAGTCCTGGGGCCAGGCCGCCGGGCTGCTGGCCTCGGCCGACGCCCCCGCGACCCGCGGGCAGGTGATGCTGTTCGGCTCGGTCGCCGACGCGGAGTTCCACGGCCCCGTCCACCCCGGCGAGTTGATCGAGCACCGCGTCACGGTGGCGCGTTCGCTCGGCGACTCGGTGATCTTCGAGGGCGAGAGCCGCTGCGGCTCCCGCCCGGTGATGTCCGTGGCGCGCATGGTGATGGCCTTCCGGCCGGCCGGCGCGCTGAAGGAGGCGACTTCATGACCCAGGACGAGCGACGGCCGGACCGGACCAGACCGGTGGCGCTGATCAGCGGCGGATCCCGCGGGATCGGCCGGGCCACGGTGCTGCGGCTGGCCGGGGACGGCTATGACGTCGGCTTCTGCTACCACTCCCGGCCCGAGGCCGCCGAACTCCTCGCCAAGGAGGCCGAGGCGCTGGGCGCCCGGGTGCTGGCCGAGCGGGTGGACGTGTCCGACCCGGACGCGGTGCGGGCCTGGGTGGCGCACACCGAACGGGAGCTGGGCCCGGTCGCGGTCGGTGTCACCTCCGCGGGGATCACCCGCGACAAGGCGATGGTGATGATGAGCGACGACGACTGGCGCTCGGTACTGGGCACCAATCTCGACGGTGTCTTCCACGTCTGCCGTTCGGTCGCCTTCTCCATGATGAAGCGGCGCTCCGGCGCCCTGGTCAACATCTCCTCGGTGGCCGGGGTGCACGGCAACGCCACCCAGACCAACTACGCCGCCTCCAAGGCCGGGATCATCGGCTTCTCCCGTTCCCTGGCCAAGGAGATCGGCCGCTACGGCGTCCGCGTCAATGTCGTGGCTCCCGGCTTCATCGACACCGACATGGTGGCGGCCGTCGGCGACACCGCGCGCGACAAGGCCCTCGCGGACGTCACCCTCGGCCGCATGGGCACCCCGGAGGAGGTCGCCGAGCTGGTGGCCTTCCTGGCCGGGGACCGCGCCGCGTACATCACCGGATCCGTGGTCCACATCGACGGGGGGATCGTGCTGTGAGCCGCCGGAACACACAGCCCCGCTGGTACTTCTCGCTGCGCAGCCCGTACTCGTGGTTCGCGTACCGGGACCTGAGCGAGCGCTACCCGGACGTCCTGGACGCCATCCGGTGGATCCCGTACTGGGAGCCGGACGCCGCGTCCGAGAAGCTGCTCGCCGACGAGGGCATCACCCTGCCCGTGGTCCCGATGTCGCGGGCCAAGAACTTCTACATCCTGCGCGACGCCCGCCGCTGGGCCCAGGCCCGCGGCTGGCAGGTGACCTGGCCGGTGGACCGGGCACCGCACTGGGAGGTCTCGCACCTGGCCTATCTGGCCGCCGAGGAGGCGGGCCGGGGACGGGAGTTCGTGGCCGCCGCCTACCGGGCGCGCTGGAACCGCGGACTGGACCTCGCGGACCGGGCCACCATCGCGCTCATCGCGGACGAACTGGGCCTGGACCCGGGCGTCGCGGACGCCGTGGACGACGAGCGGCTGCGCGCCAGGGGCGTGGCCTGTCTGACCGCCGCGTACCAGGACGACGCCTTCGGGGTGCCGTACTTCGTGCACGGGCGGGAGGGCTTCTGGGGCGCCGAGCGGGTCTCGGCGTTCGTGGCGGCGGTGCGCGGCACCGCGTGGGACGGCGTCTCGGACGTCCCCTTCGCGGCCGCCCCGGTGGCCGTCCCCGAGGACGTCACGGCCGTCGCCGGTGACCGGCTGGAGAGGACCCCGTCATGAGCGCAGGACCCGCACGGACCGTGCCCCGCTGGTCGCCGGCGACCGGTCCGGCCGCCGGGCACACCGCCACGGCCTCCCGGCCGCTCCCGGCGCGGCTGCTGGCCGCCGCGCGGCTGCGGGCCCGCCGCTCCGGCTGCGGCTGGCAGACCGTGGCGCTGGCCGCGCACACCGTGGTGCTCGGCGCGCTCAGCGGCGAACGGGAGCTCACCACCGGCTGGGTGGCCCATGGCGAGACCGTGCCCCTCGGGGTGCGGGTCACGGCCGGTGACGAGAGCTGGCGGGAGCTGCTGCGCGGCTCCGTGGCGCCCCGGCCGGACGAGGCGCCGTACGAGACGGTGCTCGACCTCAGTGGCGGCCGGTACGTCCCCGCCGAGGGCTCCCCGGTGGTGCTCACCGTCTCCTTCCACCTGATCCCCGGCGGCGCCGAGCTGCGGCTGCGGTATCGCACCGAGGTGCTGGACGGCGCCGCCGCGGAACGGATCGCGGGCTACTACCTGACCGCGCTGGAGCGGCTGGCCACCGAGCCCGACACGTCCTGCCGGGCCCGCACCCTGCTCTCCGGGGAAGAGCTGCGCCACCAGCTCACCGGGATGTCCGGGCCCCAGCGGGCGCTGCCCGACCGGCGGTTCCACGAGCTGTTCGAGGCGCAGGCGGCCGTCCGCCCGGACGACATCGCGGCCGTGTACGCCGGACGGAGCCTGACCTACGCCGGGCTCAACGCGCGCGCCAACCGGATCGCCCACGCGGTGCTCGCCCGCGGTCTCGGCGAGGAGGCCGTGGTCGCCGTGGTCACCGAGCGGAACCTGGACTGGATGGCCGCTGTGATCGGGGTGTTCAAGGCCGGGGCCGCGTATCTGCCCGTCGAACCGGGCGCGCCCGCCGACCGGATGGGCCGCACCCTGAGCCGTGCCGGATGCCGTCTGGTGCTCACCGAACCCGGCGGCCCCGGCCACCTCCGGCAGGCCGCGCCCGCGGGCACGGAGCTGCTGACCGTGGAGGACGCGTGCGCCGAGGGGCACCCGGACACCGACCCCGGGCTCGCCATCGGCCCCGAACGGCTGGCCTACCTCTACTTCACCTCGGGCTCCACCGGTGAGCCCAAGGGCGCGATGTGCGAACACGGCGGCTTCGTCAACCACCTCTACGCCAAGATCGACGACCAGTCGATCACCGAGGGCCAGGTGGTGGCGCAGACCGCCCCGCAGTCCTTCGACATCTCGCTGTGGCAGCTGGTGGCGGCCCTGGTGGTCGGCGGCCGCACGCTCATCGTCGAGCAGGAGGCCGTCCTCGACGTCGACCGCTACCTCGACACCATCGAGCGCGGTGAGGTCGCGGTGCTCCAGGCGGTGCCCTCCTACCTGGAGGTGGTGCTCTCCCGGCTGGAGGCCCGGCCGCGTGAACTGCCCGCGCTGCGCTGTGTGTCCGTGACCGGCGAGGCGCTGAAGAAGGAGCTGACCGTCCGCTGGTTCGCCCGCTTCCCGCGGATCGCCCTGATGAACGCCTACGGGCTGACGGAGACCAGCGACGACACCAACCACGAGGTGATGACGGCGGTCCCCGCACGGGACTCCGTACCGCTGGGCCCGCCGGTCGGCAACGTCACCGTGTACGTGGTGGACGAACGGCTCCGGCCGGTGCCGCTCGGCGCCCCCGGCGAGATCGTGTTCTCCGGGATCTGCGTCGGCCGCGGCTACGTCAACGACCCCGAGCGCACCGCCCAGGCGTTCACCACCGACCCCCACCGGCCCGGTGAGCGGCTCTACCGCTCCGGTGACTTCGGCCGCTGGCTGCCGGACGGGAAACTGGAGTTCCTCGGCCGCCGGGACGCCCAGGTCAAGATCCGGGGGTTCCGGATCGAGATCGGCGAGATCGAGAACCAGCTGCTGAGGCTGCCCGGGGTACGGGACGGCGCGGTGGTGGTCGTGGAGACCCCGGACGCCGGGAAGCAGCTGGTGGCCTTCGAGTCCGGCTCCACCGAACCCGCCGAGGTGCTGCGCGAACGGCTGGCCCGGGTGCTGCCCGGCTATATGGTGCCGCGCCGGATCCAACGGCTGGAGCGGCTGCCGCTCACCGGCAACGGCAAGACCGACAAGAAGGCGCTGCGCGCCCTGGCCGCCGAACTCGACGACAGCGGCGGCGGTACCGGCCACGAGCCCCCGCGCACCCGCACCGAACAGCGGCTGGCGCGCGCCTGGGCCGAGGTGCTGAAGGTGCCCGCCGAAGAGATCGGACGCACCGAGAACTTCTTCGACCGGGGCGGCACCTCGCTCACCGCGGTGCGGCTGATCGTGTCGATGGAGCGCCGGTTCACCCTCAAGGACCTCCACCGCCTGCCCGTACTGGCCGACCTGGCCGCGCTGGTCGACGCCGCCCCCGAGACGTGAGGACCCCGACGATGGCCGTGCACGCCCCGCTCCCCCCGGTGGAGGTCCTCGCCGACCGCCCCGCCGTCATCCGGCTCGACGGGCCGCCGCCCGCCGACCCCGCCGCCTGGGCCGCCGCCCACCGCACCGCGCTGCGCGCGGCCGTCGCCGCACACGGCGCGGTGCTGGTGCGCGGTCTGGGCCTGGTCGACGTGGCCGCGGTGGGCCGCGTCGGCCGGGAACTGCTGGAGGAGGTGATGGACGAACGGGAGGGGTTCGCCACCCGGCGGCGGCTCGCCGAGGGGGTGTACTCCTCCTCGGAGTGGCCCCCCGACCAGCCGATGTGTATGCACCACGAGCTGAGCTACCGCCGCGAGGTGCCCGCCACCCTGCTCTTCGGTGCCCTCACCGCGCCCGCCTCCGGCGGGATCACCGGGGTGGCCGACTCCCGGACGGTGCTGGAGGCGCTGGACCCGGCGCTGGTGGAGCGGTTCGAGCGCACCGGCTGGCGGCTGGACCGCAGTTACACCGACACCGTGGGCGTGGGGCGCGAGGAGTCCTTCGGCGCCCCGGACCGCGCGGCCATCGACGCGTACTGCGCCCGGTGGGGCATCGAGACCGCATGGCTGCCGGGCGGCGATCTGCGCACCCGGCAGCGCTCGGCCGCGGTACTGCGCCATCCGGCCGACGGCCGCCGCGGCTGGTTCAACCAGATCGCCTTCCTCAACGAATGGACGCTGGACCCGGTCGTCCGCGAGTACCTGACCTTCGAATTCGGCGCGGACGGACTGCCGTTCAACAGCCGTTACGGGGACGGCGGCGCCATCACCGAGGACACCGTGCTGGCCATCAACGGCGTCTACGAGAAGCACACCCTGCGGGAGCCCTGGCGGCCCGGGGACCTGATGGTCGTGGACAACCTGCGGATGGCGCACAGCCGCGAACCCTACGAGGGGGAGCGCGAGATCGCCGTGGTGCTCGGCGACCCGGTACGGGTCCCCGGCCCGGCCTGAACGACCCCGTCCCCACCGACCGACCGTCACCACCGATGTCATGGATGGAGCCCAACATGTCCCAGCGGTCCGGCGTGCCGCCGTTCGCCGTCATCTCCGGAGCCCAGGTGGACCACGTGCTCTCGGGCCACGAGAAGCAGGTCCTGGAGCTGGTCGAGGAAGTCTACCGGCTGCACGGCGAGGAGCGGACGGTCAATCCGCCGTCGTACTTCCTGCGCTTCCCCGACTGGCCCAGCTCGCGGATCATCGCGCTGCCGGCCTCGGTCGGCGGTGAGCGGCCCACCGACGGACTGAAGTGGATCTCCAGCTTCCCGGAGAACGTGGCCGCGGGCATTCCGCGCGCCTCGGCCGTCCTGATCCTCAACGACCATGACACCGGCTATCCGTTCGCCTGCCTGGAGTCCTCGATCATCTCCGCCGCGCGCACCGCGGCCTCCGCGGCGCTGGCCGCCGACCGGCTCAGCCGGGGCGAGCGGCCGCGGCGGATCGGCTTCATCGGCACCGGGCTGATCGCCCGCTACATCCACACCTATCTGGTGGAGACCGGCTGGAGCTTCGACGAGGTCGGTGTCTTCGACCTGTCCGACCAGCACGCACAGGGCTTCGCCGGATACCTCGGCGCACGCCCCGGCGCCGCCCCCTCGGTGGTGCACGGCTCCGCGCGGGAGCTGATCGGGGCCAGCGATCTGGTGGTGTTCGCGACGGTGGCGGGCGCCCCGCATATCCACGACCCGGCCTGGTTCGCCCACAACCCGCTGGTGCTCAATGTCTCGCTGCGTGATCTGGCCCCCGAGATCCTGCTCGGCGCCACCAACGTCGTCGACGACGTGGACCACTGCCTGAAGGCGGACACCTCCCCGCATCTGGTGGAACAGCTGACCGGCAACCGGGACTTCATCGCCGGGACCCTGTACGACGTGCTGGAGGGCCGGGTGGAGCTGCCCGCCGACCGCCCGCTGGTGTTCTCCCCCTTCGGCCTGGGCGTGCTCGACATCGCCCTCGGCCGCTTCGTCCACGACCGGCTGGCCCGCGCGGGCGGACTGTCGGTGGTGGACGGCTTCTTCCACGAGCTCAGCCGCTACGGGCGAGCCGGCTCGTAGGCGCCGGACAGCGGCGCCCCCAACGAATCGCGGTGATGACGTGCCCGTAATCCAAGCCCCGCACGAGATCAACATGGAGGACCTCTATGTGGATCTCGCCGCGGTGTGCGACCTCCCTGTCTTCCTCAAGTGCGAGAGCTTCAACTTCGCCGGATCGGTGAAGCTGAAGGCCGCCCGGGAGATGGTGCTCGCCGCCGAACGCGACGGGGCGCTGACCCCGGGTTCGGTCATCGTCGAGTCCTCCTCCGGCAACCTCGGTATCGCGCTCAGCATGATCGCGGCCAGCCGCGGCTACGGCTTCCTCTGTGTCACCGACTCGCGCTGCAACCCCGCCAGCCGCCGCCAGATGCAGTCCTTCGGCGCCCAGGTGCTCACCATCAGCCGTCCGGACCGGACCCGGGGACTGCTCGGCGCGCGGATGGACTACGTCCAGCGGCTGGTGGCCTACGACCCCCGCTACGTCTGGCTCAACCAGTACACCAACCCGCACAACCGGTCGGCGCACTACCGCACCACGGCACCCGCCATCGCCGCCCAGTTCCCGGCGCTGGACGTGCTGTTCGTCGGGGCGGGCACCACCGGCACCCTGATGGGCTGTGCCCGCTGGTTCTGGGAGCACCGCCGGTCGGTGACGGTGGTGGCGGTGGACTCGGTCGGCTCGGTGACCTTCGGCGGTCCGCCCGCGCGGCGGCTGATCCCGGGGCTCGGCGCCGGGGTGCGGCCGCCGCTGCTGGACACCGGACTGGTCGACGACGTGGTGCTGGTGGAGGAGCGGGAGACCATCGAGACCTGCCGGACGATGGCCCGCCGCGGTTTCCTCTTCGGTGGTTCCACCGGGACGGTGGTGAGCGGTGCGCGGCGCTGGCTGGCGGCGCGGCCGGGCGGGGAGCGGCTCACCGCGGTGGCCATCGCGCCCGACCAGGGCGACCGCTATCTCGACTCGGTCTACGACCCGGAGTGGGTGGCCGAGCACTACGCCCCCCTGGAGGGTGACGGCGAGCCGCCGGTGCCGCCGGTGCCGCCGGTCCCGGCCGGGCGGCTGGTCGCGGGCGTCGGCTGAGCGCCCCGCCCCCCGGCCCCGGAGGTCACCGTGATGCCAGGAGTTGTCCCAGCAGGAGTCGTTGGAGGAGGCAAGCCATGGACGAGCCCGTGGTCCACCGGCCCGTCGTACTGATCGCCGAGGAACTGTCGCCGGCCACCGTGGAGGCGCTCGGGCCGGGCGTGGAGGTGCGCCACTGCGCCGGGGCCGGCCGCGCGGCGCTGCTCGCCGCGCTCCCCGGAGCCGATGCGGTGCTGATCCGCAGCGCGACCCGGATGGACGCCGAGGCCCTGGCCGCCGCGGACCGGCTGCGGGTGATCGGCCGGGCCGGGGTGGGTCTTGACAACGTCGACGTGCCCGCGGCGTCCGCGGCCGGGGTGATGGTGGTCAACGCCCCCACCTCCAACGTGGTGAGCGCGGCGGAGCTGGCGGTGGGGCTGCTGGTGGCGGTGGCCCGCAACATCCCGCAGGCCGACGCGGCGCTCAAGGCGGGACAGTGGCAGCGCTCCCGGTTCTCCGGGGTGGAACTGGCGGGCAAGACGCTCGGACTGCTGGGGCTGGGCCGGATCGGCACCCTGGTGGCCCGGCGGATGCGGGCGTTCGAGATGGACGTCATCGCCCACGACCCGTACGTCCAGCCCGCCCACGCGGCCCAGGAGGGCGTGACGCTGGTGCCGCTGGAGGAACTGCTGGAGCGGTCCGAGCTGATCTCGGTGCATCTGCCCCGCACCCCGGAGACCACCGGACTGCTGGGGTTCGAGGCGCTGCACCGGGTCAGACCCGGGGTGCGGATCGTCAACGCGGCCCGTGGCGGCATCGTGGACGAGGCGGAGTTGTACGCGGCGCTCAAGGAGGGCCGGGTGGCCGCGGCGGGCATCGATGTGTTCGCCGTCGAACCGTGCCCGCAGTCGCCGCTGTTCGAACTGGACTCGGTGGTGGTCACCCCGCATCTGGGGGCGGGCACCGCCGAGGCCCAGGAGCGGGCGGGGGTGTCGGTGGCCGGCTCGGTGCGGCGGGCGCTGGCCGGGGCGCTGCTGCCGGAGGCGGTCAATGTGCGGGCCGGGGCGGTCGCCCCGGATCTCGCGCCGTGGCTGGTGCTCACCGAGCGGCTGGCGGGACTGCTGGTCGCGGCCACCGGACGGCTGCCGGGGCGGCTGGAGGCGGTGGCCCGCGGGGAGATCGCCGGCCATGACGTACGGGTGCTGGAACTGGGTGCGCTCAAGGGTGCGTTGACCGGTCCGGTGGAGGGCGGTGTGTCGTATGTGAACGCCCCGGCGCTGGCCGCCGGACGGGGGCTGGAGGCGTTCGCCACCACCGGGCCGGACGCGCTGGGCCACCGCTCGGCGGTCACGCTGCGGGCGGTCTTCGCCGACGGCTCCGAGGCGTCGGTGACCGGCACGCTCACCGAACCCGGCGGCCGGGCCCTGCTGGTGGAGATCTTCGGACTGCCGATCGACTTCCCGCTGGGCGGGGAGGCGGTGTTCTTCCGCTGTCCGGACCGGACCGGTGTGCTGGGCGCGCTCGGCGCGGCGCTGGGCGCGGCCGGGGTGAACATCGCCGCGATGCGGCTGGCCAGGACGGCACCGGGCGGGGACGCGGTGGTGGCGCTGAGCGTGGACGCCCCGGTTGGGCCCGAACCGCTGGCCGAAGCCGCCGGTGACGTGCGGGCGACGCGCTGGTGGACGCTGGGCGACGGCGGATAGGAAATCCGGAGGACGCTTGTATAGATTCCTCTATTCCGCATCAGCCGGAACACCGGAGCAATTGTGCGATGGCCGGACTTTACCGTGGGCTTGACCCCGCGAATGCTCCGGAGGTGGCAGCAACAGGACAGAGAGAGGCGTGATGGTAGCCGAAGGTCGCGAGAACAGTGCGTAGCGTGATCGGTGTGGGGCGAAATGGTGTCGAGTTTCCGGTTGAGTGGCGCAGGTTGCTGACACGGCGGGCGCGCCTCCGCCCGGATGAACGTGAAGTGACCCATAAGAAGCGGACTTTGCCGACTCTTGACCGTTTCCGGTGCGTTGACTGCCGTACACCGCTCAAACTAATCTCGGCCCCGAGCCGCTTGGTGAAGTGTTCCGTGCTTCGCAGCTTTTCCCGTTCACGGAGTTCCGCTCGGATGTTCAGGCGATTCCCGTTGGGTCGGACCCTGGTCACCAGCAATACATTCAAGGGTCAACCGCTGGGTCACTCCTGGTCGATCGACATGCCGTGGGCAGCGCTGTTCGTCGAAACGTCTCGGGGGTAGGCATGACAGGTCCATCGAAGGCATCCGATTCCTCGAGAACGGCCGACAGCGTGGAAGAAGCGCTGCTCCAGGCCCGCGAGTTGATCGAGTCGACGGTGAATCTGCATCGGCGCACCGCCGCCCGGAACTCCATCGTCACCCTCGAACGCGATGAAGCGGTCGTCGCCAATGCCGTCGAGGTGCTCATCAGCCAGGCCCGGCACGGTGTCAGTGCGGCCCTGCCGGAGGGCGGTGACCGTGCCAAGGCGGTCGGCGCCGCCGTCGGGCGGCTCACCGCGGGCGGCCGCAAGCGCATTCCCGCCCGGCTGCTGTGCACCCCCGAATCGCTGGGGGAGTCCGCCGTGCGGACCGTCGCCGAACGCGGCGGCGCCCATGTACAGCTCCGGGTCACCGAGGCCGTGGCCGAAACCCTGATCGTGGACGGCCGGGTGGCCATGGTGCGGTCCCGGCTGGAGCGCGGCGGTGAGGAAGTGGTCTCGGTCATCGAGGACCCGGCCCTGGTCCGCGCGCTGGACCTGCTGTTCGCCGGTGCCTGGGGCGGCGCCGTCCAGCCCGCCGAGCACGAGTGGATCAGCGAGCGGCTGCGGACCGAGTCCGCCCGCCGCATCCTGGAGCGGCTCTGCCAGGGCTACACCGACGATGTGGCGGCCCGCGAGGTCGAGGTGTCCCTGCGCACCTACCGCCGCCATGTCGCCGAGATCATGCGCGGTCTCGGCGCCAGTTCCCGGTTCCAGGCGGGGGTGCGGGCGGTCGAACTGGGGCTGCTGTCGTCGAACGACTGAGGCGCCGCACCGGCGCGGGGGGACACAGAGCTGAAGAGGGGTTCGGCGGCGCCGTCCGCTGAACGACGACTCACACGGGGGTGAGTGGTGTGTCATCGGTGATGCCCGAACGGGCGCACGGCACCAGTCGGCCGGAACTCGGCCTGGAATCGGTCGATGTCGGCGATGAATTCGAGCAGGAACTCCTGGAAGTCAGCGCCCTGCTGGCCTCCACCGTCGTACGCCGCCGCGACCGGATGCACCAGGGCGCCACGGTCGATGTCATCGAGGGCCAGGACACCGCGGTGGACACCGCGGCACAACTGGTCTCCGACGCCACTACGCGCGTTGATGTGGTGCTCGCCGCCGAACCCGGCTATGCCCGCGCCGTCCACCAGGCGCTCACCGTACTCCTGGCCGCCGACGGCCACGAGGAGCTGACCGTGCGGCTGCTGTGCACCCCGGCCACCCTCGACTGGCGGTTCGTCAGCGGCCATGTCGGCGAGCCCCGGGTGGAGACCCGGGTCGCCCGGATCCCCGCCCTGGCCGCCGTGATCGCCGACCATGAACGCGCCCTGGTCTGCGCTGATTCCGCGGTCGGCCGCCGGGCCTCGGTCATCCGCTCCGGCGGGGTGATCCGGCCGCTGCTGGCCCTCTTCGACGGGGTGTGGCGCAACGCCGTGGTGGTCTCGGACCGTATCGACTTCGGCGACAAGGGCCGTACCGAGATCGCCCAGCAGATCCTGGAACGGCTGCGCGCCGGGGTCACCGATGACGTCGCCGCCCGGGAACTGGCCATGTCGGTCCGTACCTACCGAAGATATGTGGCCGAAATTATGGCGCTGTTAGGTGCCACCTCGAGATTTCAAGCCGGAGTGCGCGCCGCCGAACTGGGACTGCTGCTCTCGCAATCCCCCGGCGGCCGAAGATGAACCCCTTTCCTGGTTTTCCGCAACCCACTGGCAGGTTCATGAAGCCGCGTTGCCGGACGCCGACTCACGCCGCTAGAAAAGACCAGGGGAATCCGGGCGGTCCGATCCGTACGGTGAATCCCGTCAATTCCCGCGCGGGGAGGCGAGCAGACGATGGCCATCGGTGTCGACAGCAGGTGGTTCCGCAGGTACGCCCCGGCCGGGGCGGTCCGCAGGAGGCTGGTCTGTCTGCCCCACGCGGGCGGCTCGGCGGGCTTCTTCCACAACTGGGGACGGGCGGCCGCCGACGGGACGCTCCCCGCCGGTGTGGAGGTCCTCACCACCCGCTACCCCGGCCGCCAGGAGCGGCTGGAGGAACCGGCCATCGACAGCGTCGAGCGGCTCGCCGACGAAGTGACCGCCGCACTGCTGCCGTTCACCGACACCCCGCTGACCCTGTTCGGCCACAGCATGGGCTCCTCGGTCGGCTACGAGGTGGCGCTGCGGCTGGAGAGCGGACACGGTATCCGCCTCGACGCGCTCGTCGTCTCCGCCCGCAAGGCACCCCACCAGGTCACCCCCAAGGACACCTACCTCCGCGGCGATGACGCGCTGCTGGAGGAGATCCGCGGCATCGGCGGCACGGACACCGCGCTGCTGGACCATCCGGACTTGCGCGCCCTGGTGCTGCCCGCGCTCCGGGCCGACTTCAAGGCCGTGGGCACCTACGGACCGCGTCCCCCGGTCCCGGTCGGCTGCCCCGTCACCGGCCTCGTCGGCGACCGCGACCCCCGCGTCACCGTGGCCGATCTGCGGGCCTGGGCCGCGGTGGCCCCCGCCGGGTTCGACCTCACGGTGCTGCCCGGAGACCACTTCTACCTCGTCCAGCAGCGGGAGGCGGTCCTCCGCGCGCTGGCCGCCCACCTCGGCTGAGGACGACTGCCATGGCCACCTTGACGATGACGACCACAGTGGACCCGGCAGCGCGGCGGGCGGCCGGTGCCGCCCGGCCCGGCCCGCCCCGGCTGGAGAGCGGCGTCGGCGTACTGGACAAGGCGTCGCTGCTGCTGGGCGTGTTGGAGAGCGGTCCGGCCACCCTGGCCACCCTGGTCTCCGCCACCGGTCTCAAGCGGCCCACCGTGCACCGGCTGGCCCTCGCCCTGGAACGGCTGCGGCTGGTCGCCCGGGACCGCGACGGGCGGTTCGCACTCGGCCCGCGCCTGGGCGACATGGTCGTCGAGGCGCGCCACGACCGGCTGCTGCTCACCGCCGAACCCGTGCTCACCGCACTGCGCGAGCGCACCGGCGCCAGCGCCCGGCTCTACCGCCGCCGCGGTGAACTGCGGGTGTGCGTGGCCGCTTCCGAAGCGCTCGGGACCGGGGCCGACACCGTGCCGGTCGGCAGCGCCTTCCCGCTGAAGTCGGGTGCGGTCGCCCAGGTGCTGCTGGCCTGGGAGGAGCCCGAGCTGCTGTACGAGGGGCTGCGCGGCGCCCGGTTCAGCGCCGGCATGCTCTCCGGGGTCCGCCGCCGCGGCTGGGCCCAGAGCTTCGGCGGCTGGGAACCCGCCATGGCCACCGTCGCCGCGCCCGTCCGCGGGCCCGGCGGCCGGGTGATCGCCGCGCTGTCGCTCTCCGGACCGGTCAGCAGACTGACCCGGCACCCCGGGCAGGAGTACGGATCCGACACGATCGGCGCGGCCGTCAGACTCAGCGAACTGTCAGGA
Source organism: Streptomyces sp. NPDC045899 (assembly GCF_056431485.1). Lineage (NCBI taxonomy): Bacteria > Bacillati > Actinomycetota > Actinomycetes > Kitasatosporales > Streptomycetaceae > Streptomyces > Streptomyces sp. NPDC045899. The sequence goes on from NZ_JBWKKP010000017.1 coordinate 90,336, forward strand.
TGCTGACAGGCTCAAGCCTGGAGGAGTGCAGCTTTGCGGCTGGAATGTGATGGTCAGGAGCGCCCGCCGCACGTGGAGTTCCGGATCCTCGGCCCGGTGCAGGTCCGGGTGGACGGTTCGGCGGTACCGGTCGAGGGGGCCAAACAGCGCACCGTCCTCGCCGCCCTGCTGCTCTCCGGCGGCCGGGTGCTCTCCGACGACCGGCTCAGCGAACTGCTGTGGGGCCCCACCCCGCCACCGACCCGTACCGCGCAGCTCTACACCTATGTCTCCCGGCTGCGGAAGCGCTGCGGCCCCTGGCTGCGCACCGACCGCCGCGGCAGCGGCTACGCGATGGACGTCGGCGACGCCCGCTACGACTGGGACGAGTTCCGGCGGCTGGCCGAACAGGGCCGTACCGCGCTGACCGGAGGCCACTACGCCACCGCCGCCGACCGACTGACCGCCGCGCTCGCGCTGTGGCGCGGCCCCGCCCTCTCCGATGTCACCGGCCGGCTCAGCGAGGCCGAACTGCCGCGTCTGGAGGAGGCCCGGCTCGCCGCCGTACAGGACCGGATCGAGGCCGAACTCGCCCTGGGACGCCACGCCCAGTCCGTTCCCGAGCTGACCCGGCTGGTCGCCGAGCACCCCCTCCGGGAGACCCTGCGCTGCCAGCTGATGACCGCGCTGTACCGCTGCGACCGGCAGGCCGACGCACTGGCCGTGTATGAGCGGGGGCGCCGGGCGCTCCGCGACGAACTGGGCGTGGACCCCGGGTCCGCCCTGCGCCGTCTGCACCGGGAGCTGCTCATCGGTGAGGTGACCGGACCGGCCGCCACGCCGAAGGCCGTCACCCTCGGCGCCGGACCCGGGGTCGGACCGGGCGCCGGGACGGAACCGGGTCCGGCGGTGCCGGGGGCCGGAAGGGGAGCCGCCCTCGCATCCGCCGTCGCGCCGCCCCCGGCGGACATCTGGGCCGGACTGGTCCCCGCCATGCTGCCGCCGGACATCGCCGACTTCTCCGGCCGCGCCCAGCCGCTCGCCGAACTCGGCACCGCCCTGGCCGATCCGCACGGCACCGGCGGCATCGTGCTCACCGGAGCCCCCGGCACCGGCACCTCCGCACTGGCGGTGCACGCCGCCCACCGCTGTCGCCGGGCCTTTCCGCACGGCCAGCTCTACGCCGATCTGCGCGCCGAGGACGGCAGCCCCAAGGACCCCTCGGATGTGCTCGGCTGGTTCCTGCGCGCCCTGGGCGCCGGTCCCCACGACCTGCCCGCCGCGCTGGACGAGCGGGCCCAGCTCTACCGCAGCCGGCTCGCGGGCCGCCGCGCCCTGGTCGTCCTGGACAACGCGGTGGAGGACCGCCAGGTCCGCCCGCTGCTCGCGGTCGGCGACGGCTGTCGCACTCTGGTCACCAGCCACTCCCCGCTCACCTCGGTGGAGGGCGTACGGCTGGTCAGGCTCGGCCCGCTGGACGCGGTGGAGGCGTGCGGGCTGCTGGCCGCGGTCGCCGGATCCGAACGGGTCGCGGCGGAGCCCGAGGCGGCCGGACGGATCGTGGAGCGCTGCGACGGACTGCCGCTGGCACTGCGGATCTGCGCGGCCCGGCTGGCCGCCCAGCCACAGTGGCGGCTGGCCCATCTGGCCAACCGGCTGGGCCCGGTGGAACGGCTGCTGGGCGAACTCTCCCTCGGCAGCCTCGATGTGCGGGCCGCGCTGCGCCGCAGCCACGCCCGGCTGGCCGCCGACGCGCGGCACGCCTTCCGGGCGCTGGCCCACCGGTTCGCGGCGGCCTTCACCGCCCGGGACGCGGCGGCGGAGCTGCGCTGGTCCGAGGCCAGCGCGGAGAGCGCGCTCGACTCGCTCACCACCGCACGGCTGCTGGAGCTCTCGGCCGAGGGGGACCGGCTGGAGTACCGGTTCCGTTTCCTGGTCCGGCAGTTCGCCCGGGAGCAGGACGCCGCCGAGCCGGAGCTGACCGGCTTCCCCGGTCCCGCGCTGGTGGCCTGAAACCGGTCGGCGGCCACCGCGCGGTGGCCGCCGACGCCGTCCTCACGGTGCGGCGCGGTGGTTCAGCCGCAGCCGCCCGCATGGCCCCCGTCGAGGCCGGCGGCCATCACGGAGGTCTCGGCGCGCAGCGCGTCGAGGGTGTCGTTGTGTACGGCGTTGATGAAGAGCGCCACCAGACTGGCCCAGCGGGCGCTGGCGTCGCTCATCAGCGACTGGCCCGCGAGCGACCCGGTGTACTCCGCCCGGTGCGCCGCCAGGGCGAGTTCACTGATCACCTCGGCGAATACCGCCGGGTCGGCCAGATCACGACCGTCCAGACTCACCATATGGCTGAGTCCGCCCTGCTCCAGCCAGGCCGTGTAGTCGCGTTCCATTCTGGCGAGGATCTCCGTCGTGTCGTTTCCCATGTTTCCTCCCCGGTTTTCCCTGCGGGCGCCGACAGCGGTGCCGTGGAACCAGCATGGAATACGCGCCCATCACCGCCCTATTCTCCGGTCCGCACCGGCTATAGACGTTTGATAGATCCCTCCGTGGCGGGCACCGGCGCCGGCCGGAGCGGGGCGGAACAGGAGCGGGACGAGGCGTGACATGCGGCGGGCACGGGGCCCATGGTGCTGCCGGGGACCGGCGGAGGGCGTCCGAGATCGAATTCTTTGACTTGAGATCGCGAGCGCTTTCCCCGCGCTGCTAGTTTCTGAGCCGCCGCCTGGACCCCCGCCAGGCGGCAACTCGGCACGGATATCCGGGCGCCGGGGAATGGCCTTTCCCCGCACGCCGGTTCAGGGGATGAGGACGACCTTTCCCATCGTGGCGCGGGTCTCCAGCGCCCGGTGCGCGGCGGCGGCCTCGGCGAGCGGGAATCGCTGCACCGCCGGGACCATCCGCCCGGCGGCTGCCTCCGCGAGCGACCGCTCCTCCAGGGTGCGCAGCGGGTCCGGGCCACCGGCCCGCTCCAGCATCGGCGGGCCCAGCACCGGGGTGGAGGTGATCCCGCGCTCGGCGAGCTCCCGCTCGTCCGGCTCCAGTGGGCCGCCGCCGGTCAGTCCCGTCGAGGACCAGCCGAAGACCAGATGGCGTCCGCCCCGGCCCAGGAGGCCGATCGCGGCCCGCGCCGCGTCCCCGCCCACCCCGTCGAAGAGTACGGTGGCCGCGCGCCCGGCCAGGGCCGTCCGCACCCGCCCGGGCCACGCCGGATCGTCGTAGTCCTCGGCGATCGCGGCACCCAGCTCCCGCACGCGCGCCACCTTGGCCGCCCCGCCCGCGAGTCCGACGACGGTGGCGCCCGCGTTCCTCGCGTACTGGACGAGCAGCTGGCCGATCCCGCCCGCCGCCGAGGTCACGATCACCACGTCGTCCGGGGCCGGCTCCGCGAACTGCAGGATGCCCATGGTGGTGCGGCCGGTACCGATCATGGCGACGGCCGCTGCCTCGTCCAGCCCGTCCGGCAGTTCGTGCAGCCTCCCGGCAGCGGCCACGGCCCGTTCGGCGTAGCCGCCGGGGACCATGCCCAGATGGGCGACGACCCGCTTGCCCAGCCAGGCCGGGTCGGTGCCCTCGCCGAGCGCGTCCACCGTGCCCGCGACCTCCCGGCCCGGGACGGTGGGCAGTTCGGGGGCGGTGTGGACGGCGCTGGTCATCCCGGCGCGCAGCGCGGTGTCCAGGAGGTGCACCCCGGCCGCGGCGACCGCGATCCGCACCTGGCCGGGACCGGGCTCGGGGTCCTCGGTCTCCTCCAGGACCAGGTTCTCGGCGGGGCCGAAGGCGTGCAGTCGTACGGCGTGCATGGCGCTCTCCCAAGGGCCGGTGGCGCACCGGATGATCGGTGCCCCTGCCCGATGAGCCTCCGACGTCAACAAAGGTTGAAGTCAAGCTCCTCCGGGAGGCGGATCAGACCCGGGGGAAGCGGGACTGGAGGTCCCACACCACGGGGTTGTCGCCCAGGCCCTCGTGCATGTCCACGAGATCGGCGATCAGATCGTGCAGGAAGTCGCGGGCCTCCCGGCGCAGCGCCGTGTGGTTGAAGGACAGCGGCGGTTCCCCGGCCGGGACCCAGTCGGCGGTGATGTCCACCCAGCCGAACCGCCGCTCGAAGAGCAGCCGGTCGGTGGACTCGGTGAAGTCCAGCTCCGCGTGGACGGGGGTGGCCGAACGGCTGCCCCGCGGATCCCGGTCGAGCCGCTCCACGATGTCGCACAGTGCCCAGGCGAAGTCGAGCACCGGAACCCAGCCCCAGGCGGTGGACACCTCACGGTCCTCGCGGGTGTCGGCGAGATAGACGTCACCGCAGAAGAGATCGTGGCGCAGCGCACGCTGGTCCGCGCTCCGGTAGTCCGTCTGCGGTGGGTCCGGGAAGCGGCGGGAGAGGGAGTAGCCCAGGTCGATCACGCCGTCGATGGTGTCATGGGCCGGGAGATCCCCGGCCGCGGGGGGGGGGGGGGGGGGGGGGGGGGATGACCCACGCGGTAGGAGGGAGACGCGGGCATTCGGCTCGACAA
>NZ_JBWKKP010000017.1:94830-169647 GCF_056431485.1 Streptomyces sp. NPDC045899
CTCCCCCCCCCCCCCCCCCCCCCCCCCCCCCCCCCCCCCCCCCCCCCCCCCTCCCCCTCCCCCCCCCCCCCCCCCCCCCCCCCCCGGGACCGGGTCAGTGGCCGCGGGCGATCCACTCGTCCAGGTGCGGGGCCTCGTCGGCGATCGTGGTCGGATCGCCGTGCCCGGTGCGCACCACGGTCTGCGGCGGCAGCGCCAGCAGCCGTTCCCGGATCGACTCGATGATCGTCGGGAATGAGGAGTACGAGCGCCCGGTCGCCCCCGGACCGCCCTGGAAGAGCGTGTCCCCGGAGAACACCGTGGTCAGTGCGGGGGCGTGCAGACAGACCGCGCCGGGGGAGTGACCCGGGGTGTGCAGCACCCGCAGCTGGGTCCCGCCGACGGTGAGCACGTCCCCGTCGGCCAGCGGCTTGTCCGGCGCCCGGTCCGGATGGCGCATCCGCCACAGCACCTCGTCCTCGGGGTGCAGCAGGATCGGCGCGCCGGTGCGGTCGGCGACGGCCGGGGCGGCGTCGATGTGGTCGTCATGGCCGTGGGTGCAGATGATGCCCAGCAGCCTGCGGCCGCCGATGGCCTCGACGATGGCGTCCGCGTCATGGGCCGCGTCGATGACGTAGACCTCGTGGTCGTCACCGACGAGCCAGACGTTGTTGTCCACCTCCCAGGTGCCGCCGTCCAGCGAGAAGGTGCCGGAGGTCACGAGGTGGTCGACGCGTACGGGGGGAGGGGTCATCAGAGCGTCACCACCGAACGGAGGACCTCACCGCGGTGCATCTTGGCGAACGCCTCCTCGATGTCGTCCAGGCCGATGGTCTCGCTGACGAACGCGTCCAGATCGAGCCGGCCCTGCCGGTAGAGGTCGATCAGCATGGGGAAGTCACGGGACGGCAGGCAGTCGCCGTACCAGGAGGACTTGAGCGCGCCGCCGCGCCCGAAGACGTCCAGCAGCGGCAGCTCCAGCTTCATCTCCGGGGTCGGCACGCCGACCAGCACCACGGTCCCGGCCAGGTCCCGGGCGTAGAACGCCTGCCGGTAGGTCTCGGGGCGGCCGACCGCCTCGATCACCACATCGGCGCCGTTGCCGTCGGTCAGCTCACGGATCCGCTCCACCACGTCGCCCTCGGTGGCGTCGAGGGTGTGGGTGGCGCCGAGCCCGCGTGCCCACTCCAGCTTCCGGTCGTCCACGTCCACCGCGATGATCTTCGCGGCGGCGGCCAGCCGGGCCCCGGTGACCGCCGCGGCGCCCACGCCGCCGCAGCCGATGACGGCGACCGAGTCGCCGCGCCCGACCGCGCCGGTGTTGATCGCGGCGCCGATCCCGGCCATCACCCCGCAGCCGAGCAGCCCCGCCGCGGCCGCCGACGCCTCCGGGTCCACCTTGGTGCACTGCCCGGCCGCCACCAGCGTCTTCTCGGCGAACGCGCCGATGCCGAGCGCGGGCGTCAGCGCGGTGCCGTCGGTGAGCGTCATGGGCTGCGACGCGTTGTGGGTGTCGAAGCAGTACCAGGGGCGGCCGCGGCGGCAGGCGCGGCACTCACCGCAGACCGCCCGCCAGTTGAGCACCACGAAGTCGCCGGGCGCCACCTCGGTGACCCCTTCGCCGACGGACTCCACGGTCCCGGCCGCCTCATGGCCGAGCAGGAAGGGGAAGTCGTCGTTGATACCGCCCTCCCGGTAGTGCAGATCGGTGTGGCAGACACCGCACGCCTGGACCCGCACCACGGCCTCGCCGGGGCCGGGGTCGGGGATCACGATCGTCTCGATCCTGACCTTCTCGCCTTTGCCGGGGGCCACCACGCCGCGTACCTGTTGAGTCATGGGAGCAGCGTAAGTGCCGATCAACGGTGACGACAGGAACGGACCGCACCGGTTTTCCGGTGCGGTCCGCGTCCCGCTGTCAGGCGTTTCTCACCGGACGTTGATCGCGGTCCAGGCCGCCGCGACCGTCTTGTACTCGGTGGAGGTGGAGCCGTAGAGGTCACGCGCCGCGCTGAGGGTGGCGGTGCGGGCCTGGGCGTACTTCGAGGTGGAGGTCAGGTACGTGGTCAGCGCCCGGTACCAGATCCGGACGGCCTTGTCCCGGCCGATCCCGGTGATCCTGGAGCCGTCGTACGTCGGGCTGTTGTAGCTCACGCCGTTGATGGTCTTCGCGCCGCTGCCCTCGGACAGCAGGTAGAAGAAGTGGTTGGCGGGCCCGGAGGAGTAGTGCACATCGATCCCGCCGAGCGAGGAGGACCAGTAGTCCTTGGACGCGCCGTCCTTGCTGGGCTTGTCCTGGTAGCGCAGCGGGGTGCCGTCACCGTTGATGTCGATCTTCTCGCCGATGAGGTAGTCGCCGGGGTCGGCGGAGTTGGCCGAGTAGAACTCGACGGCGGTGGCGAGGATGTCGGAGGTGGCCTCGTTGAGACCGCCGGACTCACCGCTGTAGTTGAGCTTGGCGGTGGCCGCGGTGACGCCGTGGGTCATCTCGTGACCGGCCACGTCCAGCGAGGTCAGCGGGTTGGCGTTGCCCGAACCGTCGCCGTAGGTCATGCAGAAGCAGGAGTCCTGCCAGAACGCGTTCACGTAGTTGTTGCCGTAGTGGACGCGGGAGTACGAGCCGACGCCGTCGTTGCGGATGCCGTTGCGGCCCAGCACCTTCTTGTAGAAGTCCCAGGTCTGCGCGGCGCCGTAGTGGGCGTCCACCCCCGCGGTCTGCCGTCCGCCGCCCCAGCGGTCGTCCGCGTCGGTGAACAGGGTGCCGGTGCCCGAGGTGCCCTGCTTCAGGTCGTACGTCTTGTGGTTGCCGCGGGTGCCATCGGTCAGGCTGTAGCCGGAGCCGCTGCGGGTGGTGCCCAGTGACACCGTGCCGCTGTACTGGCTGGTTCCGGTGCCGGTCTCCACGGCCTCGTCCTGGAACAGCTTCTTGCCGGTGGCGGCGTCGGTGATGATGTGCAGCTCGCTGGGGGTGCCGTCGTGCTGGGTGCCGGTGACGACGGTCTCCCAGGCCAGCACGGGCTCGCCGGTGGCCGCCCAGATCACCTTGCGCGGCGAACGGGTGCGCCGCGGGTCGTCCGAGCCGGCCGTGCCCTTCGCGGCCTTCAGCGCCGTCTTCAGCGCGGCCTTCTCGGCGGTGGCGGCCGATATCCCCGCCGTGGTGCTGTCCACCGCGATCCGCGCGCCGGTCGCCCTGGTGACGGAGCGCTTGCCGCTCTTCTTCTCATGGACCACCAGGTCACCGCCGAGCACGGGCAGTCCCGCGTAGGTGCGCTCGTAGCGGGTGTGGACGGTCCCGTCCGTGTCCTTGATGACATCGCGGACGAGGAGCTTCTCCTTGGCCCCGAGCCCGAGGGACCGGCCTTGCGCCGAGGCGCCGGCCTGCGCCGCCTTGATCGCGGTGGTCCGCTGCGCGGCGCTCAGCTGGAGCGCGGACGCCCCCGCCTGGTCCGCGCGGTCCGGCTGGGCGCTGGCCTGGCCGGTCTGGACACCGATGACCACCATGGCGGCGGAGGCGATGAACGCCGCCGCGCGGACGGTCCGTCTGCGGGGGGAGGAAGCGTTGGGTCTCACTCGGTCTCCTTGCTTGGGGGCCACCGGTTCGTGGCCCGGTGTAGGGGGTTCGGACAGCCGTGGGTGGACCGTCCGGTACAGCAGGAGTGGTGCGTGAGGTACGGCCTTACCGACGCGTTTGCCGATGCGCGTGGCGAGGTCGAGCAGAGACTGTCACCGAATGACCGGTTCTGACAGGTCCGTAACAAGGATTTGACTTGGGCTTGTTGATACAGGGGCGAAATCGGTCAGCTTCTGATGCGCAATGGCGCCCGGAGTATGGCGACTTGTCACCTCATCGACATCCGGATCACCCGCCCCCCGGCGGCACCTTCCAGCCGCCGCCGGGGGTTTCACCCCGACGATCCCCCGGGCGCGCCCACCGGATCACGGGATGGCGCATTCGTTTGACCCCGTAGTTTATTCGGTTGACGCCCTGTCCGACGGCCGCCCCTCCGCGTGACCCGGCAGCGGCTCAGCACCCGCCGCCCAACTCCGCGCAGACCTCGGCACCGGTCGGCCGGTCGGCCGGTGCCGGGTTCAGCATGGCCTCGATGAGTCCGCCGAGAACCCCGGGCACCCGCACCGTCCGATGTGGTCCGTCCGCGATGGCCTGCCGCTGCTCCGCGCGGCTCGCGTCGTCGGGATAGGCGACATGACGCAGCCCCGTGGCGCTGATGAAGAACGAGGCACCGAGCGCGTAGACGTCCGCTGCCGTACTCGGCGTGGCCGTGCCGGTCTCCAGCACGCTCCGCGAGATCTCCGGACTCTCGTAGTGGACCAGGCAGCCCCGGTAGCGGAAGTCATAGGCGGTGGGGACCTCTCCGCCGTGCGCCAGGGCGAGATCGATCAACGCCGTCCTGTCCGCTTGGATGATCAGGTGCGCGGGCTGGATGTCCCCGTGCGCCCACCCCGTGGCGTGCAGGGCGGCCATGGCTCGCGCGCACGAGAACGCGTCGGACAGGTCAGGCTCGGATGCGGCCCCTTCGGTGCGGTGCGGTCGCCACCGGTCGTACAGGCTGATGCCCTGGTGCCAGGGCTGTACGTTCCAGGTCCCGCGCTCCCAGTCGCCGTAGCTCACGTCTTCGCGGCCGAGCTGCCGCAGGACGACCCCCTCACGGGCGGGAGCCAACGCGGTCCACGCGTGCGGCACGCTGGGATACCCGAGCTTCACGGCGTACCGTCCCCGCTCCGTCTCGACGTCCCAGACGGTCGATCCCCGCCGATCGAGCACCAGGCGCCTCCCGGAGGGATCCAGCGACGCCGAGACGTCGGCGGGGATCTCGTACGGTGCTTCGGCGGTGGCCATGGACTCCGGTCCTCTCAAGAAACGGGCCGACCCCCGGTACGGGTTGAGGGTCGGCCCGTCTTATGTCACCGGCCGGAGATTACTCCGACTGCGCGTACGGTCGTCCGCAGTCGGAATCGCACTGCGCCGCGTTCTCTCCACGCACGGTCCACAGGGCGTCGACGACCATGAAGCCTGCCGCCTTCATGGCATGGGCGCTGGCGGTGACCGCCTCAAGAGTGCGTCCGCCCCCGCCGGGAGCGGGGTTGTGGTGCGGGAAACGGCCAGCGTGCTCATGGCAGAACCGCGCGTACTCCTCGGTGTGCAGGATGAACGCGTGTAAGCCCAGATCCACGTCGTCGGACGGCATCGTGGCCGTGCTCGCTGTGGCGGCTGTCACGATGAACGCGATGGCCTGGTCGGCGATCCGTTCGGCGCGCTCCCGGGGCTGTTCGTCGTGGACGGCCACGAAGTGGGCGATGCTCCCGAACAGTTCCTCGCCGACCAGTGATCGGCCGGTCCGCTGATCGTTGGCTACTGCTGTCATGACGGTGTTCCCTTCTCGGTCCAGCCTGGTGTGCCGTACTCGTCGGCGTCGGAGCGCGGTCGTGTTCCCTCGGGGAACGTGATGTTCTGGAGGTCGGTCGTCCATTCCTGTCCACCCCCCATGGGGCGGAGGAAAGCGACGCGCGGGCCCGGCATCCGGTGGTCGAAGATGAGTTCCCTGACGTCACAGATGGCCTGGAGAACGCCCACACGTCCCGTGGCGGTGTCATAGGCTTCCTGGCCCGGTTGGGGCCGCCCACTGCTCACCGCGCCACCAGCGTCTGCCGGTGCTCGTGCCGGAGGACGTACAGCGGAACCGGGTCCGTGTCCCATGCGATGGGGAAGCGATCCCCGGCAGGGACACGCGGGAGGCGCAGGGTGGGCGGATCTGCGCGGTCGACAGCGGCCGGTACGCACACCGGGGCGGTGGTGTGCTCGCGCACGCGTACGGGCGCGGGATGTGAGGGCCCGGACATCATGCGATGGCTGAGGGCGGACCGTAAGGTTCCTCGCCACCGCACCATGAACCGGGCGATACGCTCACGCATGTTGACGCTCCTCTTCAGCTGTTCAGCGTTGACCATGCCCCCGGGCCGGTGCCACGGCCGCGGGGGTGCTCTCTCGCTCTATGCAACCGGCCCACTACGCATCGCGGTACGGTGAGGTGCGCGGCGGTTTTTAAGAGCTTTAAGCGCCCTGCGGTGCGGAGGAGTTGAGCGCGCATGAGCCAGCGCAAGCCCAATGCGGGCCTGGAGCGGCTGTTCCGGGCGACCGGATGGACATTGCGCCAGTGGGTCCAGGAGATCAACCGCATCGGCACGGAACGCGGCACGCCGCAGAAGTACCGGGAACCCTCCGCTCATCAGTGGCTTCGCGGGCATATGCCCAAGGAGGCCACCCGGCCGCTGATCCTGGAAGCGTTCGCCCGGAAACTGGGCCGCCCGATCACGCACGCCGAAGTGGGATTCCCGGTGACCGCCGAGGAGTCGAACGTCCGCGCGAGTACCGTGGAGGGGTTGGTCGACTTGGGGAGGCAGGACATGGACCCCTCACGCCGCAGCGTCCTTGGCGCGAGTCTTTTCTCTGTCGCGCTGACCGTGCCGCATTGGCCCGATGTCGTGGGACGGATGGAAGCGGCAGGGAGGGGGCGGATCCAGCGGGCCGGTATGGCCGACGTGGAGATGGTTGCGGCCATGACCGAGCGCATCTCCGAAGTGGACGACCAGTTCGGCGGACGTCATGCCCGCCCCATGGCGGCGGCGTTCCTGGTGAACACCGTCGTGCCCTATCTGAAGGCGGACGCCCCCGAGACCGTGCGCAAGGCGATGATGTCGGCTGCCTCCGACCTCTGCTATCTGACGGGGTACATGGCTGTTGACGAGGGGCTGCACGGCCTGGCGCAGCGGTACTACGTCAAGGCGTTGGAGCTGGCCGGGGCTTCGGAAGACCACCTGACCTACTGCACGACGTTACGCGGGATGAGCGTCCAGGCGGTTGACCTCGGCCACGGCCGCGAGGCCATGCGATTGGCGGACGCCGCAGCGGCGGCGTCGCCCAAGGCCGGTCCCAGGATGCGGGCGTTCCTGGCGGGTCAACAGGCCCATGCCGCAGCGCAGATCGGCGACCGCAGTACGGCTCTTCTGCGGCTACGTGAAGCGGAGTCCGCTATGGACAAGGCTGAGTCCAAGGAAACAGTATTCGGCTCCTACGACCCGTCCACCCTGAACTACCACATCGGTCAGGTGCGCTATGAGCTGGGCGATATCCACGGGTCCATCGCGGCCATGCAGCAGGCGGATGTACTGCGCTACAGCATCTATCGCCGAGCGCGAGTTCGCCACCGGGCCATGCTCGCCGAGCGTCAGCTGAAGGTGGGCCATCTGGAGGCCGCCTGCGCGACCTGGCACCAGGCCCTGGATGACTACCCGCTGGTCCAGTCGGGCAGAGCGGACGAGCGTATGCGTGTGATGGCGGGGCTCCTCCGTCCGCATCTCAAGAACCCAGCCGCCCGGGAGCTGCGCGAGCGCGCCCGGACGGTGGCGCCCGCTTCGTTCAGCGCGTAGGAACGCGGCTCCTCCGTCGGCCGAAAGCACCCGTGTCGATGTCATGTCCGCGCTTTGTGATGGACTCGAATGGAGTTGGCACGGCTGGGTTGGAACCCGCCCCCGGTGTCGGGACCGGAGCAGGGGGCGGGAGATGAGGGAGGCGGCGGGATGCTGAACGAGACCGTGTTCCGGACCGAGGGTCTGCACGGGGCGGACCGGTTCGACTTCTGGTGCGAGCGCGTCGGGCGGACCCATGCGCCACTGGATCTGTGCAGCCCCCATGCGGCGGACTACCAGGCGCGGCAGCGGGTGCTGGACCTCGGCGCGGTGTATGTGTGGCCCACGACCCACCAGGCCATCCGCTTCCGCCGGACCTCGAAGCTCATTCGCCAGTCCGACCCCGAGCAGTACCACATCGGGATTCCGATGCACGGCACCAACCACATTTCCTGGGACAACGAGAACGCCGTGTACGGCTCCCGCGAGATACAGGTCTTCGACAGCTCACGGGCTTTCCAGGTCTATTCCTCCAACGGGGCGGAGCAGTTCACGGGGATCGGGATCGAAGTCCCCAAGGCCGTGCTGCCGCTGCCGCAGAGCCGAATGGACGGGCTGTTCGCCCGTGGAATGTCCGGACGGGAGGGATTCGGCGCCCTGCTCCTGCAGTTCCTCACCCAGCTGTCGTCGGACACCAGTTGTTATCTGCCGTCCGACGGGCCCCGGCTGGGCGGGGTGGTGGTCGATCTGCTGTCCTCGCTCTTCGCGCACACCCTGGAGGCGGACGGTGCTCTTCCGCCGGAAACCCGCACCCGGAGCCTGGTGCTGCGCATCCGGGCCCATGTGCAACGCCATCTGCACGACCCGGAGTTGACGCCGACGTCGATCGCCGCCGCGCACCACATCTCGATCAGCTATCTGCACCGCCTCTTCCAGGGCGAGCAGGAGACGGTGGCGGCCTGGATCCGCTCACAGCGGCTGGAGCGGGCGCGCCGTGACCTGGGCGATCCGGGGATGGCCGCCACGCCCGTCCACGCCGTCGCCGCCCGCTGGGGCTTCCCCCGCGCCGCCGATTTCACCCGCGCCTTCCGCGCCGCGTACGGCGTACCGCCCAGCGACTACCGGCGGCAGGCCCTCCGCGTCCCCGGTGCGGCCGTGCCGTCGACTCCCTGCTCATAACAGTGGACGCTGTGCGCATGACGTCCGGCGCGCGCTCCACCATGCTGGACGGCGGCGGGCCGTCCGGCGGGCGGCCCATGACGACCGGCGGGGAGACACGGGGGTTCTCCCTGCGGTGAGCCACGACGGCCGAGGGCCGGATCCCGCGGGTGCGGGATCCGGCCCTCGTGTTACGCACCGGTGGTTCCGGCGGAACGTCAGACGTTGACGCCGAAGTCCTGGGCGATGCCGGCCAGGCCGGAGGCGTAGCCCTGGCCGACGGCGCGGAACTTCCACTCCGCGCCGTTCCGGTAGAGCTCGCCGAAGACCATGGCGGTCTCGGTGGCGGCGTCCTCGCTCAGGTCGTAGCGCGCGATCTCGGTGCCGCCCGCCTGGTTGATGATGCGGATGAACGCGTTGCGCACCTGGCCGAAGTTCTGGCTGCGCGACTCGGCGTCGTAGATCGAGACCGGGAAGACGATCTTCTCGATGTCGGCGGGCAGACCGGCCAGGTTGACGTTGATCTGCTCATCGTCGCCCTCGCCCTGGCCGGTGACGTTGTCACCGGTGTGGACGATGGTCTGGTCCGGGGTGGCCTTGTTGTTGAAGAACACGAAGTGCTGGTCGGAGTAGACCTTGCCGTTCGTGTTCACCGCGATGGCGCTGGCGTCCAGGTCGAAGTCGGTGCCCGTGGTGGTGCGGACGTCCCAGCCGAGGCCGACCGTGACGGCGGTCAGGCCCGGTGCCTCCTTGGTGAGCGAGACGTTGCCGCCCTTGGACAGGCTTACAGCCATGGGGAGTCCCTTTCGTGGTCTCGATGAATCCGAGCGTCGGGCTTCGTACCTCCACGAAGCTACCGTCACCCTCCACAACGCCATCAGGGCGGTGTCGGGTTCCAGCTCTCTTTACTTTCTTTGCCAAATCCTGATGCCGGGCCGGACCGCCGTACCGGGAACGGACCGCAAAACGAGGTGACGGGGGCCCGGTGGACACGGGACCATGGGGGCCATGTCCGCGCCCTATGTCATCCGTGGCTCGGTCTCCCTGCCGGAGGCCGAGCTGATGTGGCGTTTCTCGCGGTCCTCCGGACCCGGCGGGCAGCACGTCAACACCAGCGACAGCCAGGTCGAGCTGCGCTTCGACCTCGGCCGCACCACGGCGCTGCCGCCGGTGTGGAAGGAGCGCGCGCTGGAGCGGCTGGCCGGACGGCTGACCGACGGCGTGGTGACCGTGCGGGCGTCCGAGCACCGCTCCCAGTGGCGCAACCGCGAGACCGCCGCCGTGCGGCTGGCCTCGCTGCTCGCGGAGGCCACCGCGCCGCCGCCGAAGCCGCGCCGGCCCACCCGGATCCCGCGCGGGATCAACGAGCGGCGGCTGCGGCAGAAGAAGCAGCGGAGCGACACCAAGCGTGGCCGCTCCGGCCGCGACTGGCACTGACCCGCGCCCCGGCGCCGGGAGACACCCGCCTACGCCGTCCGGCTGACGGGTCGCGCGCCGCCGCGCCGTGGCCCGCGGTGAGCCGCATCCGGCGACGGGTCGCCGCCCGCATCGAGCAGGGCAACAGTCGCATCCGCGCCGGGAGACACCCGCGTACGCCGTCCGGGCGCCGCGTCCCGTGGAAAGCCGCATTCGGTGCGGTGCCGCACCGCGCCGTACGCCGCGCGTCGTCCCGCCCCGGGTCAGTCCATCGTCCGGTAGCGGCCCCGGAAGTACATCAGGGGGCCGCCCTCGGCGCCCGTCGGCGTGGCCGCCGTCAGGACGCGGCCGACCACCAGGATGTGGTCACCGGCGGTCATCCGCTGTTCGGTGCGGCACTCCAGGGTGGCCAGCGCTCCGGCGGCCAGCGGCGCCCCGCTCTCCGTGCCCCGTACGACCGGCATGTCGTCGAAGAGCAGTCTGTCGCTGATGCGCCCCTTCATCGCGAAACGTCCCGCGATATGCCGCTGACTTTCCGCCAGGACCGAGACCGCCCACAGCGGCTGCCGCTCCAGCAGGTCGTCCATCCGGGAGCCATTGCGCACGCTCACCATCACCAGCGGCGGATCGAGCGACACGGACATGAACGCGGTGGCCGTCATGCCGACGTCCTCACCGCGTGGCCCCTCCTCCGGGTCGTGCGCGGTCACCAGCACCACGCCCGCGGCCAGGCGGGACAGCGCGGCCCGGAAATCGTCCTCACTCACCCCACCAGCATGGGGGACGGAGGGCGCGGCGGGGGCGGACGCGGGAGTGGAAGGCGTTGTCGGGAACACGTCCCGCACGCTAACGCCGCACGCTTCCCGTCCGCATCGGACTCCGGACCCAAAGCGGACCTAGGTCTTCGGTTCTAGATCGGACATCGCCCCGGTTACCAGGGAACGCAAGGGATGACCAGGCATTGTCATTCCGGAATTTGCGGACCGGAAAGATAGGAGCGCTCCCACACCCTCTCGCCAAGGATTGAACACGGTCTGTGACATGAGTCACAGCAGCCAGTAATTGTTGACCCTGTGTACCGAGTGAGCAGCTCGCTGTGATTCAGTGGCCGTGGCAATCGGACGACAAGAAGCCAGGAGTTGCTGTCGAGGTCTCGGGGGAGTGCGAGCAATGGAGACCGAGTCGGAGCCCTATATCCGCCTTGCGACCCTGCGGCAGCTGCACCAGGTGGTCGCCGACCTGAATACCGCGCGCAGCCTCGCCGACACCCTGCAGACCGTCGCGGACGGCGTCATAGCCGGGCTCGGCTATGAGCTCTCGGCCGTCAATCTGGTCCGTCCGGACGGCGATCTCGTGGTCGCGGCCGTCGGCGGCAGCGCCGGGGCCGAAGCGCTGATGGCGGGGCGGGTGGGCTCCCGCACCTCCTGGGACCGCAGGCTCTCCATGGGCGACCGCTGGGGCGATCTGCGCTTCATCCCGTACACCGAGGGCTGGGTCCTCGACGACGACGACGTCCCCCAGTGGCACACCCCCGGCCCCGCCCCCCGGTTCGCCGACGAATGGCATCCGATGGACCGGCTGTTCGCCCCGCTCTACGCGGCGGGCGCCTCCGGCGGTGAGCTGATCGGTGTCATCTCCGTCGACCGCCCGCGCAACGGCCGCCGCCCCGGTGCCTGGGGCCGTGAAGCGCTCCAGATGTACGCCTTCCACGCCGCCATCGCGATCGGCAACGCCCGGCTGCGCGCCAATATGCAGCGCGCCCTGCTCCGCCTGGAGCGCGAGCAGCAGGCCCTGCGCGCCAGCGAGGAGAGCTTCCGGCAGGCGTTCGAGTACGCGCCCAGCGGGATGGCCATCGCCGAGATGGGCGGCGACCAGCACGGCCGTCTGCTGCGCACCAACGACGCCCTGTGCCGGCTGCTGGGCCGCCCGGCCTCCGCGATGCGCCGCTACTCCTTCTCCGACCTGGTCCACCCCGAGGACATCGGCACCCTGCTGCGCACCTCCGCCGAAGGGGGCCGCTCCGAGCTGCGCCTCGCCCGCCGGGACGGCTCCTACGTCTGGGTCTCGCTGCGCAACTCGGTCGTCGCCGACGCCGCCGACGGGCCGCGCTTCCTGCTCACCCACGTCGAGGACATCGAGGAGCGCAAGCGCCATGAGCTCCAGCTCGCCCACCGGGCCAGCCATGACTCGCTGACCGGGCTGCCCAACAGCGCCGAGCTGCGCGCCCGGCTCGGCAGCAGGCTGTGCGGCACCCCGCCGCTGCCGGGCGGGGTGGAGGAGGAGCCCGCCGTGGCCGCCGCCCAGGCCGACCCGGGCGGTCCGGGCGGGCATCTCTACGGCTTCGACGAGTTCGAGGGGTTCGGCAGTCCGCCCGCGCCGGGCGGCGTCCCGTTCGACAGCCATGTGCACACCGTTCCGCCCAATGAGGACAGTGACGTCGACGACGGCCACAAGGGGCTCGCGGTGCTCTTCTGCGACCTCGACGGCTTCAAGTCCATCAACGACCGGTTCGGCCACCACGCGGGCGACGCGGTGCTGATCGAGGTCGCCCGCAGGCTGACCAACGGCGTCCGGGACGGGGACACCGTCGCCCGGCTCGGCGGTGACGAGTTCGTGGTCCTCGCCGACGGGCTCGGCCGGGCCGACGCCCAGGACCTCGCCGTCCGCCTGCGGAACGCGATCATCCCGCCGATCCGGGTGGACGGCCGGGCGGTCCGGGTCGGGGCCAGCTTCGGCATCGGCTGGGCGGGCTGCGGAATGTCGGCCGAGGAAGTGCTGCAATCCGCTGATCAGCGAATGTATGTGGAGAAGCGGTCGCGTTCCAAGGAGCGCAGACGGGCCGGTTAGGCCCCGGGTGTCCCGCCGGTCCCGGCCGGGTGGAACCCGGACGGGGGCTCAGCACGTCCCTGTCACGGTAGGCTGCGCCGATGCGGCCCTGCCGCCGACAGTGAACCGATCATGAATATTGGCCATCCGGACAGCGCACCACCTGCCGAGGCCCTGTCGGCCCTGGTATGAGCAGTCGTGGCGCAACGCATCGTGACGCCGAAGGCCAATGCACAGGGGAGTGACGAGGGATGACGGCCGGCAACAACGGCTCGGACACACCGGAGAACGACGACCCGTTCGCCTATCTGTACCGCTCCGAGGGCGAGCAGTCCGGCCAGCCGGGTCAGCCGGGTGCCCGTACCGGTGGCTACGGCTATCCCGGTCCGGCCCAGCCCGGCGTCCCGCGGACCTCGTACAACCAGGTCCGTGCGGTGGGCGAGCGCAGCTACGGTCAGCAGGCGCCCAATCCGCAGCAGGGCGGCTACGGCCAGCAGCAGGGCGGCTACGGCCGTCAGAACGCCCACTACGCCGCGCCCGAGACGCTGCCCGGCGGCGCGCCCCGGCAGCAGCCGTCCGCGGCCCCGGCCGGCGGCCGGGGTGGTGGCCGCGGCCCCAACAACCGGGGTCTGCTGATCGGCGCGATCGCGGTGGTCGCCGTGGTCATCGTCGGTATCGGCATCGCCATGATCACCAATGGCGGCGACGACAAGGACGACCAGGCCGGACCGGGCGACGAGCCGACCACCGGACAGAGCGAGAAGCCGGGCCGGACCGCCGGCCCCTCCGCCAAGCCGAACCAGAAGCTGCCCACCGAGGACGCCGTGAAGATGCAGCTCGCGGGCGGCGCGGCGGCCGCGGGTGACATCAAGGGCGCCCAGGCCGCGGGCGGCCAGTACGTGGCCGGTCTGAACACCCCGGGCGCCTCCGCCAGCTGGAGCGTGGACGTCAAGAAGGGCAAGCGGTACCGGCTCTACGTGGGCTACGGCGTGCCCGGCGAGAAGCAGAGCATGACGCTGACGATCAACGGCCAGAAGCAGTCCCGCCCGCTCAACATGGACAACTTCGCCCACGGCCCGAAGGGCGACTGGGAGAAGGGCTGGACCAACAGCTGGTCCCTGGTCGAGCTGAACGCGGGCACCAACACCATCGCGGTGTCCTGTGAGGCGGGCGACAAGTGCAATGCCAACCTCGACCAGATGTGGCTGACCAACAAGAAGCCGGGCGACTGACGCGGGACGGGTGACGGACGCCCGTCCCGGGCACCCGGCCGGTCACGCCGCCGCCGGGTGCTCCGTCACCTCGACCCGCCCCAGCAGCTCGTCGTAGTCCGCCCGGTCGAACTCGCCCGCCACCGGAGCCCGCACCGCCGCCGCGGACAGGGCCACCGCGCGGGCCAGCCGGTCCGGCCACGGCACCTCCTCCACCAGGCCGGACAGCAGTCCCGCCACCGCCGAGTCCCCGGCCCCGGTCGGATTCCCGGACAGCCGCAGTGGCGTCCGGGCCCGCCAGGTGCCCTGTGAGGTGACCGCGAGCATGCCGTCCGCGCCCAGGGAGGCGGCCACCGCCCGCGCCCCGCGCCGCCGGGCGTCCCGGGCGGCGCGCAGCGGATCGGTGGTGCCGGTCAGTCCCGCCAGCTCCTCGGCGTTGGGCTTGACCAGATGCGGCCGGGCGGCGATCCCGCGGCGCAGCGGCTCCCCGCTGGTGTCCAGCAGTGTGGGCACCCCCGCCGCGTGTGCCTCCCGGATGAGCTGGGCGTAGGTGCCCACGGGGACACCGGGCGGCAGGCTGCCGCACAGCGCGACGGCCGACGCCTCGCGCAGCAGCCGGGCGTAGCCGGTGAGGAATTCCGACCACTCGGGGGTGGTCACGATCGGCCCCGGCTCATTGAGCTGGGTGGTGTCGCCCGTGGAGCCGTCGACCACGCCGACGGTGCGCCGGGTGGTCCCGGCGATGGGCACCAGGGCGTCGGTGATCCGGCCGCGGGGCGGCTCGGTGCCGGTATCGGATCCGGATCCGGCGAGGGCGGCGAGGCGTTCGCGCAGCACCGCGCCGGTGACCCCGCCCGCGAAGCCGGTGACGACGGTGTCATGGCCGAGCGCGGCCAGCACCCGGGCCACATTGAGCCCCTTGCCGCCGGGCCGTTCGGCGACGTCGGTGACGCGGTGGGTGGTGTGCGGGCGCAACTGCGGCACCCGGTAGGTGATGTCGAGGGCGGTGTTGAGCGTGACCGTCAGGATCACCCTGGCATCCCCTCTCCCGTCCCCCCGCCGGACGGAGATTCCTGTGCTGAAGCGTGCGGCTCTGCGACGAGCGGCGCTCGCCGTCAGGCGATCATGCCAAAGCCGTGGCGCCCGGCCCAGACCTCGGCCCCTGCCGTGCGGTTCAACACCGGGGTATATCAGTTCACTTCGGGATCGACCACCCAGGTGCCGCGGCGCATCACCCCGCGGAGCCGGAAGTCCGGGCCGAGGACGACCAGATCCGCGTCCTTGCCGGGCTCCAGCGAGCCGACCCGGCCGTCCACGCCCAGCACCTTCGCGGGGGTGGTGGACAGCGCCCGCACCGCCTCGCCGACATCCAGCCCGTCGACGGTCACCGCCCGCCGGAAGGCGCGGTCGAGGGTGAGGGTCGAGCCCGCGATCGAACCGGCCGTCGGCCCGTCGCTGATCCGTGCCACCCCGTCCCTGACCTCGACCTCCATCGGGCCGAGCGGATAGCGCCCGTCGCTCATGCCCGCGGCACCCATGGCGTCGGTGATGAACGCGACGCGATCGGCGCCCGCGCGGTGGAAGGCGAGCTGGAGCACGGCCGGGTGGAGATGGGTGCCGTCGTTGATCAGCTCGACGGTGACCCGTTCGTCCTCCAGCAGCGCGGCGATGGGACCCGGTTCGCGGTGCAGCAGTGAGGGCATCGCGTTGAACAGGTGGGTGGCCACGGTGGCGCCCGCGTCGACCGCCTCCCGGGTCGCCTCGTAGCCGGAGTCGGTGTGGCCGACGGCCGCGATGATCCCGCTGTCGGCGAGCAGCCGGACGGACTCAAGACCGCCGGGCAGTTCGGGCGCGAGCGTCATCATCCGCGCGGTGCCGCGGGCCGCGTCGACCAGCTTGCGGACGTCCGCCGGGTCGGGGGCGCGCAGCAGCGAGGGCTGGTGGGCACCGCAGCGGTGCGGGGAGATGAACGGCCCCTCGAAGTGGATGCCCGCGAGCTCGCCCTGTTCGACCAGTTCGGAGAGGACGGACGCCTGCCGGGCGAGGTCGTCCAGGTCACCGGTGACGGTGGAGGCCAGCAGGGTCGTGGTGCCGTGGGCCCGGTGGGTGCGGACGACGGTGAGGGCCTCCTCCGCGGTGCCCGCGGAGAACGACGCGCCACCGCCGCCGTGCACATGGATGTCGATGAAGCCGGGGACGATCCAGCAGCCGGTCAGATCGCGCACCGCGCCCGGTCCGGCCCCCGTGCCGGGCCCCGTGTCCGTGGCGGCGATACGGGTGCCTTCGACCGTCACCCGCCCGTTCTCCACCACCCCCGACGGCAGTGCGACCCGGGCGCCCGTGAGAACCGTTCGCTGCACCATCAGGCGGAAACCTCCGTGGCGAGTAGGTCCCAGGCGAGCAGGCCCGCGCCCAGGCATCCGGCGGTGTCCCCGAGGCCCGCCGGGACGATATGGGGAAGCGGCTGGAAGGTGATCCGCTTCTCGACCGCCGTGCGCAGCGGGCCGAACAGGGTCTCCCCGGCCTCGGCGAGCCCACCGCCGATGATCAGCACCCGGGGGTCGAGCAGGGTGTGGGCGATCACCAGACCGTCGGCGAGCGCCGCGGTCATCTCCCCCCACACGGCTTCGGCCCGCGGATCGCCGGCGACGACGGCCTCGGCGCAGGCGGCGGCGTCGGCCGAGGGGTCACCGACGGCCGCCGCCCAGGCACGGCCGACCGCGGACGCCGAGGCGAGCGTCTCCAGACAGCCCCGCTGACCGCAGCCGCACTCCGGGCCGCCCGGCCGTACCACCACATGGCCGATCTCCCCCGAGGAGCCGTGCGCCCCCGGGTCGATCCGGCCCTCGATGCCGATGGCGCCCGCGATCCCGGTGCCGACCGATACGAAGAGGAACCGGTCGGCGCCCTCGCCCGCTCCTATCCGCCCCTCGGCCAGTCCGCCCATCCGGACGTCATGGCTCAGCGCGACCGGGACCCCGGCCAGCCGTTCCGAGAGCAGTGCGCGCAGCGGGACGTCCCGCCAGCCGAGGTTGGCGGCGAAGACCGCGACCCCGCGGGCCTCGTCGAGGACCCCGGGCACGCCGACGCCGGCCGCCGAGGGCGGACGGCCGAAGCGCTCCTCGCCCACCGCGCGCAGGTCCGCGGCGAAGTCCAGGATCGCGGCGACGACGGCCTCGGGGCCGCGCTCGCGTCCGGTGGGCCGCCTGGCCTCGTACAGCAGGGTGCTGTCCGCCCCGACCAGGGCGGCTTTCATACCGGTGCCGCCCACATCGAGGGCGATGACGTGTTCCACGGGAAACAGTCTCCCGCGATCCCCCATGAGAGGTCTAGTCCACTCGCCGCTTCTCCCCGGAAGAGGGACCCGTTCGCCCCTTCCCGCCTTCGGCTCGTTCTGGCCCTTGTTTCCTTGCGCTGTACGGGAGTTGTGGCGGCGTGACACATTCCACTTAGACGTGTGGACCACGGCTGAACTGGGAAGGCAGGGCCCCGATACCGAAGTGATATGCCCATGGTGTAGACCTTGTGGAGGTTTGCAAGGCAGACTCGCTCGACCTCGGGGGCGAACCCCGGGAGACTCCGGGGACGAACCCCTGGGGATGAATCAAGCCAACAGGGTGGGAAACAGCGGTGCAGCGGCGACGGTTCTTGGGTCTGACGACGGCTGGAGTCGCTGCGGCGGCCACGGCGCCGGTGCTGACGGGCTGCGGCGGGGGCAGCGGCTCGGGGGGTGAGGTCACCCTCAAGGTGGTCGCGGCCGACTACGGCGACAGCGCCGCCAACAGCTCCCAGAAGGCGTGGGAGAAGATGGCCCGCGCCTACGAGGCCGAGCACGGCACCAAGGTCAAGATCGAGGTCAAGGTCTACAGCTGGACCGAGGTCGACAAGCGCGTCGCCGAGATGGTCAAGAGCGGTGACGCCCCCGACATCGCGCAGATCGGCGCGTACGCCGACTACGCGGCCGACGGCAAGCTCTACCGCGCCGACCAGATGCTCTCCATCCCCACCCAGGCCGGGTTCATCACCTCGATCGCCCACGCGGGTGAGGTGAACCGGGTGCAGTACGGACTGCCCTTCGTCTCCAGCGCCCGGCTGCTCTTCTACAACAAGAAGCTCTTCGACCAGGCCGGGATAACCGACGCGCCCACCACCTGGGCCGAGCTGAAGGACGCCGCCGAGGCGCTCAAGGGGATCGGGGTGCGCACCCCGTACGGACTGCCCCTCGGCCCGGAGGAGACCCAGGCCGAGACCATGATGTGGATGCTCAGCGGCGGTGGCGGCTACACCGACGCCAACGGCAGCTACACCATCGACTCGACCGAGAACATCGAGACCTTCGAATGGCTGCGGGACAAGCTGGTCGCCCCGGGCCTCACCGGCCCCGGCTCCCCGGCCCGCACCAACCGCCAGGACGTCTTCGACGGCTTCACCCGCGGTGAGGTCGGCATGCTCAACGGTCACCCCACCCTGATGCAGCAGGCGTCCGGCCACGGCATCAGCTACGGCACCGCGGCGCTGCCCGGCCGCAAGGGCAAGTCCCGCTCGACGATGGGCGTCGCCGACTGGCTGATGGCCTTCAACACCCACGGCAACCGCGCACAGATCGGCAAATTCCTCGACTTCGTCTACAGCGACAAGAACGTGCTCGGCTTCGCCACCCAGTACGATCTGCTGCCCGTGACCACCACCGTCCGGGAGACCATGCTCGACGACCGCGAGTACAAGTCGCTGTGGCGCTTCCTGGACGAGCTGGAGAGTGCCGAGTTCTACCCGTCGGACAAGACCTCCTGGGCGGCCGTCAGCAAGCTGGTCAAGGAGAAGATCGGCTCGACGGTGGTCAAGGGCGGAGACCCGGCGAGCGTGCTGGGCGAGATCCAGCGTGCGGCCGACGCGATGGAGAACGCGGGGACATGACGGATGTGACGGGGGACGCCGGGCCGGAACCGGAGCCCGTGGACGGGCCGGAGCCCGTGGACGGGCCGGAGCCCGTGGACGGGCCGGACTCCGCTGACGGGACCGACCCCGCTGACGGGCCGGACCACGAGCCCGGTGCGCTGTCCGAGCGGGACCGGGCCGTGCTCGCCCTGGAGCGGCGCGGCTGGCCGGGCCCCGGTGCCAAGGAGCGCGCGGTACGCGAACGCCTCGGCATCTCCCCGACCCGCTACTACCAGCTGCTGAACGCGCTGCTGGACGATCCCCGGGCCCTGGAGCACGACCCCGTCACCGTCAACCGCCTCCGCCGCGTGCGGCAGGAGCGGCGGATGCGCCGCTGACCGGGCACCGGGCTGGGTAGGGTCACCGGCATGGGCAGCCACCCCCTTCCCGAACCGACCACGGCCGCCGGACGCGAGGGCCTCACCGCCCTCCTGGAGCGGCCCGGCGGCGCCGTCGTCGGACTCGACTTCGACGGCACCCTCGCCGAGATCGTCCCCGACCCGGACCAGGCCCGCGCCCACCCCGGCGCGGTCCCCGCGCTCTCCCGCCTCGCCCCGCTCGTGCGCTCCGTCGCCGTGATCACCGGCCGTCCGGCCCGGGTAGCGGTGGACTACGGCGGCTTCGCCGGGGTCGGGGAACTGGCCGGTCTGGTGGTCCTCGGCGCCTATGGTGCCGAGCGCTGGGACGCGGCCGACGGCGGGCTCACCGCGCCCGCGCCCCCGCCGGGCGTCGCCGCCGCCAAGGCGGAGCTCCCCGCCGTACTGGAGGCCCACGGCGGTGGACGGGGCCTGTGGACCGAGGACAAGGGGCGCGCGTTCGCCGTCCACACCCGCCGCGCCGACGATCCGCACGCCGCCTTCGAACGGCTCCGAGACCCGCTCCACGCGCTGGCCGAACGCCATGGGCTGATCGTCGAACCGGGCCGTCTGGTGCTGGAGCTGCGGCCGCCCGGGATGGACAAGGGCGTCGCCCTCACCGAGTACCTCCGCGCCACCGGCGCCGATACCGTCCTCTACGCGGGCGACGACCTCGGCGATCTGGCCGCCTTCGCCGCCGTGGAGAAGCTGCGCGAGGAGGGCCTGCGCGGTGTCCTGGTGTGCAGCGGCAGCACGGAGGTCACCGAACTGGCGGCCCGCGCCGACCTCGTGGTCGACGGCCCGGCGGGCGTGGTCGCCCTGCTCGACTCCCTGGCGACCGCCGCCGATACGGCCTAGCCGCGCCGCCGGGCCTACGTGGGTGGGGCCGGTCGCGGTGGTCCGAGCGGCGAGGACCTTCCGCTCTCCGGGCCGGCCAGCGGGGGCGGCGAGGCGGCACCGGGCAGGCAGCCCGGGAGCACGGGCGCGCGCCGGAGCCTGGCCGGCGCTCTGGGCTTCCGCCCCACGCCCCGCCGGGCGGCGGGGTGTGTGCGGCACCGGCCCGCGCCGCCGGTCCTACGTGAGTGGGGCCGGGCCGCGGTGGTCCGCACGCCGAGGCACCGGATACGCGCCGGGCTCCGCCGATGGCCGGATGACTCCGGCCGGGTCAGGGTGGCCTGTGCCCACGGGCCGATCCGGTCGGCGGGGGCGGCGCGCGGCGCCGGGTGGGCATCCGGGCGAAAGACGCATGCGGCCGGGCCGCCACGCGCGAGACCGGTATCGCGGCCCGGCGGCCCGGCGGCCCGCGCCGGGCTATGCCTCCAGAGCCCGTAGCTGCGCCAGGAACCACTTCTGCGGGGGCAGCGCGGTCGCCGCCGCGGCGAGGCGTCCGGTGCGTTCGGCGCGGTCGGCGTCGCTCATCCGCAGGGCCTCGTGCAGTGCCGCCGCCGTGCCCTCCACGTCGTACGGGTTCACCACCAGCGCGTCCTCACCCAGCTCCGCGCAGGCCCCCGCCTCGCGGGACAGCACCAGGGCGCACCCCCGCTCGGAGACGACCGGCACCTCCTTGGCGACCAGGTTCATCCCGTCCCGGATCGGGTTCACCAGCGCCACGTCGGCCAGCCGGTAGGCGGCCAGCGAACGGGCGAAGTCGTCCTTCACATGCAGGGCGACCGGCTGCCAGCCCGGCGTGCCGAACTCCGCGTTGATCTCGTCCGCGACGGCTTGCACCCGTGCCGTGTAGTCGCGGTAGACGGCGAGGTCCTGGCGCGAGGGGTAGGCGAACGCCACGTGGACCACGCGCTCGCGCCACTCGGGGTGGGTCTCCAGCAGCCGCCGGTACGCCAGCAGTCCCCGCACGATGTTCTTGGACAGCTCGGTCCGGTCCACCCGGACGATCGTCTTCCGGTCAGGGCCGATCTGGGTCCGCAGCGCGTCGAGCCGTTCGTCCACGTCCGCCGCGTGCGACCGCTCCCGCAGGAACTCCGCGTCCGCGCCCAGCCCGTGCACCCCGAGCCGGGTCTCCCGTCCCTCGAACCGCACCGCCGTGGCCGCGCCACCGCCGTCCCCGACGACCTCGGCACCGAGCACCGCCGCGCAGCAGTCGGCGAAGGCTGTGGCCCAGCGCTCGGTGAGGAACGCCGCGCGGTCACCGCCGAGGATGCCGCGCAGCACCGCCTCCGCCACGTCGTCCGGCAGCAGCCGGTAGTAGTCCGGCGGGGCCCACGGGGTGTGCGAGAAGTGGCCGATCCGCAGATCGGGGCGGCGGGCCCGCAGCAGCCCCGGCACCAGCGCCAGGTGGTAGTCCTGCACCAGCACCACCGCGCCCTCGGCCGCCTCCTGGGCGAGCGCGTCGGCGAAGGCCGCGTTGTACGTCTCGTAGGCCGCCCACTGGGCGGCGGCCCCGGCGTCGAAGACCGGTTCCACCGGGGTCTGGTAGAGCAGGTGGTGGATGAACCACAGCACCGAGTTGGCCACCCCGTTGTACGCGGCGGCGAACACGTCCGGTGCGATGTCCAGCATCCGCACCTGCTGCCCGCCGGTGTCGGCGGTGTCCAGATGGCCGCTTCCGGCGCGCCGGGCCGCCTCCCGGTCGCCGTCGCCGAGGGCCGCGCACACCCACACCGCACCGGCGTCCGGACCGATCGCGCTGAGACCGGAGACCAGCCCGCCGCCGCCGCGCCTGGCGGCGAGCGAACCGTCCTCGCCCAGCGCGTACGAGACCGGGCCGCGGTTGGAGGCGACGAGGATCTGGGCAGTGCGCTGGGCAGCCATGTCGCGAGCCTAGCCAGCGGGCGCGCGACGCAAACGTGGCGGCGGTCTCTCGGCCCGTAGGGGGTACCCGACCGTGCTCCCGCCGGGCTCGCCCCACCCCGCTAGGCCGCTCGCCGCTCCGCGTACTCCGGGATCTCGATCATCGGCGGCCGCTCCTCGGTGTCCACGGCGGAGGTCCGCGGTTCGAAGCCGTTCTCGCCCCGGTCGAACTGGGTCAGCCGCGGCCGCACCAGATGGCCGCGGGCCAGCCGCAGCTGCGCGGTGCGGTAGATGGCCGCGGCCATCCGGCCCAGCGCCTGCCCGTCCTGGTGGCGGTGTCTGCGCACACCGATGTCCACCTGGGCCAGCGCGTCGAGCCCGACCGTGTGCAACGAGTCCACCAGCAGCCCCAGCTCCACCCCGTACCCCACGGGGAACGGCAGCCGCTCCAGCAGCGAGCGCCGTGCCGCGTACTCCCCGCCCAGCGGCTGGACGAACCCGGCCAGCAGCGGCCAGTGCAGATTGAGCAGCGGACGGGCGACCAGCTCGGTGACCCGGCCGCCCTGACCGGCCGCGTCCCCCAGCGGACGGTCGTACATCCCCTTGACCAGCTGCACCTCCGGATCGGTCAGCAGCGGTCCGACGATCCCGGAGACGAAGCGCGCGTCGAACTCCCGCAGATCGGCGTCGATGAAGCAGACGATCTCGCCACGGGTGGCCAGCAGCGAGCGCCACAGCACCTCGCCCTTGCCCGGCAGCGCCGGCAGCCGCGGCAGCAGGGAGTCGCGGTGGACCACCGTGGCCCCGGCCGCCGCGGCGACCTCGGCGGTGCGGTCGGTGGAGCCGGAGTCCAGCACCACCAGCTCGTCGACCAGCGGCACCGCCCCGTCCATCAGCTCCCGGCGGATCACCGTGACGATCTCCCCGACCGTCGCCTCCTCGTCCAGCGCGGGCAGCACCACGCTCACGGTGCGGCCCGTGTCGCGTTTGGCGGCCAGCAGGCGGTCCAGTGGACGGTCGTCGGCCGACCAGGAGCGGTGCTCCAGCCAGCGCTCCACCTCATCCAGCACCTGTCTGTCTCCCTGCTGCTGTGATCACTTGTGATCAGCTGTGATCCATCTCGCGCTTCGGACGGCTGTCTCAACCCTCCGGGCCTTCGGTTACAGTCTTGAACAGCGCGCATGACCGTCGTATGTCGGGGTCGACCCGGCTCCGCGGCGCTCATCGCGATGACAAACGCCCGGGCGGAGCCCGGTGCCATACCGCTCATCCAGAGGGGCAGAGGGAACGGCCCGTTGAAGCCCCGGCAACCCTCCAGCTGGTCTCGTGCTCACCGCGAGGCTCCCAGCTCGGGAAGGTGCCAATTCCGTCTCGTGGCGAAGTGCGTCGCGAGGAAGATGAGGAGAAAGGGCCTCGCCTCCATGGCTGTGCAATCCGTCGAAAGCTCAACCACCTCTTCCGACGCCGCTGCCCCGGCGTCCACCTCGCCCTCCTTCGGCCCCGCCGTCGCGCTGTCCTGTCGTGAGTGCGGTGAGCGTTTCGACCTCGGCCCGATCTTCGCGTGTGCGGCGTGTTTCGGCCCGCTCGAGATCGCGTACGAGCTGCCGACCGGCGACCCGGAGGGGCTCCGCCGGCGGATCGAGGCCGGTCCGAACAACATCTGGCGCTATGCCCCGCTCCTTCCGGTCCCGGCGGACGTGGCGGACACGCCCAGCCTGAATCCAGGGTTCACCAAGCTGGTCAAGGCCGACAACCTCGCCCGTGAGCTCGGGGTCACGGGCGAGCTGCACATCAAGGACGACTCCGGCAACCCGACCCACTCCTTCAAGGACCGGGTCGTCGCCATCGCCGTCCAGGCCGCCCGCGCCTTCGGCTTCACCACGCTCTCCTGCTCCTCCACCGGCAACCTCGCGGGCGCGGTCGGCGCCGCGGCCGCCCGCGCGGGCTTCCGCTCCTGCGTCTTCATCCCCCACGACCTGGAGGCGGGCAAGGTCGTCATGGCCGCCGTCTACGGCGGTGACCTGGTCGGCATCGAGGGCACCTACGACGACGTCAACCGCTTCTGCAGCGAGCTGATCGGCGACCCGGCGGGCGAGGGCTGGGGCTTTGTCAACGTGAACCTGCGCCCGTACTACGGCGAGGGTTCCAAGACCCTGGCCTACGAGATCTGCGAACAGCTGGGCTGGCGGCTGCCGGATCAGATCGTCGTCCCGATCGCGTCGGGCTCCCAGCTCACCAAGATCGACAAGGGGCTCAAGGAGCTGATCCAGCTCGGTCTGGTCGAGGACCGCCCCTACAAGATCTTCGGCGCCCAGGCCGAGGGCTGCTCCCCGGTCTCCGCCGCCTTCAAGGCCGGTCATGACGTGGTGCGCCCGCAGAAGCCGAACACCATCGCCAAGTCGCTGGCCATCGGTAACCCGGCGGACGGCCCCTACGTCCTGGACATCGCGCGCCGCACCGGCGGGGCCGTGGAGGACGTCACCGACGAGCAGGTCGTCGACGCGATCAAGCTGCTGGCCCGCACCGAGGGGATCTTCGCGGAGACCGCGGGCGGGGTGACCGTCGGTGTGACCAGGAAGCTGATCGAGGACGGGCTCCTCGACCCGACTCTGACGACCGTCGTCCTCAACACCGGCGACGGTCTGAAGACCCTCGACGCGGTGGCCCCCACCACGGGCCCCTCCGCCACCATCCGCCCCACCCTTGACTCGTTCCGAGAGGCTGGACTCGTATGAGCGTCAACGTCCGAATTCCGACCATCCTCCGTACCTACACCGGCGGTCAGGCCGAGGTCAGCGCCGAGGGCGCGACCCTCGCCGAGGTCCTGGCGGACCTGGAGAAGAACCACCAGGGCATCTCCGCGCGCGTGCTGGACGACACCGGCAAGCTGCGCCGCTTCGTGAACGTGTACGTCAACGACGACGATGTGCGGTTCGCGGAGGGCCTGGCCACGGCCACGCCGGACGGTGCCGGGGTCTCCATCATCCCGGCGGTGGCGGGCGGCTGCTGACCCCTCATCACTCCCTCACCATCGGAATCGCCCCGTCCGGAGAAAAACGGACGGGGCGATTCCGTGTGTGGAATCGCGATACAGTTGGCCAGATTCCGAACCGGCCGGAGGCCGGAACCACATACGGAACTCGTCAAGTTGTGCGCGAAGTGTGAGCATGATTTGTCGAGTTGGTGCCCTATGTCCGGCCCGAGTTGTCCCACATTCGTGAGAATCCTTCACTTCTGGACCTTCGGCCGTCCCCAGAATTCTCGTCCGATTGACCTGTTGCAGAGGGCGTTGGGACGGATACATTCAGCGGCGGTCGACGCGTTCCGGCGCACACCCTCCCTGACCGGAGGGTGAGGTCTGACCCGGGTCCGCGGAGTGCGGTCCTGCGCAAAAGGGCCAGCAATAGGGGAGTTAGGAATGGCTCAGGGCACCGTCAAGTGGTTCAACGCGGAGAAGGGGTACGGCTTCATCGCGGTCGACGGTGGTGCGGACGTGTTCGTCCACTACAGCGCGATCCAGATGGACGGCTACCGCACCCTCGAGGAAGGCCAGCGGGTGGAGTTCGAGATCTCGCAGGGTCAGAAGGGCCCGCAGGCCGACATGGTCCGCGTGGCCGTCGGCTGACGCGCCGACGCGAGGCAGCTGACTGGACTGTCGGAGGGCCCGCACCCCGCTACGGGGTGCGGGCCCTCCGGCGTGTCCCGCCCCTGCGCCCACCCGTCACCCGGCCGCCACCCCTCCGGGACGCCCTTCGGGCGCTTGCACTCTCATGGGTCGAGTGCTAATCATTGGCGTTAGCACTCTACGAGTGAGAGTGACAGAAGGACCGGGTCGGTGAGGCCCGTCGGCCATGTGGGGCAAGGAACCGCAGGGCAGACAGGCCGTCCGTCGCGGGCGCCAGCGCGGTCCGGAGCAACCCGCCCCCACGGCCTGACGGCCTGGGAGGTACCCCCTAAGTCTTGGGAGGACCACTTCACATGGCCAAGATCATCGCGTTCGACGAGGAGGCACGGCGCGGCCTCGAGCGCGGGATGAACCAGCTCGCCGACGCCGTCAAGGTCACCCTCGGCCCCAAGGGCCGCAACGTCGTCCTCGAGAAGAAGTGGGGCGCCCCCACGATCACCAACGATGGTGTGTCCATCGCCAAGGAGATCGAGCTCGAGGACGCGTACGAGAAGATCGGCGCCGAGCTGGTCAAGGAGGTCGCGAAGAAGACGGACGACGTCGCCGGTGACGGCACGACGACCGCGACCGTCCTGGCCCAGGCGCTGGTCAAGGAAGGCCTCCGGAACGTCGCCGCGGGTGCCAACCCGATGGCCCTGAAGCGCGGCATCGAGAAGGCCGTCGAGGCCGTCTCCGCCCAGCTGCTCGAGCAGGCCAAGGACGTGGAGACCAAGGAGCAGATCGCCTCCACCGCCTCCATCTCCGCCGCCGACACCCAGATCGGCGAGCTCATCGCCGAGGCGATGGACAAGGTCGGCAAGGAAGGCGTCATCACCGTCGAGGAGTCGCAGACCTTCGGGCTCGAGCTCGAGCTCACCGAGGGCATGCGCTTCGACAAGGGCTACATCTCCCCGTACTTCGCGACGGACATGGAGCGTATGGAGGCGTCGCTCGACGACCCGTACATCCTGATCGTCAACTCGAAGATCACCAGCGTGAAGGACCTCCTCCCGCTGCTCGAGAAGGTCATGCAGTCCGGCAAGCCGCTGCTGATCATCGCCGAGGACATCGAGGGCGAGGCCCTGGCGACCCTGGTCGTCAACAAGATCCGTGGCACCTTCAAGTCCGTCGCCGTCAAGGCCCCGGGCTTCGGTGACCGCCGCAAGGCCATGCTCGGTGACATCGCCATCCTCACCGGTGGCACCGTCATCTCCGAGGAGGTCGGCCTCAAGCTGGAGAACGCGGGTATCGACCTGCTCGGCCGCGCCCGCAAGGTCACGGTCACCAAGGACGAGACCACGATCGTGGACGGCGCCGGCGACACCGACCAGGTGCAGGGCCGCGTCAACCAGATCCGCGCCGAGATCGAGTCCTCGGACTCGGACTACGACCGCGAGAAGCTCCAGGAGCGCCTGGCGAAGCTGGCCGGCGGCGTGGCCGTCATCAAGGCCGGTGCCGCGACCGAGGTCGAGCTCAAGGAGCGCAAGCACCGCATCGAGGACGCGGTGCGCAACGCCAAGGCCGCCGTCGAGGAGGGCATCGTCGCCGGTGGTGGCGTGGCCCTGCTCCAGACCGTCTCGGTCTTCGAGAAGCTGGAGCTCGAGGGTGACGAGGCCACCGGTGCCCAGGCCGTCCGCCTGGCGCTCGAGGCCCCGCTGAAGCAGATCGCGGTCAACGCCGGCCTCGAGGGCGGTGTCGTGGTGGAGAAGGTGCGCAACCTGACCCCGGGCCACGGCCTGAACGCCGCCACCGGCGAGTACGTCGACCTCATCGCCGAGGGCATCATCGACCCGGCCAAGGTCACGCGCTCCGCGCTGCAGAACGCCGCGTCGATCGCCGCGCTGTTCCTCACCACCGAGGCCGTCATCGCCGACAAGCCGGAGAAGGCCGCCGCGGCGGGCGCTCCGGGCGGCATGCCGGGCGGTGACATGGACTTCTGATCGACGTCTTCGTCGGTCGAACCGTCCTGAGATCGTCGGGGCGGCACCCTCTCCCAGGGGTGCCGCCCCGACGGCGTTCTCTTCCGGCCCCGCGGAGCGCTCAGCGCGCCCGCGCGGCCTCCAGGGCCGCGCGCAGCCGGCCGCCCGCCTCGCCGAGCAGCTGCTCGGCCGTCGGCGCGTCCACCTCGCCCAGGATGGTGAGGATGGCGTTCTTGGTCTCGCCGTCCGTGGCCGCGAGCGCGCGCTCGATGCGCTCGTCCGGGGCACCGGTGGCCAGCGAGACGATCCGGCGCGAACGGGCCCGCAGCTTCTCGTTGGAGGCGCGGACATCGACCATCAGGTTCCCGAAGGTCTTGCCGAGCCGGATCATGGTGATGGTCGAGATCATGTTGAGCACCAGCTTCTGGGCGGTGCCCGACTTCAGCCGGGTCGAGCCGGTGACCAGCTCCGGCCCCACCACGATCTCGATCCCGTGGTCGGCCGCGGCGGCCAGCGCCGAGCCCGCGTTGCAGGACAGCCCCACGGTGAGCGCCCCCGCGGACCGGGCGTGCCCGACGGCGCCGATCGCGTACGGGGTGCGGCCGGAGGCCGAGATCCCGACGACCGCGTCGGCCTCGCCCACCCCCAGTGCGTCCAGATCGGCGGCGGCCAGTTCCCCGCTGTCCTCGGCTCCCTCGGCGGAGGTCACCATGGCCTGCGGACCGCCCGCGAGCACTCCGAGGACCTGGCCCGGCCGGGTGTTGAAGGTGGGTGGGCATTCGCTCGCGTCGAGCACCCCGAGCCGTCCCGCGGTGCCCGCGCCCGCGTAGACCAGCCGTCCGCCGCGGGACATCCGGGCGGCGATGTCGTCGATGGCGGCGGCGATCCGGGGGAGCTGGGCGGCGACGGCGGTGGGGACGGTGGCGTCCTCCCCGTTCATGATCCGGGCGATCTCCAGCGTGTCGAGCCGGTCGATCTCGGCGAGTTCGGGGCGGAACGCCTCGGTGGTGAGGGTCTCCAGCTGGGCCCGGAGCTCTGCCGGGCTCCGGCCCTGGTCGGCGGCGGAAGTCATGCGAAACGGCTCTTTCCCATAGTCAGCGTGGCGGGGGTGGGGGTGAGGTGATGACTCGGGGGTGGCTCGGTGCTCTCGGGTACGGGGTCAGCGGTGCCGGGGGCGGGGGTCGTGCCGGTGGGCGAGCGCCTCGTACGAGGCGGACAGCGCGGGCGCGGCCGACTCGTACGTACGCTGGGCGACCCCGATGAACAGGCAGTCCACCACCAGCAGCTGACTGGTGCGGCTGGCCATGGCGGCCGGGCGCAGCTCGCTCTCGCGGGCGGTGGAGGTGGTGAGGAGGAAGTCCGCGTACTGGGCGACCTCGCTGTCCGGCCGTCCGGTGATCGCCACGGTGGTCGCCCCGTGTTCGAAGGCGACCCGCAGCGGTTCGATGACGTCCGTGGTGCGGCCCGAGTGGGTGATCGCGACGGCCACGTCGCCCGAGTGGAGCTGCACGGCGTTGGTGACCGCCAGATGCGGATCGGCATGGGCGTGGGCTATCAGCCCGATGCGCAGGAGCTTCTGCGCCAGGTCCTGGCCGACCAGACTGGAGGCCCCCACCCCGTAGACGTCGATCCGCCGGGCGGCGGCGAGCGCCGAGACGGCCGACTCCAGCTGGGCGGTGTCCAGCCCGGCGGCGGTGTCCGCCAGACACTGCTGCTCCTCCTGCGCCAGCTTGGCGATCACATCGGGGATCGGGTCGTCCACCGCGATGTCCGCCGTGACCGCCGGGGCCCGTCCGGCCGCCTGCTGCGCCGCCAGCGCGGCGAGCGCGAGACGCAGATCGCGGTATCCGGGGTACCCGAGCAGCCGGGAGGTGCGTACGACGGTGGCTTCGCTGGTACCCGTGCGCTCGGCGAGCCCGGTGACGGTGAGCGCGGCGCAACCGGCCGGATCACCCGCCACGGTCTCGGCGACGCGCTGCATGGAACGGGTCATGGAGGGAGCCAGCGTACGGACCTTCGCCGCGAGGGCGGCCGGTGCGGGAGCGGGGGCCTCGGACGGGGTGAAAGTTTCCTTCAGCTTACTGCTCACGCGTGAAAACTATTTCCAGTCAGGGTGACCGTCAACCCTGGGCGTACCCCGGTATGTCACCGGGGCGGCGCATACGGAGGGTGATGGGCGGGCGCCCGCGCGCAGCAAAGGTGACAATGGGACCCATGAAGCTCGAACACGCACTGCACGCGGCGCGTGCGCTCGTCCTTGCCGATCTCGCGGCGGGAAAGGTCGCCCAGGCGGACATCGTCTCCCTGGTCGAGGACGCGATCACGCACCGGCGGTGGTGGGTCGAGCAGTGGCCGGAAGGCGCCGAGTACGTGGCCGGGCTGGTCGCCCAGGACGTCCAGGACGCC
The DNA here is from genome assembly GCF_056431485.1 of Streptomyces sp. NPDC045899. Taxonomy (NCBI): domain Bacteria; kingdom Bacillati; phylum Actinomycetota; class Actinomycetes; order Kitasatosporales; family Streptomycetaceae; genus Streptomyces; species Streptomyces sp. NPDC045899. The sequence goes on from NZ_JBWKKP010000017.1 coordinate 124,877, forward strand.
CTGCTGGAGCGGTACGGCCGCTGGCCGCTGTGCCCGGTCTGCACCGAGGGCGGCGATCTCCACGCCCTCGACGTGGAACCGGAGTTGGGCGCGGACCCGCACTGGGTCTGCGGCAAGACAGCGGTCGCGGTGGCCCGTGTGGGCTCCCTCGGGGCGACCCTCTGATGGCCGTCCTGATCGACCCGCCCTCCTGGCCGGGCCACGGCCGTATGTGGTCACACCTGGTGAGCGACGTCTCCTACGACGAACTCCACGCCTTCGCCGACCGCATCGGCGCCCCCCGCCGCGGCTTCGACCGGGACCACTACGACGTCCCGAGCGAGCTCTACGACACGGCGGTCCGGGCCGGAGCCGAGGAGGTCGGCAGCAAGGAACTGCTCCGCCGCCTGACGGCGGCCGGCCTGCGCCGCCCGAAGCGGGCGCGGACCGCGGGGGCGTGAGGGGCGCTCCCGCGGATCACCGCGTGGCGCGGCTGGACTCCCGGTTCAGGGGCGTGGTCGCCGAACCCGTGATCACTCGTGAGCCGCTCTCCGCCTGGTGGATCCGGGAGGCGAGCGCGGTCGTTCCGATGGCGAGGGTGGCCATCACCGCACCGGTCCAGGCCACCGCCGGATAGCCCCAGCCCGCGCTGATCACGAGCCCGCCCAGCCACGGTCCGACCGTGTTGCCGATGTTGAAGGCGGCGGTCGTGGTCGCACCCGCCAGCGTCGGCGCGGCGTTCGCCACGTTGAACATCCGGGCGTTGAGCGCGGGTGCGGTGAAGAAGGCGGTGACTCCCAGCAGCAGTGCCAGGGTCACGGCCGCCACGGGGGACCGCGCGGTGAGCGCCAGCAGGGCCAGGACCGCCGCCGAGGCGGCTATGCCGCCGTACATCGTGCCGAACAGATGGGCGTCCGCGATCCGCCCGCCGATCGCCGTACCGATCAGCGCCCCCACCCCGAACAGCGCCAGCACGGTCGGCACCCAGCTCTCCGCGAGCCCGGCCACATCCGTCAGCAGCGGCGCGAGATACGAGAACAGGCAGAAGACGGCCCCGCCGTTGAGCGCGGTGGTGAGCAGTGCCAGCCAGACCTGCCGGTCGCGGTAGATCCTCAGCTCGTTCCGCAGCCGCGGGGCGTCCGCACCGCCCGGCACCTCCGTACGCGGCACCAGCGCGGCCACGCCCACCAGTCCCAGCGCCGAAAGTCCGGCCACCGCCCAGAACGCGGCGCGCCACCCGGCGTGCTGGCCGAGGAGCGCCCCCGCGGGCACTCCCGCGATATTGGCGATGCTCAGGCCCCCGACCATCACGGCCATCGCCCGCGCCCGCGCGTTCACCGGCACCAGCGACACCGCCACCGCCGCGCCCACCGCCCAGAACCCGGCGCAGGCGAGCGCGCTCACCACCCGCGACGCGAACAGCACCCCGTACGACGGCGCCAGCGCCCCCGCCACCTGACCGAGTCCGAAGGCGGCGAGCAGTGCCATCAGCGTCGTCCGCCGCGGCAACCGCAACGTGGCCGCCGCCAGCAGCGGCGCCCCGACCACCATCCCGATGGCGAACGCGGACACCAGCAGCCCGGCCGTCGGGATCGACACCCCCATGTCCCGCGCCACGGGCTGCAGCAGCCCGGACAACATGAACTCGGACGTCCCGAGCGCGAAGACGGACAGACCGAGGACGTACACGGCGACGGGCATGTGGACGCTGGCGCGGGAGGACATGCCGATCACAACATGGCCGGGGCCGTCGTGCATTCCTGGGCGGCCTTCCGATCTACGGCAGTAGTGCGCACATCGCACCCGATGGGGTGTGCCACTTCACCAGCGGCGGGTGGTCCGCCTCCTACGGCTGAGCGCGCCGCCCACCGTGAACCACGGCATTCCTCCGGACGGGAATCCCCATGGCCGCCGATGATGTTGAGAGTGACTCCCTGCCCCGTCCTGGGAGACGCCATGCCCAAGTCGAAGATCGATGCCCTTGTGTTCGACGTGCTCGGCACGCTCGTCGACGAACCCGCCGGTATCCGCTCCGGCATCCGGGCATTCGACCCGTCGCTCGACGACCCCGGCACCGAGCGGCTCGTCGCGCTGTGGCAACAGCACATCGACCGCGAGCAGCGCCGCATCCTCGACGGGACCCGGCCCTTCCTCGCCAGTGACGCCCTCGACGGGGAGGCCGCCCGGCTGGTCGCCGAGGCCGCCGGGGTCGAGGATCCGGCCGCCGTGGCGGCGTTGGCCCGGTCGGGCCGACGCCTTTCGCCGTGGCCCGACACCGAGGCGGGGCTCGCCCGTCTCGCCGGACGGTTCCCGCTGATCGGGCTCTCCAACGCGAGCCGTACGGCACTGCTGGAGCTCAACGCCCACGCCGGACTGCGCTGGCACCAGGCCCTCTCCGCCGAGGACGCCCGGAGCTACAAGCCGGATCCGGCGGTCTACCGGCTGGCCGTCACCGTCTCCGGACGACCGCCGGAGCGGCTGATGATGGTCGCCGCCCACGCCTGGGACCTGCGCGCGGCGCAGAACCTCGGACTGCGCACCGCCTACGTGGCCCGCCCGGTCGGTGACCCGCCCCTGCCCTCGGACCGGTTCGACCTGTACGCCTCCGGCCTGGCCGATCTGGCGGACCAGCTCGAGGGAGCCTGAGTCAGGCCCCCAACAGCTCCAGCTCCGTGGCCATGTTCCGGCGGGCCGCCGCCTCCCAGCGGTCATGGCCGACCGCCGTACGGAACAACCGCCCCAGCCCCAGCAGTTGGCGCAGGACGTTGGCGCGGCCCTCGCGGAAGACATCGTCGGGCACGAATCCGTACTCCTCCCGCACGGCCGCCGCGTAAGCGGCGTAGTCCCCGGGCGCACCGGCCAGAACGGCCAGATCGGCATCGCACAGCACCTCGGCATTGAGATCGCCGTCGGCCGGATCGTGGTCCGCGGTGATCCGCACCAGACGGGCCACCTCCTCCGTCCGTGCCGCGGGGACGCCCGCCTCCGGCAGTGCCCGCTCGGCCAGTCGCGCACTGCGGTCCTCGTTCGTCGACCGCTCCGGCAGATAGACGGCGTCGTGGAACCAGGCCGCCAGCCGGACGGCGTCGGGGTCGGGTGCCGGGACGTCGACGAGCAGTTCGTCGATCCGGTCGAGGACCGCGATCAGGTGGTCCGTCGTGTGGTACCGGCGCTGGGGCTCGGCCCAGCGGGCCAGGAGGTCTTCGCCGTAGGGGGCCGCCGGAGGGGCACTGACCTCGCGGGCACCGGTCAGCAGGGTCGTCCAGCGGGCGAGCAGGGCGTCATGGGCGGGGTGGCGCGCGGGGGCGGACATGAGCCAATTGTGGGGTACCGGTTTCGCCTCCGGCGCCGTGTGGCAAGCTGAGAAGCATGTCTAGACCAGTTCTCGAGGTGATCGCGCTCCACCCCGCTGACGCGATCGCCGCACAGGCCGGTGGGGCGGACCGCCTCGAACTGGTCACCGACATGGCCGCCGACGGGCTCACCCCCTCCCGGGAGACCTTCGCCGCCGTCCGGTCGGCCGTCGACATCCCGGTGCGGGTGATGCTCCGCGCGTCCGACGGCTTCGCCGCCGGGAACGCCGCCGACCTCGACGCCCTCTGCCGGCGCGCCGCCGCGCTGTACGCCGAGGGCGCCGACGAGTTCGTGCTGGGGTTCCTCACCGACACCGGTGACGTCGACCTTTCCTCGATCACCGAGCTGATCGAGGTCATCGGGGCCGGACCCGGTATGGACGAGAGCCGCTGGACCTTCCACCGCGCCATCGACCGGGCCGCCGACCGCGACACGCTCCGCAAGCAACTCGCGGACCTCCCCGGTCTCGACACCTACCTCACCGCCGGATCGGCACAGGGAGTGGACGAGGGGCTGCCGACCCTCCTCGTCGAGGCCGCCCGCACCGGTCTGCCCGGCTACGAGCCGCGGATCATGGCCGGTGGCGGACTGCGCCTCGGCCATCTGTCCGCCCTCCGCGCGGCGGGGATCGACGCCTTCCACATCGGCGGTGCCGCCCGTCCCGCCGGATGGGACGGCCCCGTGGACACGGCCGCCGTCCGTCAGTGGCGCACCGCGCTGGACGTGCCCGTCCCGGTGGGCTGACGGAGAGCCGCCGACGAGACGGGAGGGGCCGGGGTCGCAGGGGCGGGGTCCGGGACACTTTCGTGTATTTGTGGCGCCAATCTCCGGCCCAGGCTCACGCTCCCGGGCACCGGCGCCGTAAATAGACGGTCCAGGACCCCGCCCCGGAGGCCCCGGCCCCGCACCCGGGAAAACGCACCCGCGCTCCGCCCGCACCTACCGCAACCGCTCCGGCAACCCCGCCCCATGCACCACCGTCAACCCCGACACCGCCCGCGTCAGCGCCACATACAGCCGGCGCAGGCCGGTCCGTTCATCCGGTTCGCCGTCCACCACGGCCGCCGGTTCGTCCAGGACCACGTAGTCGTACTCCAGACCCTTCGCCAGCGTCGCCGGGACCAGGGTGAGCCGGGCGTCCGCGCTGGTCTCCTCGCCCGGGGCGAGATACGCCAGCCCCGCCGCCGCCAGTTTCTCCGCCAGCACCGGCACCCGGGCATCGGCGGCGATGAGACCGATCGAACCCTCGTGCGTCAGCGCCTCCCGGCAGGCCGTCACGACCGCGTCGTCCAGCCCGGCCGGATCCACGGCCCGCACCGCGAAGTCGCCCGCGGCCTCGCGGACGGACGTGGCCTCGTTGAGGCCGGGGGCGATGTCCGGCAGCAGCCGTGACGCGTAGGCGATCACCTCGCGCGGTACGCGGAAGCCCTGGGTCAGCTCCTCCACCGTGGCCCCCGCCTTGCCCATGTGCGTGAGGGCCTCCTCCCAACTGGCCGTCGCCCAGGGGGTGGTGCCCTGTGCGAGGTCACCCAGCACCGTCGCCGAGCCGGTGGTGCAGCGGCGGCCGACCGCGCGGTACTGCATGGGGGAGAGGTCCTGCGCCTCGTCGAGGACCACATGGCCGAGGGAGTGGGTGCGCTCGATGAGGTCGGCCGCCTCGTCGATCAGCACCGCGTCCGCCGGGGACCACTTCGCGGTCTTCACGCCCCGTGCGGGCTTGGTCCAGAGCACGGCCTTCCGCTCGTCGGCGTCGAGGATTCCGTCCGCGTGCGCGGCCAGGAAGTCGGCGTCGGAGAGCAGCCGCAGCACCAGCTTGGCCGGGTCGACGGCGGGCCAGATCGCCTTGACCGCCGCCTTGACCGCCGCGTTGCGGGCCACCGCGTCCTGCACCCGGTCGTCGGGGGCCTCACCCGCCTGTTCCATACGGACCAGCACCGCGTGGGCGATCCGCTGCGGCAGGGCGTCGCGGGCCGCGCCGTAACGGATGTCGCGGTCCAGCAACTCCCGCACCATCTGTTCCAGTTCGTACGCGGGCACCCGCCAGCGGCGGGAGCCGCGCACCACCACACAGGGTTCGGCGGGGACGGACACATGTGACCGCAGGGCGCGCCGCAGCACCTCGGCCATCCGGGCGTCGCCCTTGAGCCGGGCGGCCTCGGCGGTGTCGGTGCCGCGCACCTCCACATGGGCCACCAGGTCCTCGACGGTCGCCTGGGCGACCTGCAACTCACCGAGCGCGGGGAGAACTTGCTCGATGTAGTGGAGGAAGGAGCGGTTCGGGCCGATGACGAGGGTGCCGGAGCGGGCCAGCCGCTCGCGGTGCGCGTAGAGCAGATAGGCCACCCGGTGCAGGCCCACGGCCGTCTTTCCGGTGCCCGGCGCCCCCTGGACGCAGACGGTGCCGCCGATCCCGGCGCGGACGATCTCGTCCTGCTCGGGCTGGATCGTCGCGACGATGTCCCGCATCGGGCCGACGCGCGGACGCTCGATCTCGGCCTGGAGCAGTTTGCTGGAGTGTTCGGCCTCGTCCGGGTCGCTGAGGCGTTCGTCCTCGTAGGCGGTCAGTTCACCGCCGGTGTAGCCGAAGCGGCGGCGCAGCGCGATGTCCATCGGCGCCTTCTTCGACGCCTGGTAGAAGGGCTGGGAGACGGGGGCGCGCCAGTCGATGACCATGGGGTCGCCGTCGGCGTCGTGCACATGCCGCCGCCCGATGTAGAAGAGCTCGCCCTCGGCGCCCTCCGCCGTCTCCGCGCCGGGGGCGTGGAGGTAGTTCAGCCGGCCGAAGAAGAGCGGGGTGTCGGCGAGGTCGGCGAGTGCCTTGATGCGGTCCTCGACCTGGCGTTGCAGCACCTCGGCGTTGACCCAGTTGGCGGTGACGTCCCGGAGGTCGAGCGCCTCGACGTCGGCGCGCATGGCGCGCAGGGCGGCACGGGAGGCGCTGAGGTGGGAGCGTTCCCGGGCGAGCGGGTCGGAAGAGGCGTCGGTCGGGGCGTCGGACGGGTCAGGGACGTGCGAGGGCACGGCGTAGCCTCCGGGCAGGGTGCGGCAGGGCGAATGAGGAACGTTCGACGAGCTCGAGATGCCGACCGGTTTCCGACCGGACGGCGGCTCTCCCCGTACGGGAGGCGGCAGACGCGCGAGTGTAGCCAGGGCGGATCGCGGTTGCGAACGATTTTTCCGCCGTCTTCTTCACCGTCCGGTCGTCGTCCGGTCGTCGGGCGGTCATCCTCCGGCAGGACCCGCGTCCCGGTCCGTCTCAGGGGCGTGCTCGTCCTTCCGGAGGGGACGGCATGGCCCTGCGGTCGTACGCCGCCGCCGGGCCGATTACACCGGCAGGTCGATGCCGCGGCCGGACCCGCGCAGCATGCTGGAGGACATGACCACCGCAGCGATCAGCACCAGCGCAAGCACCGGCCAGGACGCCGCCGCGGGCGCCGCCGCCCACCCCCGTCACCTGGTGGGCCAGGCCCTCCGCGCGGTGCGGATCTTCGCGGGCACGGCGTTCAGCGTGGCCGTTCTCGGTTCGTACGGGGACGACGCGCGGGGCGTGACGGTACCCAGACGCTGAGCACGCCCCCGCGTGGACCCGGCCCCGATGCGCCCCGTCACACGTCCTCGTCCGCCAGCAGCTCCCCCGCGTCCACGATCCGGTACGCGTACCCCTGCTCGGCCAGGAACCGCTGCCGGTGCGCGGCGAAGTCCTGGTCGATCGTGTCGCGCGCGACGACCGAGTAGAACACCGCCGGATGGCCGTCGGCCTTCGGCCGCAGCACCCGCCCCAGCCGCTGGGCCTCCTCCTGGCGGGAGCCGAAGGTGCCGGACACCTGGATGGCGACCGTGGCCTCGGGAAGGTCGATCGAGAAGTTGGCGACCTTCGAGACGACGAGCACGGACAGCTCACCCTGCCGGAAGGCGTCGAAGAGCTTCTCGCGCTGGGCGTTGGTGGTCTCGCCCTTGATGACCGGCGCGTCCAGATGCTCGCCCAACTCGTCGAGCTGGTCGATGTACTGACCGATCACCAGGGTCTGCTGCCCCCGGTGCCGGGCCACCAGCGCCTCGGTGACGCGGCGCTTGGAACCGGTCGTGGCGCAGTAGCGGTACTTCTCCTCGGTCTCGGCCGTGGCGTACGCCAGCCGCTCGGTCTCCGTCAGATTGACGCGGACCTCGACGCAGTCGGCGGGCGCGATGTAGCCCTGGGCCTCGATCTCCTTCCAGGGTGCGTCGAAGCGCTTGGGCCCGATGAGCGAGAAGACGTCGGACTCGCGGCCGTCCTCGCGGACCAGCGTGGCCGTCAGCCCGAGCCGCCGCCGCGCCTGGAGGTCGGCGGTGAATTTGAAGACGGGCGCGGGCAGCAGATGCACCTCGTCGTAGACGATCAGACCCCAGTCGCGGGAGTCGAACAGCTCCAGGTGCGGGTAGATGCCCTTTCGCTTGGTGGTCAGCACCTGGTACGTGGCGATGGTGACCGGGCGGATCTCCTTCCGCGTACCGCTGTACTCACCGATCTCCTCCTCGGTGAGCGAGGTGCGGCGCACCAGCTCGTGCTTCCACTGCCGGGCGGAGACGGTGTTGGTCACCAGGATCAGCGTGGTGGACTTGGCGGTGGCCATCGCGCCCGCCCCGACCAGCGTCTTTCCGGCGCCGCAGGGGAGGACGACCACCCCGGACCCACCGTGCCAGAACCCCTCGACGGCCTGCTTCTGGTACGGCCGCAGGCCCCAGCCGTCCTCCCGCAGCTCGATGGGGTGGGCCTCACCGTCGACATAACCGGCCAGGTCCTCGGCGGGCCAGCCCAGCTTCAGCAGCGTCTGCTTGATCTGCCCGCGCTCGGAGGGGTGGACTACCACCGAGTCCGGATCGATCCGCGCGCCGACCAGCGGCTGGACCCGCTTGGACCGCAGGATCTCCTCCAGCACCGGGCGGTCGCTGGTCTCCAGCACCAGCCCGTGGGTGGGGTGCTTCAGCAGCCGCAGCCGCCCGTAGCGGGCCATCGTCTCGGCGACGTCGACGAGCAGCGCGTGCGGTACGGGGTAGCGCGAGAACTCGACGAGCGCGTCGACGACCTGCTCGGCGTCGTGCCCGGCGGCGCGGGCGTTCCACAGCCCGAGCGGGGTCACCCGATAGGTGTGGATGTGCTCGGGCGCCCGCTCCAGCTCGGCGAAGGGCGCGATGGCGCGGCGGCAGGCGTCCGCCTGCTCGTGGTCCACCTCGAGCAGGAGGGTCTTGTCGCTCTGGACGATGAGGGGTCCATTCACGCGCCTGGATCCTTCCGTTTCGCTGGGGCTCGGCCGGGTGGCCAAAGAACCAGTGTCCCCCATCGGGCGGAACGGGCGGGGAGATGTAGCGGAGCGGTCGCACAGAGCCACAGGGATACTCCCCACCGCTACGGGCAAGCGGGGACAGAGACAGCGGTGGGAGGTTGGTCCCTGTGGTCACAATCGCCGGGTGGGAGATCCGGAAGACCGGCGCGGCAAAGACGACCGGCGCGAAGAAGACTCCGAAGAGCGCGACGACGAAGAAGCCCGCCGAGACGACGAAGAAGAAGGCGGCGGGCGTGCCGAAGAAGACGACGGCGGCGAAGACGACAGCGGCGAAGAAGACGGCCGCCAAGCGGACACCGGCGAAGAAGACGACGGCCGGCAAGGCGTCGGCCACCAAGGCGTCGGCCACGAGGACCACGGAGGCGCTGCCCCCGAAGCCGCGGTCGAAGCCGACTCCGGAGGCCGCCGAGGCACCGGCGACGGAGGCGGCGGCCGCGCCCAAGCGGCCGCTGCTCCAGCGGGACTCGTGGCGGGCGCAGGCCGCGCGCGTGCTGGTGCTGCTGCTGGCGTTCGTCTGCATGGTGGGGTTCGCGGTGGCGCTCGCCGGGGCGACGCTCGTGCCGTCGCCCGGCTCGTCCGACCTCGTGCACACGAACATGCGGCCGGGCGCCTCGTTGCGCGCGTACCTCGATCAGCCCGCCTTCCAGGACACGGTCAAGCAGATCGGCGGCAATGTGCTGCTCGGCGCGCCCTTCGGGGTGTTGCTGCCCATGCTGATGCCCCGGGCGCGGGGCGCGGTGCGGGTGGTGCTGGTGACCGGGCTGGTGATGGTCATGGTCGAGACGGCACAGGGGCTGATCGTCGAGGGGCGTGCCTTCGACGTCGACGACGTGATCCTCAATACGAGCGGTGCCCTGCTGGGCTACGTCCTGGTCGGGCGGCTGCTCGGCCGTGCCCTGCACCCGCGGCGCCGCCACTGGTGGCACCGCTGGACCAAGCCCTCGTCCTCCTCCGCGGCGGGAGGCCCCGCGGTGTGAGCTACCCGGCCTCGTCGGCCAGTTCGGCGACGCCGGTGATGCGGTGCAGCGGATAGGTGCGGACCTCGTCCGCGGTGTGGTCGTACGCGGTGACGAAACCGCCCTCGACCCGGACCGGGGCGATGACGCGCTGGCTGGCGGCGCCGTCCGCGTTGACGTAGCCGATCCAGACGGCGGACCCGGTGAGGGCCGCGGCCTGCATGGTGGCGAGGGTGTCCGCGGAGGTGGTGCGCGGCAGCCGGCCGCCGGACGCGCTCGTGCCATCGGCGCCGACCGCGGCCGGTACCGGCTTGTGGGGTGCGGTGGCGGCGAGGTCCCCGGCGCGGATGGCGCGGACGGCGGCGCCGAGCAGGGTGTCGTCGGGCCGCGGCGGCCCGTCCGGCACCGGGGTGGGCGCGGTGCGGGGCGGGGTGCGCTGGGCCTCGGCGCGGGTGATCAGCACATCGCCTTCGGCGGATTCGGCGGCCGGTGCGTACCCCATGGCGCGCAGACCGTCGAGCAGTGCGTCCGGCGGGGCCTGGGAGGCCAGCACGGTGGGGGCGAGACGGCGCAGCCGCAGCCCGGCGGAACGGCGGTCGGCGAGGATCTCCACCAGCAGCGCCTCATCGTCGCAGCGCACATACGCGGAGGCGGCGCCGATCCGCAGATGGCCGTGTTTGCGCGCCACGTCGTCGATCAGGTACGCCAGCGGCTGGGGCACGGGGGTGCGGGAGTGCGCGGCGAGGAAGGTGTGCAGATCGTCGGCGGCCCGCCCGGCGTCGAGGGCACGGCGCACGGAGGCGGGGGTGAAGCGGTAGACCGTGGCACCGCCCTTGGACTCGACCTCGGCCAGTACGCCCAGCGTCTCGGCGAGCGGACGCTCCAGGGGGCCGGGCGCGACAGCGGTCAGATCGGCCTGGAGGAGTACATGGTCCAGGGGCTCGGGCAGCAGCGGGGCGAGCAGCCGGGCGGCGTTCGCGGTCGCGGTGGCCGTCTCGGCGGGGGTGGCCGGCTGCGCGGCCACGGCCACGGCCGCCGGACCCTCCGGCGGCAGACCGAGGAGCGCTCGGCCGTGGGAGGAGAGGGCGCCGCGGCCGGTGACGCCCAGGAGCTCGGCCTCGGTGAGGGTCCAGCGGGCCAGCCGCGACCGCAGATCGTCACCGGAAGAAGCCGGGGAGGCAGCGGAAGCGGAACCGGGAACGGAACCGGCACCCGCGGGTGACGACGGTGCCGGAACGGCCGGTGCGGCCCCCCGGTGCGGCGGCCGTTCCCAGCGCAGTCGCGCCAGCAGTCCGTCGGCGTCGGCCGAGGCCCCCGACGGGAGCGCCGCCAGCAGGGTGAGCAGTCGGCGGCGCACCTCCGGTGCCGGGGAGCGGTCCAGCTCCGGGCCGAGCGCGGCGAGCGTACGGCCCTTGGCGTCCCGGCCGCCGATCAGACCCGCCGTACGGGTCGCGGCGAGCCAGGCGGAGACCAGCCCGGCCCACCGCTCCTCGGGGGCCAGCCGCAGCCAGTCGTCGTAGGCGGGTGTGGGGGCGTAGCGCTCGTCGGTCTCCCCGTCGGAGGCCAGAAGACCGGCCGCGTAGGCCAGTTCGATCCAGAAGGCGGCGGTCTGCTCGGTCACGTCGAGCGCGGCGGCCGTCCGCTTGAGGTCACGTACGCTCAGCCCGCCCGCGCGCAGCACCTGCGGCGCGGCGGTCTCCCACTGCCCCATCAGCTCCTCGACGGTGTCCAGGGCGGTGAACGCCTGGCCCGCGGCGGTGCTGTCCACAGCCTGTGGACGGTGTTCCGCGGCGGGCGGCAGCGGCGGGGGCAGCGGTTCGGGAGCGCGGTGCGCCCGGCCGCCGCGCAGATGGAGGGCCACCTCACGGGGCAGCACCACATTGCGCGGCCCGGACGGCAGCAGCAGCCCGCGCTCCAGCAGCCAGGCGACGGGCGGGCTCGGCGCGGCCACGGACACCTCGCCGTACGGCGGCCCCCAGACCAGCTTGGACAGGACGGCGAGGGCCCCCTCCGGTGCCCCGGCCAGCAGCGCGGCCATCCGCGCGCGGTCGCCGAACAGCCCGGCGAGCGCGGCCACGGCCGTCACCGGATCGTGGGTGGGCGGCAGTCCGGCGGTGGCCAGCAACTCCTGGAGACGCCCCGGCGACGTCCCGGCCGTGGCCTCCTGGACGGTGGGGCCCAGCCCGGTCGGGGACGGTGCGCCGGGGGACGGGGTCAGCAGCTCACGGGCGGTGCGGACCAGCCGCAACCGGTCGTCGCCGCCCCACACCAGGGCCTGGCCGCGCAGGGTGGCGACGGCGCGCGGCAGCTCCTCGGCGATCCGCGCGCGCAGCCCGTCGGGCAGGGAGCCCGCCCCGGCCGGTTCGCCGCCCGTCCCCGGCTGGTCGCCCGTCCCCGTCATCAGGTCGCGCAGCGTCTCGTACGGGCAGGGGTCCGGGGCGACGGCCAGCGCCTCGGCGGTCTGGAGCGCGAACCGGTCCAGGCGCTCCACCGCCCGTACGACCGAGGCGCGGGTCCCGGCCCGGGTGGCGAGCTGGGTGAGGTCGTTCGGGACGGGGGACAGCAGATCGGGACGGGCGCGCAGCAGCGTCGCGAGGGCGTCGTCGGGGCGGGTGCGCAGCTCCTCGGCGAGTGTGCGCGGCGCGCCGCGGCCGCTGTCCGCCGGGCCGGTCTCTGCCGCCACGCGCGCCTCCCGATTCCGCGAGCTGGTCATTCGATCCACAGTACCCGGGGCGGCGGACGCCGGTGGTGCGGCGGGAATCCGCTCCCGCACGGTACGGTCGAAGCCGTCTGGTACGCCGACCGTGCGCATTCTCAGGGGTCTTGGTGGGGATCGAGAGCGAGAAGCTCGTCTACGACTATCTGAGCCGTGTCGGGGACCTGGCCCAGCAGCAGGGGTTGCCGTCGGGTGACCGGATGCGGCTGGTCTCCGGGCTCCGCGCCGATATCGACCACCGGCGGGCCACCGGCGGAGCGGACAGCGCGGCCGGGGTGAAGCGGATCCTCGCCAAGCTGGGCTCGCCGGCCGAGGTGGTCGCCGCCGCGGGTGGCCGGGCCCCCGATCCCGGCCCGGGCGCGGGCGCGCCGGGCGGCCCCTCCAGCGGAGCGTCGGCACCGGAACCCTCCGGCCCGGGCGTGTCGGGTCCGGTCACCTCCGAACCGCCGCGCGGCGCCGCGGGCGCGGCGCGGGCGGCCCGCGACAAACTGGCCGGACTCGCCGAACGCACCGGGCTGACCGGCGGCAAGGTGCCCACCCCGCGCAAGGGGAACGACAGCGGGGGGTACGGGAACGGGGCGGGCGACGGCACCTCCCTGATCAAGCACACCCCGGTCACCCCCGACGGGCCCGCCATCCCCGCCCCGCGGTCGGCCGCCGCGTCACCGCCGCACCTCGCGGGCGAGGACGAGCTCGGCCCGCGCGAGTCCAACCCCGACTGGTGGCATGTGGAGCCGGGGCCGTTCGCCCAGCCCGAGCAGCACGACGCGCAGTACGGCGCCGTCGAGGGGTTCGTCGGCGGGATCGAGATCCCCGAGCTGCTCGGCGGTACCTCGGCCGAGCAGGAGCGCCGGGAACGGCGCGAGCGGTTCGAACGGGACGCCGCCGAGCGGGCCGCGGCCGAGGAGGAGGCGGAAGCCGAGGCGGACGGCGAAGCGGAGGGCACCGGCGCGGGTCGGCGCGGGCTGCTGCGCCGCACCCTGTTCGGTCCGGGCAAGGCCGCGGCGGAGGATGGGGGCCGGGCCGCCGGGGCCGGGTGGCTGGCGGGGCTCGGCCCGCTGCTGCTGCTCTCGATCGCCCTGCTCATCGCGGGTGCCGCGATGGGCAACATCCTGCTGCTGGGCTTCGGCTGGGTGCTGGCGTACACCACCGGCAGGCACTCCCGCGCCGAGGCGAAGTGGGCCGTGCTGGGCATGCCGGGTCTTGTCGCGGCCGGGGGCATGGTCTGGCTGTGGGGGCGTGCCAACGGCAAGTGGGGCGACCCGATCCCGAAGGACGGGATGAAGGACGCGCTGACGGACACCTGGCCGGTGATCGTCCGGGCCGCGGCCGTCGCCACGGTGCTCTTCCTGGTGTGGCGGGCGCGGCGCCGGGGCTGACTCCTACCGCGCGGTCCCTTGGGTCAACCCACCGTGTCAACGCGGCAGGTCAACCTGACCGCGGGAGGCCGCCGCGCGGACGGCACAATGAAGGACATGGCTTCGCACACGGTGACGGTCGGCTTCGACCTGGACATGACGCTCATCGACTCCCGGCCCGGTATCAAGGCGGCGTACGAGGAGCTGTCCGCCCGCACCGGCACCTTCGTCGACGCGGAGCTGGCCGTCACCAGGCTGGGGCCGCCGCTGGAGCAGGAGCTCGCACACTGGTTCCCCGATGAGCGGATCCCGGAGATCAGCGATCTCTACCGCGCGCTCTACCCGGAGTTCGCGATAGCGCCCACAGCCGCGCTGCCCGGTGCCCGGGAGGCGATCGAGGCGGTGCGGCGGGCCGGGGGCCGCAGTGTCGTGGTGACCGCCAAGCACGAGCCCAACGCCGAACTCCACCTGAGCCACCTGGGCATCGTGCCGGACGCGGTCGTCGGCTGGCTGTGGGCCGAGGCCAAGGCGGAGGCGCTGCGCGAGCACGGGGCGACGGTCTACGTCGGCGACCACACCGGCGACGTACGGGGCGCGCGCCTCGCGGACGCGCTGTCGGTGGCGGTCCCCACCGGTCCCTGCGGTGCGGAGGAGTTGCGTCAGGCCGGGGCCGACGTGGTGCTCACCGATCTGACCGCGTTCCCGGTGTGGCTGGCGGAGCACCTCGACGGCCGGTCGGCCGGAAGCTGATCCACGAAGACCGGCAGGAAGACCGACCGGACACGGCCTAGCGGCCGTCCGTGACCCGCGCGGCCTCCCGTCGCTGCGCCGTGATCGACCGCAGCACCCCGGCCGCGGCGAGCGCGAAGCCGACGCCCATGAGCATCGAGATCAGATACGCGGCGGTGGGCAGCGGATCCGCGCCCAGGAACATGGGTGCGACGGTGGCCAGGGTGGCGATCGCGCCGACGACGAAGACGATCACGCCGATACGGACCAGCCGGTCGCCCGGCCCGTCGGGAGGGCTGCCACGGTGCGGGGTTTCATTGCTCACCGCACCAGGGTAGATCGGTGCCTGAGCGCCCATGCGAACCACCCGGAACCATCCGGGTACGTCTTGTCACCAGGCTCGGGACCATTAGCCTTGGTGGTGGCGGGTCCTACGACCCGCTGTAGTGCTATCCAGAGCTGTTTTTCCGTGTTTTCCGACGAGCGACGAGGACGAGGACAGACGTGCCTACCGGCAAGGTCAAGTGGTTCAACAGCGAGAAGGGCTTCGGCTTTCTCTCCCGCGATGACGGCGGTGACGTCTTCGTGCACTCGTCAGTGCTTCCGGACGGCGTGGACGCCCTGAAGCCGGGGCAGCGCGTGGAATTCGGCGTGGTGGCGGGAAACCGCGGTGACCAGGCACTTTCGGTGACGATCCTTGACCCGACACCGTCGGTCGCGGCGGCCCAGCGGCGCAAGCCGGACGAGCTGGCGTCCATCGTCCAGGATCTGACCACCCTGCTGGAGAACGTGACCCAGCAGTTGGAGCGCGGCCGGTATCCGGACAAGGCGCACGGCCACAAGATCGCGGGCATGCTGCGCGCGGTCGCCGATCAGCTCGACGTCTGATCGGTCCGACGTCCGACCCGGGCGCCCCGCACCGTGCGGGCCCCCGGAACGTAATGAATCAGACACGCTCAGCGACGAGTTCCGGACAAAGGGACGGCGGAGACGTGTCGCGCTGATGCCCGGGAACGACGGTCAGGCGAATTCCAGCGCATCGGGGCCGAGGGGCGGTACCAGCCCCTCGGCCGCCGCGCGGGTCAGCAGCCCCCGCACCGCGGCGTAGCCGTCCTCGCCCAGCCCGGCGGTGAACTCGTTGACGTACAGACCGATGTGCTGGTCGGCGACGGCCGGGTCCATCTCCTGGGCGTGCGCCAGCACATACGGGCGGGACGCCTCCGGGTCGTCCCAGGCCATCCGCACCGAGGCGCGGGCGGCGTCGGCGAGTGCGCGCAGCCGCTCGGTTCCCAGTGAGCGCTTGGCGATGATCGCGCCGAGCGGGATCGGCAGCCCGGTCGTCAACTCCCAGTGCTCGCCCATGTCGGCGAGGGAGTGCAGGCCGTAGTCCCGGTAGGTGAACCGGGCTTCGTGGATGACGAGTCCGGCGTCCACCTTGCCGTCGCGCACCGCGGGCATGATCTCGTGGAACGGCAGCACCTGGATCTGCCCGACCCCGTCCGGGACTTCGGTCGCGGCCCACAGCCGGAACAGCAGATAGGCCGTCGAACGCTCACTCGGCACCGCGACCGTCCGGCCCGCCAGGTCGGCCGCCCGGCCGGGCTCCCGGGTCAGCACCAGCGGACCGCAGCCACGGCCCAGCGCCCCGCCGCACGGCAGCAGCGCGTACTGGTCCAGCACCCACGGGAGAACGGCGTACGACACCTTCAGTACGTCGAACTCCCCGCGCTCGGCCATCCCGTTGGTGATGTCGATGTCCGCGAAGGTGACGTCCAGCGGTGGAGCCCCGGGAACGCGGCCGTGGGCCCAGGCGTCGAAGACGAAGGTGTCGTTCGGGCACGGGGAGTACGCGATCTTCAGGGGCTCGGTCACGGCCCGGTTCCTTCCCGGTCGGGGTCCGGGCCCGGGGCCCGGGTCCAGGTGCTGAGGACGGGTACGAGGCGCCCGAAGGCGTCGGCCAGGGCCTCCAGCGCCTCGCCGATCCGCCAGGCGGCACGGTCGCGCGGGCCGACGGCGTTGGAGACCGCCCGTACCTCCAGGACGGGCACGGACTGCGCGGCGGCCGCCTCGGCCACCCCGAATCCCTCCATCGCCTCGGCGGTGGCCCGCGGATGACGCCGCAGCAGCTCCGCGGCCCGTCCGGCGCTGCCGGTCACGGTCGACACGGTGAGCACGGTGCCGCGCGCCGCGCGGGCGGCCTCGGCGGCCGCGGCCACGAGGTCGGCGGGCGGCAGGTGTGCGACGGTCCCGAAGCCGAGGTCGGTGACGGCGGCGAAGCCGTCGGGGGTTTCCGCGCCGAGGTCGGCGGCGACCACGGCGTCGGCGACGACGACCGAGCCGAGCGGGGCGCGAGGGGCGTCCCCGGAACCGGCGTCGGCACCGGCACCGGCTGGAACGGTGAAGCCGCCGCCGATACCGGCCGATACGGCCAGGTCATAGGGGGTGCCCGCGAGCGCGGCGGCGGTCAGCGCGGTGGCGGTGCCCGCAGCGGCGGCCGCCGGGCCGACCCCGGCGGCCAGGACGTCGACGGTGAGCGCCGGGGAGCCGGACCGGGTCAGGCGGTGCAGGATGGCGCCGGGCAGGGTGACCTCGGCACGCGCGGCGTCCCGGCCGGACGCGATGCGCCGGCCGGCGCCGCTGATGCCCGGCCCGTCCGGCGGCGCTGACTCACCCGGTGCTCCCGGCGCGGCCGTTGTTCCGGTGGCGGCGGCCCCGTCCGGTGCGGTGGCCTCGCCGATGCTCCCGGATCCGCCCGCCGGGGCGGCGGCGCGGAGGTGCCGGGCGAGGCCCCGTACCACCGCGTCCCGCTCGGCGGCGACGGCCGTGACGATCAGCGCGCGCATGGGCGCCGGTCGTCCGTCAGGAGTCCCGCTCGAGCTTGAAGCGCCAGATGCCCTTGGGACGCTGGCTGCCCTTCCCGCCGTCGTCCACCTGGACGACGGTGAGGGTGACCTTGTTGACCGGAGTCGACTGCCCCGTCTGGGGGTTCGACTGCGACAGCAGGGCCTCGCTGTCGAAGCTGCGGTAGGTCTCCTTGCTCGGCTCGTTCATGACCGGGGTACCGGCCACCACGGCCCAGCCGGACTCGGCGATCTTCGGGTCGACGCCGATGCGCACCTTCTCACCGGTGGTCACCTTGATCGTCTTCTCCGGCGCCTTGTCCAGGCACTTGTTCAGCGCCGACTTGCTGAGCTGCCCGCTCTCGCTGTAGCAGTCCTCGGCGGCCTCCGCGGTCACGGTGGTCGAGCCGACCGTCACCGTCGCGATCGGAGTCGGCTTGTCGCAGGCGGAGAGGGCGATGAGCCCGAGGGCAACAGCGCAGGCGGCGGTGGCGGCCCGGCGGCCCTTGCCCCTGGAAAACAGCGCAGCGGTCATGCGGGCAGGCTATCGGTCCGTTCCGATCATGCCGCGCGCGGGTTCGTCCCAGAGCGTTTCGCCCCGCGGACGGACGCCGGTCAGGCCACCCGGGGGCGCGGTGCGCCGTGCCGGGAGGCGGTCAGCAGCCCCCGTACGCTCACGGCGACGCCCAGGGCGATCACCCCCGCGGCGACCGCCATCCCCAGCACCCCGTTGAGCGGCAGCGCGATACCGACGGCCCCGCCGATCACCCATGCGATCTGGAGTGTGGTCTCCGAACGGGAGAACGCCGAGGTGCGGACCTCCTCCGGTACGTCGCGCTGGATGAGCGCGTCCAGCGACAGCTTGCCCAGCGCCTGGGCGATGCCCGCCGTGGCGGCGACCGCGGCGACCGTCACCACGCCGTACAGCGCGGCCGACACGATGAGCACCCCGAGGGCCGAGGTCAGCACCACGGCGATGATCCGCTCCGGCCCGCGGGCCCGCAGCCAGGCGCCGATCGCCGTGCCCAGGGCGTTCCCGCCGCCCGCCGCGACCGCGACCAGGCCCAGGGAGAGTTCGGGTCCGAGCCCGCCCACCGGCTGGTCGCGCAGCAGGAAGGCGAGGAACAGGGTGAGGAAGCCGGACAGCGTCTTGAGCGCGGCACACGCCTGGAGGGCGTGCAGGACGGACGGGCCGACGGTACGCAGCCCGGGGCGCCGCTCCCGGCCGCCGAGCCGGTCGGCCGGGCGCCGGCCGAAGAGCTCGCGGAAGGCACCGCCGAACCGTCCGCCGAACGCGCCGGCGAACCGTCCGCCCGGTTTCGTCCCCAGCCGCGCCCCCGAGGGCGTCGTCGGCCTGGGCCGCGGCCGGTGCACCGAGGCGGGCAGATGCAGATGGTGGGTGCCGGAGGTGAGCCGCGCCCGCGACTCGCCCAGGGACGAGTCCACCTTGTGCGGCAGCGTGAAGGACAGGAACGTGCCCGCCATGAAGATCACGAACGCGCCGTAGAGCGGCCAGCTAGGCCCCAGCTGATGCAGCCCGGCCCCCAGCGGCGCGGCGACCCCGGTGGCGAGCAGCCCGGCCAGGGTCACCCGGGAGTTCGCCTTGACCAGCGAGAACCGTGGTGGGAGCAGCCGTGGCACGATCGCGGACCGCACCACTCCGTACGCCTTGGACGCCACCAGCACGCCCAGCGCCGCCGGATACAGCTCCAGACCGCCGCCCACCACCGCGCCCGCCATCGTCAGCGCCAGCACGGCCCGGGTGAGCATCGCGCCCGCCATCGCCGCGCGGCGGCCGTGCGGGATGCGGTCCAGCAGCGGACCGACGACGGGGGCCAGCAGGGCGAACGGGGCCAGGGTGATGGCCAGATACAGCGCCACCCGGCCGCGCGCCTCGTCCGTCGGGACCGAGAAGAAGATCGTGGAGGCGAGCGCGACGGTGATCATCATGTCGCCCGCCGAGTTCACCGCGTGCAGCTCGATCAGTTTGCCCAGCCCGGACTCCCCGGCGCCGTGCGCATGGGTCGCCCGCCGGATGCCGCGGCCGGTCGCGGTGAAGGGGAGGTGCAGTGCGCGGGCGATCCAGCGGCCCGACCGTTGGATCGGGCCGCTCCCCTGGAACCGCATGGCTGCCACCTGACCATGGTGCAGCCAACACGGCCGGTACGTGAGACCTTCGGCGGCTTTCCGGATCGGTTCGGTTCACTCCGACACCCATGGCATCCCTCGGGAACCCCGCTCTGTCCTGCGCAAACGCGGTTCGGCTGGGACGGATGACGGAGGATCGGGCGGGGACGGGGGTGGGGGCGGCCCGGCCGGACAAGGTAGCGTGCGTAGCGCGCCACCGACGGTCGTTCCTGGCCATGTACCGAGTTCCCATCCCGCAGAATGGAACGTACAAGGTGCGCCCGAGGTCGGATCGGGCGCGGACGTCGACGCGGTCCCACGGTCCGCTCCGTCCGCAGTCCCGCCGTCCGGCGGTCGGCTGGCGCACTCGTCAGACGGCTGCGACGGCGTGGAAGAGAGAATCGATCCTGTGAGTGCTGCGATGCGAAGCCGTACCCCTGACCGCCTGTGCGCCGAGGCGGTCGAACTCGCCCGCGAGGCAGCCGGGGAAGTGGCCGGGCCCGGGACGGTGGGCGAGCATGTCGGTGCCGTCGCGGAAGGAGACCGCGTCGTCACCCACCTCTTCGAAGCCTCCGAACCGGGCTACCGCGGCTGGCGCTGGGCGGTCACCGTCACCCGTGCCTCGCGGGCGAAGGCCGTCACGCTGGACGAGACGGTGCTGGTGCCCGGCCCGGACGCGCTGCTGGCGCCCGAATGGGTGCCGTGGAGCGAGCGGCTGCGCCCCGGCGACATGGGGCCGGGGGACCTGCTCCCCACCGAGGCCGAGGACCTGCGGCTGGAGGCGGGTTTCTCGGGCGAGGACGCCCCGCCGCCCAACTCCGTGGTCTCCGAGGAGATGCAGCAGCTCGCCGCGCTGGAGGAGGCGGACGTGACGCCCGGGGCGCCCGCCGTCCAGGGGGCCGCGCCCGCGACCGGCTCGATCGCGGCCATCGCCGAGGAACTGGGCATGCGCCGCGCCCGGGTGCTCTCCCGGTACGGCCTCCACGACGCCGCCGACCGCTGGGACGACGCGTTCGGCGCGAAGACCCCGATGGCGCAGGCGGCCCCCGGCACCTGTGCGAGCTGCGGCTTCCTGATGCCGCTCGCGGGTTCGCTGCGACAGGCGTTCGGGGTCTGCGCCAATGAGTTCAGCCCGGCGGACGGCCGTGTGGTGTCCCTGTCGTACGGCTGCGGGGCGCACTCCGAGGCGGCCGTGATGCCGAAGCCGCCGCGTCCGGCGGAGCCCGTCCTCGACGAGACGGTCGTCGAACCGATGCCGCTCCACCCGGACCGCACCGGCGGCTCGGTGGAGCCGGACGCCCCGGCCGAGGAACTCGGCCACTCCTAGCCCTCCGCGGGCAGCGGTCCCGGACCCGGCGCGGATGGGGCGATCCCAGCGCCCCGGCCGCCCGGTCGGGGCCCCGAGCCCGCGCCGGCCGGGTGATCCGTTCCGTCACGCGGGTGACCCCGGCGTGCGTCCGCCGGGGCGGGGCCCGTGCGGTACGGCGGTGCGCGGGCCGCCGCACCGTGGCCCGGCCGTTGCCGCACCACGGCGGCCGTGCGTCCGCCGTGGGGCCCGTGCGCTGCGGCGGTGGGTGTCCTCGGGCTTCGGTCGGCGAGCCGGGGCGTTGCCCACGGCGGCATCAACCCTCCCCGGTGGCCTCACGCCCCGGGCCGGTGCTCACGGGCCGAGCCCCGGCCACAACGCGGCGACCGCCGCCCGGCGGCTCACGGCCTCCGGCGTTCCCCACGCGGGTGACCCCGGCCGTGCGTCCGCCGGGGCGGGGCCCGTGCGGTACGGCGGTGCGCGGGCCGCCGCACCGTGGCCCGGCCGTTGCCGCACCACGGCGGCCGTGGCTCCGCCGTGGGGCCCGTGCCTCTGTCACAACGCGGCGACCGCCGCCCGGCGGGTCACCGCCTCCGGCGTTCCCCGGCACAGCGGCCCTGGTGCTCAACCGGCACGGGTGCGGGCCGTGACCCGGACGGCCGGGGCGTGGGGATCGGCCGCGGACATCTGCACCGGGGCGGTCCCGGCCGTCCGGGCGCGTTCGCGTTCGCGTCCGCTCGGCCGGGCCGCCGGGGAGTCCGTGGGGGTCGTCCGCGACCGGGTGGTGACCGGCCTCCGGTGCGGCGGATGCCGGTGGCCGCCCGTCCGGCGCCGGGGTGGATCGCGGGAGGGGTACGTTCGCCGCTAGGGTCCGTCATCACCAGGGGCGTTCGCAGGTGGACGCACCTCGGGCGCGCGGGGGTCCGGCGAGTGCGGTGGAAAATCGCGTCTCGTGGGGAACCCGGCTACGGGCACCCGTACGGCAGGACCGCAGGGCACGGACCAGGAACTCCGGAGGCGAGACGTGAGCAGCACGGCGATGGTGCGAGGCGCGACCGAGGACGCGGACCCGTTCGGGACCGCGCGACTGCGGCGCGGCGTGCTGGACGCCTGGGCCGCCTCGTCCGCCCGCTTCCGGGAGGACGCCAACGCCGAGGAGGACCTCGCGCTCGGCGGCCACCGCGACCGGCTGATCGTCGAGCTCGCGCAGAACGCGGCGGACGCCGCCGCCCGCGCCGGGGTCCCGGGGCGGCTGCGGCTCACCCTGCACCCGGCCACCGACGGCGACCCGGCCGTGCTGGCCGCCGCCAACACCGGCGCCCCGCTGGACGCCGCCGGGGCCGAGTCGCTGTCCACGCTGCGGGCCTCCGCCAAGCGGGACGAGCCGGACAGCGCCGTGGGCCGGTTCGGTGTCGGGTTCGCGGCGGTGCTCGCGGTGAGCGACGAACCCGCGGTCGTCGGCCGGAGCGGCGGGATCCGCTGGTCGCTGGCCGAGGCGCGGGAGCTGACCCTGCGCACCGCGGAGGCCGCGCCGGGGCTGGCGGACGAGCTGCGCCGCCGGGACGGGCACGTTCCGCTGCTGCGGCTGCCGCTGCCCGCCGAGGGCAGCGCGCCGGAGGGCTACGACACCGTCGTGGTGCTGCCGCTGCGCGACGGCGCCGCCCTGGACGTGGCCGAGCGGCTGCTCGCCGGGGTCGACGACGCGCTGCTGCTGACCCTGCCCGGACTGGCCGAGGTCGTGGTCGAGACCCCCGAGGGCGTACGGACGCTGCGGCGCCGCGCCGAGGGGCCGTACACGGTCGTCGAGGACAGCGGTGAGCGCGGTACGACGCGCTGGCGCACCGAGAGCGCGGGCGGACGGCTGGACACCGCGCTGCTCGCCGACCGCCCGGTCGAGGAGCGGCTGCGGCCGGTGTGGTCGGTGACCTGGGCGGTGCCGGTGGACGCCGAGGGCGCGCCGGTGCGGCCCGCCACGGCCCCGGTGGTGCACGCGCCGACGCCCACCGACGAGCCGATGGGGCTGCCCGCGCTGCTGATCGCCTCGTTCCCGCTGGAGCCCACCCGCCGGCACACCGCGCCCGGCCCGCTCACGGACTTCCTGCTGGACCGCGCGGCCGAGGCGTACGCCGCGCTGCTGCGTGACTGGCATCCGGTGGGGGTCGGCACGATCGGCCTGGTCCCGGGCCGGCTGGGCAAGGGCGAGCTGGACGGTGAGCTGCGGCAGCGGGTGCTGGAGCGGCTGCCGCGGGTGCCGTTCCTGCCCAGTGCGGCGGCGCCCGCGGCGGGCGAGAGCGGCCGCGAACCGGTGGCCGGCTGGCTGGGTTCGCCGGACGCGCTCGGCCCGGACGCGGCGGAGGGCGGACCGGCGGTGGGCGCCGCGGGCGGGACGCCGGAGCGGACCGCGGCCCCCGATCTCGGCGGCTGGGACGACGACGTCCTGGCGCCCGGCGCGCTGGAGGGCGAGCCGTACGCGCTGCGCCCCCGGGACGCGGAGATCGTCGAGGGCGCGGGCGCGGCGACCGTGGAGGTGCTGGCCGAGCTGTTCCCGACCCTGCTGCCCGCCGGTCTCGAGCGCCGGACGGAGCTGCGGGTGCTCGAGGTGGCGCGGGTGCCGCTGGGCGAGGTGATCGACCGGCTGGCGGGGGTGGAGCGCGACCCGTCCTGGTGGCGGCGGCTGTACGACGCGCTGGCCGGGACCGACCCGGACCGGCTCAGCGGGCTGCCGGTGCCGCTGGCCGACGGCCGGACGACGATCGGGCCGCGGCAGGTGCTGCTCCCGCTGCCCGGGGAGACCGACATCGGCGAGGGCGAGGGCGTCGCCGAGACTCATCGCACGCTGGCCCGGCTGGGCCTGAAGGTCGCGCACCCGGACGCCGCGCATCCGCTGCTGGAGAAGCTGGGCGCGACCCCGGCCACCCCGCGCGCCGTGCTGACCACCCCCCAGGTGCGGGCCGCCGTGGCGCATTCGCTGGAGGCGGAGGACGACTACGACCCGTTCCCGGAGGACGGCGCCGGGCTGGGCGCGGCGCTGGACGCCGACGCGCTGGCCGACACCGTCCTCGGGCTGGTCCAGCAGGCCCGGCTGGCGCCCGGAGACGAACCGTGGCTGGCCGCGCTGGCGCTGCCGGACGAGGACGGGGAGCTGGCCCCGGCCGGTGAGCTGGTGCTGCCCGGGAGCGCCTTCGAACGGGTGATGCGGGAGGGCGAACTCGCCGCGTGCGACGCCGAGCTGGCCGAGCGCTGGGGCGAACAGCCGCTGGCCGCCGTCGGGGTGCTGGCGGGCTTTGCCCTGGTCCGGGCGACCGATGTGGTGCTGGACCCGGATGAGCTGGAGCCGCGCGAGGGCGACTACACCGAGCCCGATGACGTGGGTGTGCTGGACGCGGTGGACGTGTGGTGCGAGGACGCGCTGGACCGGCTGCCGGAGACCCCGGTGCCGCCGGTGGCCACCGAGATCGTGGCGGTGCGGGATCTGGACCTGGTGGACGACGACGCCTGGCCGGCGGCGCTGGCGATGCTCGCCCAGCCGCCGCTGCGGGACGCGCTGACCGCGCCGGTGCGGGTGCTGCTGCCGGACGGCACCACGGAGGCCGTGCGGTCGTACACCGCGTGGTGGCTGCGCGGCCATCCGGTGCTGGACGGCCGCCGTCCCGCCGGACTGCGCGCGGCCGGCGGCGATCCGCTGCTGGCCGGGCTCTACGAGGCGGTGGACGCGGCCGGGTTCGAGGACGAGCAGGTGCTGCGCGCCCTCGGGGTGCGGACCTCGGTGGCGGCGCTGCTGGACGAACCGGGCGGCGCGGCCGAGCTGCTGGCCCGGCTGGCCGACCCGGACCGCGAGGTGACCCCGGCCCAGCTGCGCTCGCTCTACGGGCAGTTGGCCGGTCTCGACCCCGAACAGGTGACCCTGCCGGACGATCTGCGGGCCGTGGTGGACGGGCGTCCGCGCGTGGTGGACGCGGGCGAGGCGCTGGTCGCGGACGCGCCCGACCTGATGCCGCTGGCCGAGGCGGACGGCCGGGCCCTGCTGCCGGTGGCCCCGGCGCGGGCGGCGGACCTGGCGGAGCTGTTCCAGGTGCGGCGGCTGACCGAGGCGTACCCGGCGCCGGTGGTCTCCCAGGGGGACCCCCACGAGGTCGCGGAGGCGGTGCGCGAACTCCTCCCGGACGCCCCGCTGTCGTATGTCGAGCATGAGGAACTGCTGGTCGAGGGCGGGACCGAGCTCGACTGGCGGTACCTGGACGGCACTCTGCACGCCTCGACGGTCGAGGGTGTCGCGGCCGGACTGTCCTGGGCCGCGGGCCAGTGGTCCCGCCGCTTCGAGGTGGCCGCCCTGCTCGAGGACCTGACCCGCACCGAGGAACTGGCCCGCGCCCGCTGGTTCGACTAGGCCCTGTCCCGCCGCATCGACGCAGAGCCAAGTGGGCCGTGGACCGAGTGCTAACGCCCTCCGCCCCCCGCCCCGGCAGACTGACGGGCAGGACGCGGGGGCGCGGGGCCGAGGGGAACACGAGGTCTCGCGGGACCTCCGGGTCCGGACCGATGGCAGTTCGGACGTTCAGGGAGTGTGCCCATGAGCAAGCTCGTACGAGGGACGGCGCTGGTCGGAGCGGCGGTCGCGCTGACGGCGATGGTGTCGCCGGTGGCCCAGGCGGATCATCATGTGCCGGCCTCCAAGCGTGGCTATGTGGAGCTGAAGGCCTTCGAACCGGCGCCGGTCTACGAGAAGGCCAGCACCAGGTCCCGCAGGGCGGGAACGTTCCAACGAGGTGAGACCGCCCGGGTCTGGTGCGCCCTCAAGGTCGGTGGCGGCGGGGTGTGGTACTCGGTACAGGACATCGGCGGGGCGCTGTGGACGCAGTCCAGCCACTTCGAGTCCTCGGGCGAGATCAAGAGGTGCTGACCGCCTGATCCATGACCCACGGCGGCCCCGCCGCCGTCCCTCCGGGGGCGGCTGCGGGGCCGTCCGCGTCAGGGCTTGTGGGCCACGCCCGCGTGGATCCACAGGTCCAGGGCCTCCGCCTCGGCCCGCGCCCGCTCGCTCTCCGGCTTCCAGCGGTGCGGCATCACCACGCCCGGTTCGACCAGTTCGAGACCGTCGAAGAACGGCAGGATCTCCTCCTGGGTGCGGCCCTGGACGTGGATGCCGCTGCTGCGGTAGAGGTTGGTGACCGCGTCCGAGATGCCGGGGCGGCGGTCCGGCGAGCCGTGGGACAGCACGAGATAGCTCCCCGGCGCCAGCGCGTCGACCAGTCGTCGCACGATGTCGTACGGCTTCTGCTCATCGGCGATGAAGTGCAGGACCGCGTTGAGCGACAGCGCCACCGGCCGGGTCAGGTCGAGCGTGGAGTGCAGCTCCTCGGAGGCGAGGACCGCCTCGGGCTCGGTGATGTCCGCGTGCAGGTACGCGGTGCGGCCCTCGGGGGTGGAGAGCAGCAGCGCCTGGGCGTAGGCCAGCACGATGGGGTCGTTGTCCGCGTAGACCACCCGGGACTCCGGCGCCACGCCCTGGGCCACCTGGTGGAGGTTGGGCTCGGTGGGGATGCCGGTGCCGATGTCGAGGAACTGCCGGATCCCGGCCTCGGCGGCGAGCCAGCGGGTCGCGCGGTGCATGAAGGACCGGTTGGCGCGGGTCCAGGGTTTGACGTCCGGCCAGACGGCCTCGACCTGTTCGGCGGCCTGGGTGTCGACCGCGTAGTGCGTCTTGCCGCCCAGGAAGTAGTCGTACATGCGTGCCGAATGCGGCTTGCTGGTGTCGATCTCGTCTGCGCGAAAGCGGTGCCCCGTCATATCGCCCACATTACTGGCGGGTTGGGGCCGGCCGTGGGCGGTTTCCGGGAGGCATCCGCATCGTGGAACATCCACAACATTGTGAACGGCCCGTGAAGATCGTACAGTTGTGCCAGTTCCGGCCCCGACCGCGACATTCGCGGCCCGGGGCCCTCAGCATTCTGTGGGGGAATCGATGCGCAAGCGCATGACCTTCGTCGTGCTCGCCACCGCCACCGCCGCGGGGGTGGGCGCCCTGACCGCGCCCGCCGCGCAGGCGGACGGCTTCGGTGACACGGCGATCAGCAGCGTGACGGTGAGCAGCAAGGACGTCGTGGTGGGGACCACGAAGGCCAAGACCTTCACGGTCGCCGTCACCGCCTCCGACAACTCGGGGATCAAGGACGCGCAGATCTGGGTGGACGGCCCGTCCTACGGGTACCTGGACGCGACCGGCCCGGCGAAGTGCGTCGCCTCGGCCACCGACGCCCACACCTCCACCTGCACGGCGTCCTTCACCGTGGACCCGCGGGTCGACTTCATCGACAACGACCCCGCGGGCACCTGGTACGCCAATGTGCTGGTCGACGCCAAGGACGACGACTACATGAACACGGAGAAGGCCGCGTCCTTCACCGTGCGGCGCGCCGCCAAGCTGACCGTCAACGCCTCGCCCGAGCCGGTGCGCAAGGGCCGGACGATCACCGTCACCGGTGCGCTGACCCGCGCCAACTGGGAGACGGCCGCCTACGCGGGCTACACGGTCCAGCCCGTGACGCTGGAGTTCCGCAAGAAGAACAGCTCCACCTACACCGCGGTGAAGACGGTGAAGTCGGCCGCCGCGGGCGCGCTCAAGACGACCGTCACCGCCGTCGAGGACGGTTACTTCCGCTGGAACTTCGCGGGCACCGGCACCACCGCGCCGGTGAAGTCCACGGCCGACTTCGTGGACGTGCGGTAGCGGCCTCCAGGCCGGTTCAGGACGCCGGATCGCCGTTCGCGGCGATCCGGCGACACACCCACTCCAGCACCGCCGAGGCCATGGCGGCGATGCCCACCGCCGTCCACGGCATCGCCGTCCCCACCAGGCGCAGCGCGAAGAAGTGCTGGAGCCACGGGGTGGCGAGTACGGTCACGAACCCCAGGGCCATCGCCAGCACCAGACCGATCCGCCACCAGGTGTAGGGCCGGGCCACGATGGCCAGCACCCACAGCGCGATGAGGAACAGCGTCAGCGTGGCGGCGCTGGTCTCGGCCTGGAGCGCGCCCCGGCCCGTGTAGTGGTGACGGGCCAGCAGATACGCGGCGAAGGTGGCCGCACCCGCGATCACCCCGGCGGGGATGGCGTACCGCATCACCCTGCGCACGAACCGCGGCCGGGCACGCTCCTTGTTGGGGGCCAGCGCCAGGAAGAACGCGGGCACGCCGATGGTCAGCGTGGACAGCAGCGTCAGATGGCGGGGCAGGAACGGGTACTCCACCCGGAAGCACACCACCAGCACCGCGAGCAGGACCGAGTAGACGGTCTTCACCAGGAAGAGCCGGGCCACCCGCTCGATATTGCCGATCACCCGGCGGCCCTCGGCCACCACCGACGGCAGGGTGGCGAAGCTGTTGTCGAGCAGCACGATCTGGGCGACCGCGCGGGTGGCCTCACTGCCCGAGCCCATCGAGACGCCGATGTCCGCGTCCTTCAGCGCCAGTACGTCATTGACGCCGTCGCCGGTCATGGCCACGTTGTGGCCGCGCGACTGGAGCGCGCCCACCATGTCCCGCTTCTGGCGCGGGGTGACCCGTCCGAAGACCGTTCCGTCCTCCAGCGCGGTGGCCATCCCGGCGGTTTCGGCGGGCAGCCGCCGTGCGTCCAGGGCGTGCGCGGCGCCGGGCAGCCCCAGCTCGGCCGCGACGGCCCCGACGGAGACGGCGTTGTCACCGGAGATCACCTTCGCGGCGACGTTCTGCTCGGCGAAGTAGCGCAGGGTGTCGGCGGCGTCCGGCCGCAGCCGCTGCTCCAGGACGACGAGGGCGACGGCGGTGACCGGCCGGGGGCCCGGGCCCCCGGCGGCCGGTGGGCCCGTCCCGTCCTCGGCACGGGCCAGCAGCAGCACCCGCAGACCGCGCGCGTTCAGCTCGTCCACCTGGCCCAGCGCCGGATCGCCCTCGGCCAGCAGCACCTCGGGCGCGCCCAGCAGCCAGGTGGCGCGCCGCCCGTCGGGGGCGTCGAGGGTGGCGCCGCTGTACTTGCGGGCCGAGGAGAACGGCAGCACGTCCCGGGAGCGCCAGCCGCCGTCGGCACCGTCGGACCCGTCCGGGCGGGGATAGGCGTCGATGATCGCCTGGAGGCTGGCGTTGGGACGCGGGTCACTGGCGCCGAGGGCGCCCAGCACCTGCCCCACATAGCCCTCGTCGTGCCCGCCCCCGCGCCCGTCGTGTCCGTCGCCGGGTGCGTCGCCGTGTCCGTCGAGCAGCCGCAGCTCACGGACGTCCATCCCGCCCTCGGTGAGGGTGCCGGTCTTGTCCAGACAGACCACGTCCACCCGGGCCAGCCCCTCGATCGCGGGGAGCTCCTGCACCAGGCACTGCCGGCGGCCCAGCCGGATCACCCCGATCGCGAAGGCGACGGAGGTGAGCAGCACCAGACCCTCGGGGACCATCGGCACGATCCCGGCCACCATCCGCCGCACCGCTTCCCGCCAGTCGTTCCCCTTCACCACGAACTGGCTGATCACCAGGCCGATCGCGGCCGGGATCATCATCCAGGTCACGTACTTCAGGATCTGGCTGATACCGCTGCGCAGTTCGGAGGCGACCAGGGTGAAGCGGGACGCCTCCTCGGCGAGCTGGACGGCGTACGCCTCGCGGCCGACCCGGGTGGCGGTGAAGGCGCCGCCGCCCGCGACCACGAAGCTGCCCGACATCACGGTGTCACCGGGCTGTTTGAGCACCGGATCGGCTTCGCCGGTGAGCAGCGACTCGTCGATCTCCAGCCCCTCGGCCTCGGTGACCTCGCCGTCCACGACGCACTTGTCCCCGGGACCCAGTTCGATGAGGTCGCCCAGGACGATCCGGCCGGTGGGGATCTCGGTGGCCACACCGTCGCGGCGGACGGTCGGCCGGGCCTCGCCGATGACGGCGAGCGAGTCGAGGGTCTTCTTGGCCCGTAGCTCCTGGACGATCCCGATGAGGGTGTTGGCCACGATCACGAAGCCGAACAGTCCGTCCTGGATCGGACCGACCACCAGGATGATCAGGAACAGTACGCCGATGATCGCGTTGAAGCGGGTGAGCACATTGGCGCGGACGATCTCGGTGAAGGAGCGCGAGGAGCGCACCGGGACGTCATTGATCTCACCGCGTGCGACGCGCTCAGCGACCTCGGCGGCGGTCAGTCCCGGGGCGACCCGGTCCGGCATGCCTTCGACGGTACGTGCGCGGCGCGC
The DNA here is from genome assembly GCF_056431485.1 of Streptomyces sp. NPDC045899. Lineage (NCBI taxonomy): Bacteria > Bacillati > Actinomycetota > Actinomycetes > Kitasatosporales > Streptomycetaceae > Streptomyces > Streptomyces sp. NPDC045899. Next base: position 154,769 of record NZ_JBWKKP010000017.1, read on the forward strand.
CGTTCACCTGTCCAGGCGTCGATCGTCGGCCGCGGCCGGCGGGCCCCGCGGCGGCCGTCAGCCGCCGTCGGCCGCCGGCCGGCCCCGGTCGGCGCGGCGGAGTGCGGCCTCACGGGCCCGGACGTACCAGATGCCGATCAGCCCGAGGCCGCCACCGGCCAGACAGGTCCACAGCCACCACAGATGGCCGTGGTCGTCGTACCAGCCGTAGAAGGGGAGCTGGACGAGGAAGAGGACGAACCACACGATGGTGCCACCGGTGATGGTCGCCACAATGTTGCCCTCCAGGGGCGGCGGCGCCTCGTGCTTGGGGGTCCACTTCGTCATGGGCACAGCTTACGGGCCGGGCCCGGGGCCGTTCCGGACCGGATCCCGTGCCATCCGGGCAGCTCAGGGGAGACGTTTGGCGTTCGGCCATTTATATATTCATACTGAACCGTTCCGGGTCTGAGTAGGCATCCTTGTTTGATCATCCAAAGGGCCCACTGTTGATGTTCGCGCACCACAGAGGTCCTTATGTCCCCCTCGGCCCCCGCGCCGGCCGACGCCAAGCGGCAGACCCCGGCACCGCCCACCAAGGGCATCGACACATTCTTCAAGATCAGTGAACGCGGCTCCACGATCTCCCGGGAGCTCCGCGGCGGTCTGGCCACGTTCTTCGCGATGGCCTACATCGTCGTACTGAACCCGATCATCCTGGGCGCAGGTGAGGACAAGTTCCACCACACCCTCGACAACGGCCAGCTGGTCACCGCCACCGCGCTGATGGCGGGGCTGACCACGCTGCTCATGGGGATCATCGGCAACGTCCCCATCGCGCTCGCCGCGGGCCTCGGTATCAACGCGGTGGTCTCGCTCCAGCTCGCCCCCAAGATGAGCTGGCCGGACGCGATGGGCATGGTGGTCCTGGCGGGCCTGGTGCTGATGGTCCTGGTCGCCTCCGGACTGCGGGAACGGGTCATGGCCGCGATCCCCGGCGGGCTGCGGCGGGCCATCGCGATCGGCATCGGGCTGTTCATCGCCCTGATCGGCCTGGTCGACGCCGGGTTCATCACCCGCAACCCGGACAAGGCCCACACCACCGTGCCGATGGGGCTCGGTATCGAGGGCAAGCTCCAGGGCTGGCCGGTGCTGGTCTTCGTGGCGGGGCTGGCGCTCACCTTCGTCCTGGTCGTCCGCAAGACGCGCGGCGCCATCCTGATCGGCATCGTGACCATGACCGTGGCCGCGGTCGCGGTCAACGCGCTGGTCGACATCCCGGACGCCTCGTGGGGGCTGACCGTCCCCAACGTCCCGGAGAAGGTCGTGGACACCCCGGACTTCGGGCTGATCGGCGAGGTCAGCCTGATCGGCGGATTCCACGAGGTCGGCATCCTCACCGGCTGCCTCTTCGTCTTCACCGTGCTGCTGTCCGGCTTCTTCGACGCGATGGGCACGATCATCGGCGTCGGCGAGGAGGCCCAGCTCACGGATGAGCGCGGTCAGCTCCCGGGAATGGGCCGGATCCTGATGGTGGACGGTGTCGCGGTCGCGGGCGGCGGCTTCGGCTCGGCCTCCGCCAACACCTGTTTCGTGGAGTCCACGGCGGGTGTCGGGGAGGGGGCCCGCACCGGGCTCGCCAACATCGTCACCGGCGGTCTCTTCCTGCTCGCGCTGGTCTTCACCCCGCTGGCCAAGGTGGTCCCGTCGCAGGCCGCGACGCCCGCGCTGGTGGTCGTCGGCTTCCTGATCATGGCGGCGAACGTCAAGGAGATCGACTGGAGCGACTTCACCATCGCGATCCCGGCCTTCCTGACCATGGTCTCGATGCCGTTCACCTACAGCATCACCAATGGGATCGGCCTCGGTGTGCTGTCCTTCCTGCTGCTGCGGATCGCCACCCGGCGCACCCGGGAGATCCCGTGGCTGCTGGCCGTGGTGGGGCTGTGCTTCATGGTCTACTTCCTGCTCCACCCGATCGAGCAGGCTCTCGGGGTGAACTGATCCACCCCGTGCGGAGTGCGTGCCCCGGCCTTCCGCCGGGGCGCGGCCGGGTCAGCCGACCTGGCCGTAGAAGCGCTCCGTCTCATCGACGGACGTCTTGAAACGCTCGTCGAAGTCCTCGCGAATGAGCGTCCGGATGACGTAGTCCTGGACGCTCATTCCGCGTTTCGCGGCGTGCTGCCGGATCCGGTCCAGCAGCTCACCGTCCATCCGCAGGCTGAGCACCTTCGATCCCATGCGGCCCAGGGTCGCCGCCTATCGAGCCACTGTGCGTCACTTTTCGGAGTCATCTCACTCTTTTGGGTGACACTCTCGGGAAAGGATTCCCTGGGTTTCCTTAGGCGAGGTAATGAGTTACGCTAAAGACCATGCCGGATCCGTCCCGTCTCCAGCCTTCGGCGGAGGCACCGCCAGACGACGCGAGCGCCGTGAACGCCCTGCGGTCCGGGGTGATGCGTCTGTCCCGGCGGCTCAAGCACCAGCGGGTGGACGAGTCGCTCAGCCCCACCGAGATGTCGGTGCTGGGCACTCTCGCCCAGTGCGGCAGTGCCACCCCCGGTGAGCTGGCCCGCAAGGAGCACGTCCAGCCGCCGTCGATGACCCGCATCGTGGCCCTGCTGGAGGCCAAGGGACTGGTCAGGCTGGAGCCGCATCCGGAGGACCGGCGGCAGAAGGTCGTCTCGCAGACCGAACGGGCGGAGGCCATGCTCGAAGAGAGCCGGCGCAAGCGCAATGCCTGGCTGGCCGAGCTGGTCGGAGAGCTGTCCGAAGAGGAGTGGGACGCGCTGCGTGCCGCCGCGCCCGTGCTGGAGAAGCTCGCGCACTTGTAAGAACCCGAGCCATCAGGAGGCGAAGCCCCTTGAGTACGGGACCCGGAGCAGACTCCGCACCCGCACCGCACCCCCACTCCGACTCCCGCACCTCCGGCGCCCCCGCGACGGGACGCGCCAAGGGCGGCACCTTCCGCTCGCTGAAGGTCCGCAACTACCGCCTCTTCGCCACCGGTGCCGTGATATCCAACACCGGCACCTGGATGTCCCGTATCGCCCAGGACTGGCTGGTGCTGAGCCTTACCGGCTCCTCCACCGCGGTCGGTATCACCACCGCGCTCCAGTTCCTGCCGATGCTGCTGTTCGGCCTCTACGGCGGCGTCATCGCCGACCGCTGTCCGCGCCGCCGGCTGCTGCTGTTCACCCAGACCGCGCTGGGGCTGTGCGGTCTGGCGCTCGCCGCGCTCACCCTCAGCGGCCATGTGCAGGTCTGGCACGTCTACCTGATCGCGTTCCTGCTCGGCATGGTCACCGTCGTCGACAACCCGACCCGGCAGGTCTTCGTCAACGAGATGGTCGGCCCCGGTGAGCTGCGCAACGCGGTCAGTCTGAACTCCGCGAACTTCCAGTCCGCCCGGCTGGTCGGCCCGGCCATCGCCGGTGTGCTGATCACCGCCGTGGGCAGCGGCTGGGCGTTCCTGATCAACGGCCTGTCCTTCGGTGCCCCGCTGATCGGTCTGCTGATGATGCGCACCGGTGAGCTGCACACCGTCGAGCGAACCCCGCGCGGCAAGGGCCAGCTGCGGGAGGGACTGCGCTATGTCGCCGGTCGGCCCGATCTGATCTGGCCGATCGTGCTCGTCGGCTTCATCGGCACCTTCGGCTTCAACTTCCCGATCTGGCTCAGCGCCTTCGCCGACGATGTCTTCCATGCGGGACCCGGTACGTATGGCCTGCTCAACACGCTGATCGCGATCGGCTCGGTGACCGGTGCGCTGCTGGCGGCCCGCCGGGTGGTGGCCCGGCGACGGCTGCTGATCATGGCGGCGCTGATGTTCGGCGTGCTGGAGGTGGCCGCGGCCGTGACCCCGGTCTTCTGGCTCTTCGCCGCGCTGATGGTGCCGATCGGCATCTTCAGCCTGACCTTCAACGTCACGGCGAACTCCAGCGTCCAGCTGGCGACCGATCCCGCGATGCGGGGGCGGGTGATGAGCCTGTTCATGATGGTCTTCGTCGGTGGCACCCCCATCGGCGGCCCGCTGGTCGGCTGGCTGACGGATACCTTCGGCGCCCGGGTGGGCTTCGCCGCGGGCGGACTGGTCTCGGCCGCCGCGGCGGCCGGGGTGGGGCTGATCCTGGTCCGGGCCGGTGGTCTGCGGATGAAGCTGGATCTGCGGCGGGGCCATCCGCGTGTGGTCTTCGTCCCGCGCACCGAGGAGGACCGGCTGGCCCCGGCGGCCTAGGCCGGACCGCCGCGCGCTCGGCGGGCGGAGCCTCCCCGCCCGGTGTGCCCTGCCGGGGCACGAGATGCCCCTCGCGGTGCCCGCCCTTCCGGCGGCCTTGGTGCGCGAGACTGGCCGGATGAGACTCTTCGCCGCCGTGCTGCCGCCCGAGGAGGCCATGGTCGAGCTGGCCGCCCGGGTGGACGCGCTGCACGCGCTGCCGGGTGCCGACGGGCTGCGCTGGACCGAGCGGGCGGGCTGGCACTTCACCCTCGCCTTCTTCGGCGAGGTGGACGAGGAGGTGCTGCCCGGGCTGCACACCCGGCTGGCCCGCGCCGCCCACCGCCATGAACCCCATACGCTGCGGCTCGCGGGCGGCGGACGGTTCGCGGACCGGGTGGTGTGGGTCGGGGTGGACGGTGACAGCGCGGCCCTGAAGGGGCTCGCCGACTCCGCCGAGGCCGGGGCCCGCCGGGCCGGGGTGCCGATGGACCGGCACCGCCCGTACCACCCGCATCTGACGATCGCCCGCAACCGCGGCGCCACCAGCCTCGCGCCCTATGTCGCCGAGCTGGCCGACTTCGCGGGCCGGGTGTGGCCGGTGCGGGAACTGAGCCTGGTCCGCAGCCATCCGCCGACCCCCGGGGTGGCCGGCCGGCACCCCCGCTACGAGGTGGTGGCGGCCTGGCCGCTCGGCCGCTGAACGGCCCGGCTAGTCTCAGGGTGTGGACCCGAAGACCAGAAACATGATCATGAGCGGCGCGCTGGTGCTGATACTCCTCGTCGTCGCCGTGGCGGCCGCGCTCGGGGGCTGACCCCGCCGCGCGCGGCCGCGTGCCCGCCGCCGGGGGCGGCTACCAGGCGAAGGCCTCGGGGGAGGGGCCGGGACCGGGGAAGATCTCGTCCAGTGAGCGCAGCAGCTCCTCGTCCAGCGTCAGCTCCGTCGCCCGGACCGCCGAGGCCAGCTGGTCGGCGGTGCGGGGGCCGACGATCGGGCCGGTCACCCCGGGCCGGGTGAGCAGCCAGGCCAGCGCCGTCTCACCGGGCTCCAGACCGTGCTTGTCGAGCAGGTCCTCGTACGCCTGCACCTGCCCGCGCACCGCGGTGCTGTTCAGCGCGTCGGCGCTGCGGCCGGACGAGCTGCGGGAGGCACCGCCCTCCGCCTCCTTGCGGATCGCGCCGCCCAGCAGCCCGCCGTGCAGCGGCGACCAGGGGATCACTCCGAGGCCGTAGTCGCGCGCGGCCGGGATGACCTCCATCTCGGCGCGGCGCTCGGCCAGGTTGTACAGGCACTGTTCGCTGACCAGACCGTAGGAACCGCGGCGCCGCGCCGTCTCGTTGGCCTTGGCGATGTCCCAGCCCGCGTGGTTGGAGGAGCCGACGTAGAGGATCTTGCCCTGCTGGACCAGGACGTCCATCGCCTGCCAGATCTCTTCCCATGGGGTGGCGCGGTCCACGTGGTGGAACTGGTACAGATCGATGTGGTCGGTGCGCAGCCGCTTGAGGCTGGCGTCCACGGCCCGGCGGATGTTGAGGGCCGAGAGCAGGTCGTCGTTGGGCCAGACCGGGCTGTCGGTGCCCATGTTCCCGTACACCTTGGTGGCGAGGACGGTCTTCTCGCGCCGTCCGCCGCCCTGGGCGAACCAGCTGCCGATGATCTCCTCGGTGCGGCCCTTGTTCTCGCCCCAGCCGTAGACGTTGGCGGTGTCGAAGAAGTTGATGCCCGCCTCGTGCGCGGCGTCCATGATCGAGTGGCTGTTCGCCTCGTCGGTCTGCGGGCCGAAGTTCATGGTGCCGAGGACCAGTCGGCTGACCTTGAGACCTGTGCGTCCGAGCTGCGTGTACTTCATGAGGCCAGCCAAGCCCTTGGAGTGCGCTCCAATCAAGGGGGCGGGGTGGGGGCGACGGCCGGGCACCGCCGGGGTCCAGGGGCCGGAGCACGGGGAGGGAATTCCGGCGCGGCTTCCGGACCGGAAAATCCGAGGGCCCGCGTTTTGACCCCCCGTGTGGTCAAAATGCGGGCCTGCGGATTCCGCCGTATCGAACCGGTGTGGCGGACGTGTGAATAGAAGGTGAATCAGTTGCTGTTGCGGGACTTCATGAATCCGACGATGCCGATGGCGAGCGCCAGCAGACCACCGGCCAGAACCATGTAGATTCCAGGACCCGCGACGATGTCGAACTTGTCCACGCCGTCCTCGGCGGCCTTCTCGGCGGCGTCGGCGGGCAGGCCCTCGTCCTCCAGCTTCTGGGCGAGCAGCCGCGCCGGGTCCGCCATGTTGATCGCGGCGACGATCGCCGCGCCCGCGCCCAGCAGCCCGCCGCCGAGATAGAGCGGAGCCTTCTGACGGGCCAGGGTGACGAGGAAGAGCACGGTCGCGACCAGGGCGATGATCAGCGTGATGACGCCGTCGCCGTCCATCCCCTTGATGCCGCCGTCGCTCATGTCCTCGCTGGAGACGACCCAGTTCACCAGCGAGCCGACCAGGGCGACGAGGGAACCGACGATCCCGAGGACCGCGAACTTCTTGGACGGCGCGGCCGCGCCACCGTTCTGCGGAGTGCCCGGATATGCGGGCGGCGCGGTTTGCGCATAAGAGGACTGGTTGTAATCGCTCATGGGCAGAGACCGTAGGGCGGGCCCATTCTTTAATGCAATGCCACCGCCCGCTATGCCGTCAATGACCGATAAATTTTCGCTGAAATGTTCCCCGGATCAGATCAAATTATCTGCGGTTCAGGAATTCCTTTGGAATTCCGGGGGGAATGGTGTCCTTCGCTTTCCCGGAACATGCGGCGTCATGCCCGGTCAACCCCGCCCCCGGCCGCGGGCCCGGTTCCCCCGCCCTGCGCGCCCCCGCGGGATGGCAGGCTTGGGCCCATGCGTCCGCTTCCGTCTCTCCTCGGTGCCGCCGTACTGGTGGCCCTGCCCGCCGCCGCTCCCGCCGCGGCCGACGACGACTCCCCGTCGTCGTTCCAGATCAAGGACTCCCGGATCGCCGAGTCCAGCGGGCTCGCCGCGAGCCGCGCCCACCCCGGCGTCTACTGGACGCACAACGACAGCTCGGACGGGCCCTACGTCTACGCGGTCGACAGCCGGACGGGAAAGACCGTCGCGCGGATCGCGATGCGCGGGATCGGCTCACCGCGGGACGTGGAGGCCGTCTCGGTCGGCCCGGACGGCGATGTCTACGTCGGCGACATCGGTGACAACCTCGGCGGACAGTGGTCCCACGTGTGGATCTACCGCTTCCCCGAGCCGAAGAAGCTGCGCGACATGTCGGTGAAGGCCACCCAGTTCACCGTGAAGTACCAGGGCGGACCGCGCAACGCCGAGGCGATGATGGTCCATCCGAAGACCGGCACGGTCTACATCGCCAGCAAGAGCGAGGAGGACGGCGGGCTGTACCAGGGGCCGGACACCCTTTCGCCCTCCGGGGTGAACGTCTTCCGCCGCATCGCGCCCATCGACATGGAGGTCACCGACGGGGCCTTCGCGCCCGACGGCAGCAGGCTGGTGCTGCGCGGCTACTTCACCGCCGCCGAGTACCGCTGGCGCGGCGGGAAGCCCCAGGAGCTCGACGAGGAGCCGGGGCTGCCGCTCCAGCGGCAGGGCGAGTCCGTCACCTTCAGCCGGGACGGCGGCACCCTGATGTACGGCACCGAGGGCAGGTACTCCCGGGTGAGCGCGGAGGCGCTGGACGGGGAACTGCTGCCGGACGCCACGGCCGAGGAACAGCGGAAGGACGGCGGCGGCAAGGGCGGCAGCCACACCGGGAGCGAGGAGAAGGACAGCGGTCTGACGCTGACGAAGGCCGCGCTGACGTTCGCCGGGGCGATGGTGCTCTTCCTCGGGGCGCGCAGGCTGTTCCGCCGCCGCTGAGCCGTCACGGCGAGGGGACGACGGGAAAGGGGTCCGCGGCCGCTCCGGCGGCCGCGGACCCCTTTCCCGTGATGTGGGTCAGAGCTGCTCGATGACGTAGTCCACGCAGGCGGTCAGCGCCTCGACATCGGCCGGGTCCACCGCCGGGAACATCGCCACCCGCAGCTGGTTGCGGCCCAGCTTGCGGTACGGGTCGGTGTCCACGATGCCGTTGGCCCGCAGCGCCTTGGCGATCGCGGCGGCGTCGATGTCCTCGTTGAAGTCGATCGTGCCGACGACCTGCGAGCGCTTGGCCGGGTCGGTCACGAAGGGGGTGGCGAACTTGGACTCCTCGGCCCAGCCGTACAGCGCGCGCGAGGAGGCCGCGGTGCGCCGCACCGCCCAGTCCAGGCCGCCCTGGCCGTTCATCCACTCCAGCTGGTCGTTGAGCAGGAAGAGCGTGGCCAGCGCCGGGGTGTTGTAGGTCTGGTTCTTCAGCGAGTTGTCGATCGCGGTCGGCAGCGAGAAGAACTCCGGCACATGGCGGCCGGACCCGTGGATCCGGGCGGCGCGCTCCAGCGCGGCGGGGGAGAAGACGCCGAGCCACAGCCCGCCGTCGGCCGCGAAGGACTTCTGCGGGGCGAAGTAGTAGACGTCGGTCTCGGCGATGTCGACCGGCAGACCGCCCGCGCCCGAGGTCGCGTCGACCAGCACCAGCGAGCCCTCGTCGGCCCCGGCCACCCGGCGGACCGGCATGGCGACACCGGTGGAGGTCTCGTTGTGGGTGAGGGCGTAGACGTCCACCCCGGCCTCGGCAACGGCCTCCGGGTGGGTGCCGGGGTCGGAGGAGATGACGCTGGGCTCCTCCAGCCACGGTGCCAGCTTGGCGGCCTTGGCGAACTTCGAGGAGAACTCGCCGAAGGACAGGTGCTGGGACCGCGAGTCGATCAGACCGTGCGTCGCGATGTCCCAGAACGCGGTGGAGCCGCCGTTGCCGAGGATGACCTCGTACCCCTCGGGGAGCTGGAACAGCTCACGCACCCCGTCGCGCACCGAGCCGACCAGGTTCTTGACCGGGGGCTGGCGGTGGGAGGTGCCCAGGAGGGAGGCGCCGGTGGCGGCCAGGGCGCTGAGCGCCTCGGTGCGCACCTTGGAGGGGCCCGAGCCGAAGCGACCGTCGGCGGGCTTGATGTCAGCGGGAATCCGGATCTCAGCCACGACCGCAGCCTAGTCCGTCGGGGGCCGCGCCCCCGCCCGGAGTCCAGCGGATGAGACAACCGGTCCACATGCTATTGACGCCGGTGTCCACACCCCGTTGACGTGCCCGTCCGCGTGCCGTCGGCACCGGGAGCGCCGGGTCACGGGGGCGTTTCCCGAATGAACCCGGATCCGATCGGAATTGAACATTCTCTTCGCGGCCCCCGGCATGGACCATGGGGGCATGGCTGATCACGAGGCAGGCGAGCTGGAGCGTGCTTTGCGGCGAGCCGTCAACGGGGACGTCTCCTTCGACACGGCGAGCCGGGCACTGATGACCATGGACGCGTCGAACTACCGGCGGGTGCCCGCCGGGGTGGTCGCGCCACGGGACGCGGACGATGTGGCGGCGGTGCTGGCCGTCTGCCGGGAGCGGGGCGTGCCGGTCGTCGCCCGCGGCGCCGGCACCTCGATCGCCGGGCAGGCCACCGGGCTCGGCGTCGTCCTGGACTTCACCCGTCATATGCGCGGCATCCTCGCGCTCGACCCGGAGGCGCGGACCGCCGTCGTCCAGCCCGGGGTGATCCTCGACGATCTGCGCACGGCCGCCTCCGCCCACGGACTGACCTTCGGCCCCGATCCCTCCACCCACAGCCGCTGCACCCTCGGCGGCATGATCGGCAACAACTCCTGCGGCTCCCATTCGGTGGCCTGGGGCACCACCGCCGACAATGTGCACGCACTCGACGTCCTCACCTACGGCGGCGAGCGGGTGCGCGCCGCCGTAGGCCTGGACGGGCTGCCCGCCCGGCTGCGCGACGGGATGCGCGCGCTGGCCGGGGAGAACCTGGCCCGGCTGCGCACCGGCTTCCCCGAGCTGCCCCGCCGGATCTCCGGCTACGCGCTGGACGAACTGCTGCCGGAGAAGAACGCCGATGTGGCCCGCGCCCTCACCGGCAGCGAGGGCACCCTCGGGGTGCTGACCGAGGCCACCGTCCGACTGGTCGAGGCGCCGCGTGCCCGCGCGCTGGCCGTGCTGGGCTACTCCGACGAGAGCGCGGCGGCCGAGGCCGCACACACCCTGCTGCCGTACGGGCCGCTGACCGTCGAGGGCATGGCCGCCGACCTGGTGACCGGGGCGTCCGGGCTGCCCAAGGGCGGTGCCTGGCTGTTCGTGGAGGCCGGCGGCGGATCGCGGGAGGAGGCGTACGCCCGCGCCGGGGAGATCGCCCGCGCCGCCGGGGACGCCATCACCGACCACACCGTGGTGGCCGATCCGGCCGGGCAGCGCGCGCTGTGGCGGGTGCGCGAGGACGCCTCGGGGACCGCCACCCGGATGCCCGACGGCAGTGAGGCGTGGCCGGGCTGGGAGGACTGCGCGGTACCGCCCGCCCGGCTCGGCCCGTATCTGCGCGACTTCCGCGGCCTGCTGCGGCAGCACGGCTTGCGCGGCACCCCGTACGGGCACTTCGGTGACGGCTGTATCCATGTCCGGATCGACTTCGACCTGCTGAGCGAGGCCGGGGTGCGGGTCTTCCGCGACTTCTCCACCGACCTCGCCGACCTCGTCGTCACCCACGGCGGTTCGCTCTCCGGCGAGCACGGCGACGGGCTGGCGCGCGCCGAACTGCTGCCGCGGATGTACGGCGAGGAGATGGTCGGGCTCTTCCACCGCTTCAAGGACCTGTGGGACCCGGCGGGCGGCCTCAACCCCGGGGTCCTCGCCCGCCCCCGCCGCCTCGACCAGGATCTGCGCTTCGACCCGCTGCCGCGCCGCCCGGTCGACGTCGAGTTCGGCTATCCGCACGACGGCGGCGACTTCTCGGCCGCGGTGCGGCGCTGCGTCGGCGTCGCCAAGTGCCGCAACGAGTCGGTGTCCGGCGCGGGTGTGATGTGCCCGTCGTACCGTGCGACGGGCGAGGAGCGGCATTCCACCCGCGGCCGCGCCCGGCTGCTGCACGAGATGCTCGCGGGCGAGGTGGTGCGCGACGGCTGGCGCTCCCAGGAGGTGCATGACGCGCTCGACCTGTGCCTGTCCTGCAAGGGCTGCCGCAGCGACTGCCCGGTCGGGGTGGACATGGCCACCTACAAGGCGGAGTTCCTGCACCACCACTACGAGGGGCGGGTGCGGCCCGCCGCGCACTACGCGATGGGCTGGCTGCCGGTGTGGCTGCGGGCCGGTGCCGCCCTGCGGGCGGCACCGGTGGCCAACGCGCTGTCGGGTGTGGCCCCGCTGGCCGCCCTGGCCAAGCGGGCGGGCGGGATCGCCCCGGAGCGCGACATCCCCGAACTGGCCCATGAGCCCTTCACCCGCTGGTGGCGCGACCGGGCACGGACGGCGGCGCGTGCCACCGTCCGGTCCGGGAGCGGCAGCCGCACGGTGGTGCTGTGGCCGGACACCTTCACCAACTATCTGTCCCCGTCGGTCGGCCGGGCCTCGGTCGCCGTACTGGAGGCGGCCGGGCTACGGGTGGTGGTACCGCCCAAGCCCGTGTGCTGCGGGCTGACCTGGGTCTCCACCGGTCAGCTCGACCGCGCCCGCGCGGTGATGCGCCGGACCCTGGACGTGATGGCCCCGGCCCTGGACGCCGGGCTGCCGGTGGTCGGCCTGGAACCCAGCTGCACCGCGGCCCTGCGCACCGACCTCCCCGAACTCCTGGGCTCCGATCCGCGCGCCGCCCGGCTCGCCGACTCCGTCATCACCTTCGCCCAGGCCCTGGAGGACCACGCCCCGGACTGGTCGCCCCCCGTGGTCGGCCGACCGGTCGTCGGCCAGACCCACTGCCATCAGCACGCCGTCCTCGGCGACGGGGCCGAACGGCGGCTGCGCGAACGGGCCGGGCTGGCCGGGGAGCTGAGCGGTGGCTGCTGCGGTCTGGCGGGCAACTTCGGCTTCGAGAAGGGCCATTACGACATCTCGGTGAGCTGTGCCGAAGAGCAGCTGATGCCCTCGGTGCGGGCCGCCGGGGAGGACGCCGAGGTGCTGGCGGACGGCTTCTCCTGCCGCACTCAGCTCGGCCACCTCACCGACCGCCCGTCCCGCCATCTCGCCGAGGTGCTGGCCGAGCATCTGTCCTGACCGCGTTACGGGAGCGGCACGGCGGTGCCGTGCCGCTCCCGGGGCCGGAGCGTCCTTCAGCCCCAGATCGCCGTCAGGTCCTCGCATTCGACGTGGATACGGGAATCGGTCAGCTCGATCTCGTGGGAGCAGCCGCCGTCGCGCGGCAGGATTTCATCGATGAGCACCGCCTCGTCGCTCATCCAGTCGGCCTCCCGCTTGAAGTCGAGCTGGAAACGGGTGACCCCGAAGTACCGGATCAGCAGTCCCTCTTCGTGCTTCCACTCGTTCGGCGCGAACCGAATGGACAGCGCATCGCCCTTGTTCACCGGAGTGGTGATCTCGGCGAGTTGCAGATCCTTGACGCAGGTGAGGCTGCTGAAACTGTAATGTCCCTCCGCGGAAGCGAAGCCGCGGGCGCCAGGAGGCAGTGATGCGAGCAGGTCGGGGAGGGCTTCCAGATAGGGGGCGGGGTTGATGTTGAACCCCGAGAACTCGGGGTCCCAGTCCACCGTGACGTACTTCATTTCTTGCATCCGTTTCCCTCCGCGGCCAGCCGCGGACGTTTCCAGTTATCCCCGGACAGGTCTTCGGTCCCCTTGTCGCCGAGGCGTCCCTCTTTGCGCATGAATTTGATGGCCGTGCCCTTCAGCGCGTCTTCCACTCGCGGGGGCACCACGACATCGTCGGCCTTCGTTCCGTGCTTGTTGAAGAAGCCGTTGCTGCCGAAGAGTCCGACCTCTCGTCCACGCTTATCGTAGACATGGATTTCGAAATCGGTGCCGCGCGGCCCTTCGGGGACCGGGTCGAGCCTTCCCCGGTAGCCCTCACCCAGGTTGAGCGGCATCTTGTTGCCGTTCCCCGCGAGGCCCAGCGGGTCGGCCCATGAGTGCGGGTTGGGGATGTAGGCGTGGTGGTTGGGCGCGGGGTCGAGGCCGAGGGGGTCCGGGGTGAGGTAACGGGCGGTCCCGGGGTCGTAGTAGCGGAAGTAGTTGTAGTGCAGGCCCGTTTCGGGGTCGGCGTACTGACCGGGGAACCGGAGCGGGCAGGCGGTGGCGTCGGCCGGGGCGGGGAGCGGGGCGCCCCACAGGGTGGTCCGGTGCTGCCAGGCCAGGTCGCCGTCGGGGGTGATCAGCTCGGTGGGGGTGCCGATGGCATCGGTGACGACGGTGTGGAAGCGGGTGGAGCCCAGCTCCTGATCGGTCTGGGACAGCGGGCGGTGGGTGCCGGGGGAGTACTCCCAGGTGGAGGTCGCGCCATCGGCCGCGGCCTGTTCGGCCAGCCGGTCGCTGTCCCAGGTGAAGGTGAGGGCGGTTCCGTCCGGACCGGTCTTGGATACACGGCGGCCCAGCGGGTCGTAGGCGTACGTCCACTCCTCGCCCTGCGGAGTGGTCGCCTTGACGAGGCGGTCCTGCGCGTCCCAGGTGTAGGTCCAGGTGAGCGTCCGGCCGTCGAGCAGCTTGCGGGTCCTGCTGATCAGCCGGCCCGCCGCGTCGTGCTCGTAGCCGGTCCGGCCCGCCCGCCGGGTGAGCGTGCCCTGGTAGGTGTGCTCACCGGGTTCCGGGTGCTCCGGTGCGGTGGCGTGGATCTGGTTGCCGGCCGGGTCGTAGGCGTACTTCTCGGTCCAGCCGTGTGCCTGGACGCCCGTGACCCGGCCCACGGTGTCCAGGGTGAAATGCCGTGTGCCGGTGGTGAGTTCGCGGATCTCGGTGACGTAGCCGTCGGGGCGGTAGGCGTAGGTGCGGTGCTGGAGCAGGTCGTCCTGGGGTGAGGCGGAGACGCTCTGCGCCGTCAGCCGTCCCGCCGTGTCCCAGGTCTGCGCCAGGGTGATGTCTCCCTCGGTGCGCCGGGTTTCACGGCCTTCCGCGTCGTACGTGAAGGCGAGGGTCCGCCCGGCCGTGGTGAGCGTGGTCGGCAGGCCCCTCGTGTCGTACGTCCAGGTGGAGGTCAGGCCCGAGGGCGTGGTGCGGTGGGTGCGGTTGCCGGTCGCGTCGTAACCGTAGGTGGATCGTCGGCCGTTGACCGCCTCGCTGAGCACACGGCCCACCGCATCGCGCTCCAGGGTCAGCTCCGCGTCCGCGTTGGCCGCGTGGCACAGGGCGCCGCGGGCATCGTAGGCGTACGTCGTCACCGCGCCGGTGGTCTCGTCGAGCTGGCTGACCACCTGTCCGGTGGGGTTGAGGGTGTAGTGGAGGGTGTGGCCGAGGGCGTTGGTGCGGGTGGTGAGGCGGCCCGCGGCGTCGTGGGTGTAGGTGCGGGTGGCGCCGTTGAAGTCGGTCTCCGCGATCAGGCGGCCTGCTGGGTCGTAGTCGTAGGACCACTGGTGGCCGTGGGGGTTGGTGACGGTGGTCAGTCGTAGTTCGGTGTCGTAGGTGAAGGCGTAGTGCGCGCCGTCGGGGTCGGTGCGGGTGGCGGGGCGGTCGAAGTGGGTGTGGGTGTGGGTGGTGGTGTGTCCGGCGGCGTCGGTGTGGCGGGCGAGGTTGCCTTCGGTGTCCCATTGCCACGTTTCCCGGGCGCCGTCGGGGGTTTCGCGCCAGGCGGGTCTGCCTTCGATGGTCCAGCCGTGG
>NZ_JBWKKP010000018.1:0-161572 GCF_056431485.1 Streptomyces sp. NPDC045899
TGCAGGACCCCGTCGATCCGGATGGACGTGACCGCCGCACCGGGGATCGAGGAGAGGAGCGTACGACGCAGGGAGTTTCCGAGGGTGTAGCCGAAGCCCGGCTCCAGCGGCTCGATCACGAACCGGGAGCGGAACTCGTCGACGACCTCTTCGGTCAACGAGGGACGCTGAGCGATCAGCATGGGTTTTGCCTCCAGTCTCCGGCGCCCGCTATTTGACGCCGAACCCTTCAATGGTACGGGCGGTACGCGCCTTACGGCGACGTACCGCCCGTTTCGCCCGCCCGACTACGTCAGCGGGCGCACACAGCTCAGACGCGCCGGCGCTTCGGCGGACGGCAGCCGTTGTGCGGGGTCGGGGTGACGTCCTGGATCGAGCCCACCTCCAGGCCGGTGGCCTGGAGCGAGCGGATCGCGGTCTCACGGCCGGAGCCGGGACCCTTGACGAACACATCGACCTTGCGCATGCCGTGCTCCTGGGCGCGGCGGGCGGCCGACTCGGCGGCCATCTGCGCGGCGAACGGAGTGGACTTGCGCGAGCCCTTGAAGCCGACGTGGCCGGCCGAGGCCCAGGAGATCACGTTCCCGGTGGGGTCGGTGATCGAGACGATGGTGTTGTTGAACGTGCTCTTGATGTGAGCGTGCCCGTGGGCGACGTTCTTCTTTTCCTTGCGGCGCACCTTCTTGGCGCCGGCCGTCCTGCTCTTCGGAGGCATTCCTGAATTCTCCCGTGGAGGTGGTCGGTCCTACAGCTCGGACCGCTTGGCAGCGTCCGGTGAGGACTACTTCTTGCCCGGCTTCTTCTTACCGGCGATCGCGCGACGCGGGCCCTTGCGGGTGCGGGCGTTGGTGCTGGTGCGCTGACCGTGGACCGGCAGGCCGCGGCGGTGACGCAGGCCCTGGTAGCAGCCGATCTCGACCTTGCGGCGGATGTCGGCCTGGATCTCGCGACGGAGGTCACCCTCGGTCTTGAAGTTGTTGTCCACGTACTCGCGGAGCTTGACCAGGTCCTCTTCGGCCAGGTCGCGAACGCGGGTGTCCGGGTTCACACCGGTGTTGGCGAGCGTCTGCTGGGCAAGGGTGCGACCGATGCCGAAGACGTAGGTGAGGGCGACCTCGACGCGCTTTTCGCGCGGGAGGTCAACGCCTGCGAGGCGTGCCATGAATCTGGCTCCAGATGGTTGTCGGAGGTCTTCCGCAGCACCGCTCCCGGCCTGCAGGCCGGGTCCCCGGCCTCCGACCGGGGGTGTCGCCCCCTAGAAAAGGGAACGGGTGACTGCGTATGTACGTACGGTTATACGTCGCGCGAAGATTGCTGCGAGAAATGCAGGTCTGCGGCCGGCGTGCGTCAGCCCTGGCGCTGCTTGTGGCGCAGGTTGTCGCAGATGACCATGACCCGGCCGTGGCGGCGGATCACCTTGCACTTGTCGCAGATCTTCTTGACGCTCGGCTTGACCTTCATGGGATGTGAGGTTCTCCGGGTCGTGAGATCTACTTGTAGCGGTAGACGATCCGTCCGCGCGTCAGGTCGTACGGAGAGAGCTCCACCACGACCCGGTCATCGGGCAGGATGCGGATGTAGTGCATGCGCATCTTGCCGCTGATGTGCGCGAGGACCTTGTGACCGTTCTGGAGCTCCACCTTGAACATCGCGTTCGGCAGAGACTCGATCACGGTGCCCTCGATTTCGATGGCGCCTTGCTTCTTGGCCATGTCCTGCTTTCGGGATCGGCTACCTTGATCGGCTCGCGACATGCGGGAGGGCATGCGTGAGCCGACGTGTCAGTCTACGTCAGCGCATCCCGAAACACGAATCCGGGGCAGCATGCCCGGATCCCGAGATCTTTATGCGGGGGTTCACGCCCACGGGGAGGGGCGCGCGGGCGCGCGGAGCCCTAGGCCAGCGGGTCCGGGGCGGTCTCGACACCCAGCGCGGCCAGCTTGGCCTTGCCGCCGTCCACGGCGGTCAGCACCAGCGGACCCTCCTCGGTCAGCGCGACCGAGTGCTCCCAGTGGCTGGACCAGGTGCCGTCGTCGGTCTTGACGGTCCAGTCGTCGGCCAGCACATGGGTCTTCGCGGTGCCCAGGCTCACCATGGGCTCGATCGCGATGCAGAAGCCGGGCACCAGCTTCGGTCCCTTGCCGCGTTTGCGGGAGACGTAGTTCAGCAGATGCGGGTCCATGTGCATCTGGCTGCCGATGCCGTGGCCGCCGTAGTCCTCGATGATCCCGTACTTACCGGAGGCGGGACGCGGCTGGCGCCGGATGTAGCCCTCGATCGCCTTGGAGATGTCGATCAGCCGGTTGCCCTTGGCGACCGCGGCGATCCCGGCCCACATCGACTCCTCGGTGACCCGGCTGAGCTCGTGCAGCTCCGGGGCGTGGCCCTCGCCGACGAAGACGGTGAGCGCGGCGTCGCCGTGCCAGCCGTCGATGATCGCGCCCGCGTCGATGGAGAGCAGATCACCGTCCTTGAGCACGGTCTCGCGGTCCGGGATGCCGTGCACCACGACCTCGTTCACCGAGGTGCAGATGGTGGCGGGGAACCCGCCGTAGCCCAGGAAGTTCGACTTGGCGCCGTGGTCGGCGATCACCTTGCGGGCGACGTCGTCGAGGTCCTTGGTGGAGGCACCGGGGACGGCGGCCTCCCGCGTCGCCCGGTGGATGGCGGCGACGACCAGCCCCGCCTCACGCATCTTCGCGATCTGCTCGGGGGTCTTGATCTCCACCATCGTCCTGCCTTCCGCGTTTCCGTCGTCTCTGCAACAGTACGGCCGCGACGCCCTGGGGGCGTCGCGGCCGTGACCGGCACCGCTTGCTCAGGCCGCCTTGGCGGCCAGGGCGTCCATGGCCCGCTGGGTGACCTCGTTCACCTTGCCGAGCGCCGAGATCGTCACGACCAGGCCCTTGGACTTGTAGTAGTCGATGATCGGCTCCGTCTCGCGGTGGTAGACCTCCAACCGCTTGCGGACCGTCTCCTCGCTGTCGTCCTCGCGCTGGTACAGCTCACCGCCGCACTCATCGCACACGCCCTCGGCCTGGGGCTTCTTGTACTCCACGTGGAAGGTGTGCGCGCTGTCGTTGCGGCAGGTCCGGCGGCCGGCGATGCGCTTGACCACCTCGGCCTCGGGGACCTCCAGGTCCAGCACCGCGTCCACCGAGAGGTCGTGCTCGCGCAGGAAGCCGTCCAGGGCCTCGGCCTGGGCCAGGTTCCGGGGGAAACCGTCGAGCAGGAAGCCGCCCGCGGCGTCCGCCTGGTTCATCCGGTCTTCGGCCATGCCGATGGTGACCTCGTCGGGGACCAGCTGCCCGGCCCGCATGTACTCTTGCGCCTGCTTGCCGAGCGGTGTGCCCTGGCTGATGTTGGCGCGGAAGAGGTCGCCCGTGGAGATGTGCGGGATCGACAGGTTCTCGGCGAGGTACGCGGCCTGCGTACCCTTGCCGGCTCCAGGGGGCCCGACGAGGACGATTCGCATCAGCGGAGGAACCCTTCGTAGTGTCGCTGCTGAAGCTGGCTCTCGATCTGCTTCACGGTCTCCAGGCCGACACCCACGATGATCAGGATGCTCGTGCCGCCGAACGGGAAGTTCTGATTGGCGTCGAGCGTCACCAGTGCCACCGTGGGCACGAGGGCGATCAACCCCAGATAGAGCGCACCGGGCCACGTGATGCGATTCAGCACGTAGCTCAGGTACTCCGCAGTGGGACGACCAGCCCGAATACCCGGGATGAACCCACCATACTTCTTCATGTTGTCGGCAACTTCTTCGGGGTTGAAGCTGATGGCGACGTAGAAGAAGGCGAAGAAGACGATCAGCAGGAAGTACGTGGCGATGTAAGCGGGGTGGTTGCCCTTGACGAAGTTCTGCGAGATCCAGGTCGCCCAGCCCGCTTTGGAATTGCTGAACTGGACGATCAGCGCCGGGATGTAGAGCAGCGATGAGGCGAAGATCACGGGGACCACGCCCGCCTGGTTGACCTTCACCGGGATGTAGGTGGACGTACCGCCGTACGAGCGACGGCCGATCATGCGCTTGGCGTACTGCACCGGGATCCGGCGCTGGGCCTGCTCGACGAAGACCACCAGGCCGACCATGGCCAGACCACAGGCGATGACGAGGCTGAACTCCAGCCAGCCGTCGAGGATCTTGCCCTGCTGCTTGATGGCCCACATGGAGCCGGGGAAGGCCGCGGCGATCGAGATGAACATCAGGATCGACATACCGTTGCCGATGCCGCGGTCGGTGATCAGCTCACCGAGCCACATGATCAGCGCGGTACCGGCGGTCATCGTGATGACCATCACGGCCGTGGTGAAGATCGTGTCGTCCCGGACGATCTGGTTGCCGACCGGGCAGCTCTGGAAGAGCTGGCCGCTGCGGGCGGTGGCGACCAGTCCGGTGCCCTGGAGGACGGCGAGGGCCACGGTCAGGTACCGGGTGTACTGCGTGATCTTCGCCTGACCGGCCTGGCCCTCCTTCTTGAGGGCCTCGAGACGCGGGATCACCACGGTCAGCAGCTGCAGGATGATGCTCGCCGTGATGTACGGCATGATCCCGAGTGCGAAGATGGTGATCTGAAGCAGCGCGCCGCCGCTGAGCATGTTGACCAGGCCGAAGAGACCCTGCTGGCCCTTGGCCAGGTCCATACACGTCTGGACGTTCTTGTATTCGATGCCCGGCAGCGGGACATGTTGCCCGAGCCGGAACAGCACGATGATGCCCAGCGTGAACAGCAGCTTCTTGCGCAGGTCGGGCGTCTTGAACGCTCGGGCGAACGCGGTGAGCACGGTGCCTCCTGCGCCCCCCGCGTGCATGCGCGAGAGGTGACGGTCTTGAGGATCGACGAATACTTATCAGCCAGGACCCGCACGAAGACGTACCGCGCGGACGGTAACAACGCACGCCACCTTACCGGCGACCTGGCTCCCCTTGGAACGACCAACCGGGGATGCCCCAGAACTGGGGCATCCCCGGCCAGTTGTGCACCGTGCTCAGACGAGTTCGGTGACAGTGCCACCGGCAGCGGCGATCTTCTCCTTGGCGGAACCGGAGACGGCGTCGACCGTCACCTGGAGCGCCACGGAGAGCTCACCGGTGCCCAGCACCTTGACGAGCTGGTTCTTGCGAACCGCACCCTTGGCGACCAGATCGGCCACCGTGACCTCGCCACCCTGCGGGTAGAGCGCGGCCAGCTTGTCCAGGTTCACGACCTGGTACTCGGTGCGGAACGGGTTCTTGAAGCCCTTGAGCTTCGGGAGACGCATGTGGAGGGGCATCTGCCCACCCTCGAAGCGCTCCGGAACCTGGTAGCGGGCCTTGGTGCCCTTGGTGCCACGACCTGCGGTCTTACCCTTGGACGCCTCACCACGACCGACACGGGTCTTGGCGGTCTTGGCGCCCGGGGCGGGCCGGAGGTTGTGGACCTTCAGCGGGTTGTTCTCCGCCATCTCAGTCGACCTCCTCGACCGTCACGAGGTGCCGCACGGTGGTCGCCATGCCGCGGAACTCGGGGCGGTCCTCCTTGACAACCACGTCGCCGAGCTTCTTCAGCCCGAGCGAACGCAGGGTGTCGCGGTGGTTCTGCTTGCTGCCGATGTAGGACTTCGTCTGCGTGATCTTCAGGCGGGCCATGCTCACGCACCCACCCCAGCACGCGCCCGCAGCAGAGCGGCGGGGGCGACGTCCTCGAGCGGCAGGCCACGACGGGCGGCGATCTCCTCGGGACGCTGCAGTCCCTGGAGGGCCGTCACCGTGGCATGCACGATGTTGATCGGGTTCGACGAACCGAGCGACTTGCTGAGCACGTCGTGGATGCCCGCGCACTCCAGCACGGCGCGCACCGGGCCACCGGCGATCACACCGGTACCGGGGGACGCCGGCTTGAGCAGCACGACACCCGCGGCCTTCTCGCCCTGAATGGGGTGCGGGATGGTGCCCTGGATACGGGGGACCTTGAAGAAGTGCTTCTTGGCCTCCTCCACACCCTTGGCGATGGCGGCCGGCACCTCCTTGGCCTTGCCGTAACCGACACCCACGGTGCCGTCACCGTCGCCCACCACGACCAGCGCGGTGAAGCTGAAGCGACGACCACCCTTCACAACCTTGGCGACGCGGTTGATCGCGACAACGCGCTCGACGTAAGCGGTCTTCTCGGCAGCTGCGCCGCCGTCCCGCCGGTCCTTCCGGTCCCGCCGCTCGCCGCCACCGGCGCCGCCACCGCGGCGCTGGGGTCCAGCCATTGGATTTACCTCTCTCGTTTACGTCCGCTAGCTCCGGAACCGGGGCTTAGAACTTCAGCCCGGCCTCGCGGGCGGCGTCCGCCAGAGCGGCGATCCGCCCGGCGTACTGGTTGCCACCGCGGTCGAACACGACGGCCTCGACACCCGCGGCCTTCGCCCGCTCGGCCACCAGCGCGCCGACCTGCTTCGCCTGCGCGCTCTTGTCGCCCTCGCCGCCACGGATGGTGGTGTCCAGGGTCGACGCCGAGGCCAGGGTGTGGCCCGCGATGTCGTCGATGACCTGAGCCACGATGTGACGGTTGGAACGCGTCACGACCAGGCGGGGACGGACCGGCGTACCGGAGATCCGCTTCCGCACGCGGATGTGGCGACGCTTGACGGCGGCAGCCTTGCGGGCGTTGCCCTTGGCGATCTTCACACCGTATGTCATGGCTTTACTTACCAGCCTTTCCGACCTTGCGGCGGATGACCTCGCCCGCGTACTTGACGCCCTTGGCCTTGTACGGGTCGGGCTTGCGCAGCTTGCGGATGTTCGCGGCGACCTCGCCGACCTTCTGCTTGTCGATGCCCTCGACGCTCAGCTTGGTCGGGGACTCCACCTTGAAGGTGATGCCCTCCGGGGCCTCCACCAGGATCGGGTGGCTGTAGCCCAGCGCGAACTCCAGGTTGGAGCCCTTCGCCTGGACTCGGTAGCCGACACCGCTGATCTCGAGCGCCTTGCTGTATCCCTGGGTCACGCCGGTGATCATGTTCGCCACCAGCGTGCGGGACAGGCCGTGCAGGGCCTTGTTCTGACGCTCGTCGTTCGGGCGGGTGACAACGAGGTTGTTGTCCTCACCCTTGGCGACCTCGATCGGCGCGGCGACGGTGTGCGAGAGAGAGCCCTTGGGACCCTTCACGGCGACCGTGCGGCCATCGATGGTGACGTCCACACCAGCGGGAACCTGGATGGGCAGCTTGCCAATGCGCGACATTGACCTGTTCCTCCGTTCCCTGTTACCAGACGTAGGCGAGGACTTCCCCACCCACGCCCTTCTTGCCGGCCTGCTTGTCGGTGAGGAGCCCGTGCGACGTGGAGATGATCGCCACGCCCAGGCCGCCGAGCACCTTCGGCAGGTTGGTGGACTTTGCGTAGACCCGCAGGCCCGGCTTCGAAATCCGCTTGATGCCGGCGATCGAGCGCTCACGGTTCGGGCCGAACTTCAGCTCGAGGGTGAGGTTCTTGCCGACCTCGGCGTCCTCGACCTTCCAGCCGGTGATGTAGCCCTCCTGCTGGAGGATCTCCGCGATGTGCGACTTGATCTTGCTGTGGGGCATCACGACGGAGTCGTGGTACGCCGAGTTCGCGTTTCGCAGACGCGTCAGCATGTCTGCGATCGGATCGGTCATGGTCATGATGGCCTTCGGCCTCTCTCGCCGGGGTTTCCTATCTGCGCCATCCCTCTCACCCACTCACGGTGGGCACGGGTGCGGCGCGGGGACCTACGGCGTAGTAAGACGATTCTGGGCGGCGGGCGCCCAACCCTTCCACTCTACGGGAGAGGAAGGGTTGGCCCCGCCATCCATTTGCTTACCGAGAGCCCGGTACCAGCCCGTATGGGCTGATTACCAGGAGCTCTTGGTCACGCCCGGCAGCTCGCCGCGGTGAGCCATCTCACGAAGGCACACACGGCACAGGCCGAACTTGCGGTACACGGAGTGCGGACGACCGCAGCGCTGGCAGCGGGTGTAGCCCCGCACGCCGAACTTGGGCTTGCGGGCGGCCTTGGCAATAAGAGCCTTCTTCGCCACGGCTCACGCCTCCTTGAACGGGAAGCCGAGGTGACGCAGCAGGGCCCGGCCCTCTTCGTCGTTGGTCGCCGTGGTGACCACGGTGATGTCCATACCCCGGACGCGGTCGATCTTGTCCTGGTCGATCTCGTGGAACATGACCTGCTCCGTGAGACCGAAGGTGTAGTTGCCCCGGCCGTCGAACTGCTTCGGCGACAGACCACGGAAGTCGCGGATGCGCGGAAGCGCGAGCGAGACCAGGCGGTCCAGGAACTCCCACATGCGGTCACCCCGGAGGGTGACGTGGGCACCGATCGGCTGGCCCTCACGCAGCTTGAACTGCGCGATGGACTTACGGGCCTTGGTCACGGCCGGCTTCTGGCCGGTGATCGTGGTGAGGTCGCGGATGGCGCCCTCGATCAGCTTGGAGTCGCGGGCGGCGTCGCCCACACCCATGTTGACCACGACCTTGGTCAGACCAGGGATCTGCATGACGTTCTCGTAGGAGAACTGCTCACGCAGCTTGCCCTGGATCTCTTCGCGGTAGCGCGTCTTCAGACGCGGTGCACTGGTGGTGGCAGTCATCAGATGTCCTCACCGGTCCGCTTGGCAACGCGGATCTTGTTGCCCTCGTCGTCGAAGCGGTACCCGACGCGGGTGACGACCTTGTTGCCGTCCTTCTCCACCACGAGCTGCACATTGCTCACGTGGATCGGGGCCTCGGTCGTCACGATGCCGCCGGTCTTCGACCCACGAGCGGTCTGTCCGGCCTTGGTGTGCTTCTTGACCCGGTTGACACCCTCGACCAGGACGCGGTCCTCGCGGGGGAAGGCCGCGATGACCTTGCCCTGCTTGCCCTTGTCCTTACCGGTGATGACCTGGACCAGGTCGCCCTTCTTGATCTTCATCGGTTACAGCACCTCCGGCGCGAGCGAGATGATCTTCATGAACTTCTTCTCGCGCAGCTCACGGCCCACGGGGCCGAAGATACGGGTGCCGCGGGGGTCGCCATCGTTCTTGAGGATGACGGCCGCGTTCTCGTCGAAGCGGATGTACGAACCGTCCGGGCGGCGGCGCTCCTTCACGGTGCGCACGATGACCGCCTTGACGACGTCACCCTTCTTCACGTTGCCACCGGGGATCGCGTCCTTGACGGTGGCGACGATGACGTCACCGATGCCCGCGTAGCGGCGACCGGAGCCGCCGAGAACACGGATGCAAAGGATTTCCTTCGCGCCCGTGTTGTCGGCGACGCGCAGTCGCGACTCCTGCTGGATCACGTCTATCTCCTGATCGTCTGCCGGTTCCCGGCAGGGGCTCGATGCCTCGAGCCCCTGCCGAGCCTGGCGGAACTGTCCAGAAGGCTGTTGCCTTCAGGAATTACTTGGCCTTCTCGAGGATCTCGACGACGCGCCAGCGCTTGGTCGCGGACAGCGGCCGGGTCTCCATGAGGAGGACGCGGTCGCCGACACCCGCGGCGTTCTGCTCGTCGTGCGCCTTGAGCTTGTTGGTACGGCGGATGACCTTGCCGTACAGCGCGTGCTTGACGCGGTCCTCAACGGCGACGACGACGGTCTTGTCCATCTTGTCGCTGACGACCAGACCCTCACGGGTCTTGCGGAAGCCGCGGTTCTGCGTTGCCTTCTCAGTCACATTCGTCTCGCTCATCAGGCGCTCTCCACCGTCTCGATGCCGAGCTCGCGCTCCCGCATCAGGGTGTAGATCCGGGCGATGTCCTTGCGGACGGCCTTCAGCCGGCCGTGGTTCTCGAGCTGTCCGGTCGCCGCCTGGAAGCGGAGGTTGAACAGCTCTTCCTTGGCCTCACGCAGCTTGCCAACGAGGTCCTCGTTGTTCAGCTCACGCAGCTCGGACGCCTTGGTACCGGCCGCCATCACGACTCACCTGCCTCGCGCCGCACGATCCGGCACTTCATCGGGAGCTTGTGAGCAGCGCGGGTGAGCGCCTCACGCGCAGTCTTCTCGTTCGGGTAGGACAGCTCGAACATCACCCGACCGGGCTTGACGTTCGCGATCCACCACTCCGGCGAACCCTTACCGGAACCCATGCGGGTCTCGGCAGGCTTCTTCGTCAGCGGACGGTCCGGGTAGATGTTGATCCAGACCTTGCCGCCACGCTTGATGTGGCGGGTCATCGCGATACGAGCGGCCTCGATCTGACGGTTGGTGACGTACGCCGGGGTGACGGCCTGGATGCCGTACTCGCCGAACGCCAGCTCCGTACCGCCCTTGGCCATACCGGACCGCTTGGGGTGGTGCTGCTTGCGGTGCTTGACCCTGCGAGGGATCAGCATGTCGGTCAGGCCTCCGTTCCGGTGCTCTCAGCAGCCGGAGCGGCAGCGGCCTCGGCCTTGGGGGCCTCGGCGGCGGGGGCGCTCTGCTGCTGCTGCGGCTTACGGCCGCGGCCACCGCGCTCGCCACCACGGCGCTGCGGGCGGTCGCTGCCACCACGCGACGGGCGGTTGCCCGCACGGGCGGCGGCGTTCTCGGCGCGGACCTCGGCGATGTTCTTCACGTCGCCCTTGTAGATCCACACCTTGACGCCGATGCGGCCGAAGGTGGTCTTGGCCTCGAAGAAGCCGTAGTCGACGTTGGCGCGGAGCGTGTGCAGGGGCACACGGCCCTCGCGGTAGAACTCCGAGCGCGACATCTCGGCGCCGCCGAGACGACCACCACACTGGATCTTGATGCCCTTGGCGCCGGCCTTCATCGTGGACTGCATGCTCTTGCGCATGGCACGACGGAAGGAGACACGGGAGGACAGCTGCTCGGCGACGGCCTGCGCGACCAGCTGAGCATCGGTCTCGGGGTTCTTGACCTCGAGGATGTTCAGCTGCACCTGCTTGCCGGTGAGCTTCTCCAGCTCGCCGCGGATACGGTCGGCCTCCGCGCCGCGGCGGCCGATGACGATGCCCGGCCGGGCGGTGTGGATGTCGACGCGGACGCGGTCACGGGTGCGCTCGATCTCCACCTTGGAGATACCGGCGCGCTCCATGCCCTTCGTCATCATCCGACGGATGGCGACGTCTTCCTTGACGTAGTCCTTGTACAGCTTGTCGGCGTACCAACGGGACTTGAAGTCCGTGGTGATGCCGAGCCGGAACCCGTGCGGGTTAACCTTCTGGCCCATTACCGGGTTCCTTCCTTGCTGCTGACGACCACGGTGATGTGGCTGGTCCGCTTGCGGATCCGGTAGGCGCGGCCCTGGGCACGCGGACGGAACCGCTTCAGGGTCGGGCCCTCGTCGACGTAGGCCTCGGTGATGACGAGGCTGTCGGCGTCGGTGTGGTCGTAGTTGTGCGCGGCATTGGCAATGGCGCTGTCCAGCACCTTGCCAACGGGCACGCTCGCGGCCTGCGGGGCAAAGCGCAGGACCGCCTGGGCCTCCGTGGCGCCCATGCCACGGATGAGGTCCACCACGCGGCGGGCCTTCATGGGCGTGACGCGGATGTACCGCGCCTGGGCCCTGGCTTCCATGGTTGTCCCTTCGGTGTCAGTCATAGTCTTCGCACTCCGCCGATCAGCGACGACGCGACTTGCGGTCGTCCTTCTCGTGGCCGCGGAAGGTGCGGGTCGGCGCGAACTCGCCGAGCTTGTGGCCGACCATCGACTCGGAGACGAACACCGGGACGTGCTTGCGGCCGTCGTGCACCGCGATCGTGTGGCCGAGCATGGCCGGGACGATCATCGAGCGGCGGGACCAGGTCTTGATGACGTTCTTGGTGCCGGCTTCGTTCTGGACATCCACCTTCTTGATCAGGTGGTCGTCGACGAAGGGCCCCTTCTTGAGACTGCGCGGCATCTAAACCCGCTCCTAGCGCTTCTTGTTCGTCTTGCGGCGGCGGACGATGTACTTGTTGCTGGCCTTCTTCGGCGAGCGCGTACGGCCCTCCTTCTGACCCCACGGCGAGACCGGGTGGCGACCACCGGAGGTCTTGCCCTCACCACCACCGTGCGGGTGGTCGACAGGGTTCATGACCACACCACGAACGGTCGGGCGGACGCCCTTCCAGCGCATGCGGCCGGCCTTGCCCCAGTTGATGTTCGACTGCTCGGCGTTGCCGACCTCGCCGACAGTGGCGCGGCAGCGGACGTCGACCAGGCGGATCTCACCGGACGGCATACGAAGGTGGGCCATGGAGCCCTCCTTCGCCAGCAGCTGCACGGAGGCACCCGCGGAGCGGGCGAACTTCGCGCCGCCGCCGGGCCGCAGCTCGATGGCGTGGATCGTGGTACCAACCGGGATGTTGCGCAGCGCCAGGTTGTTACCGGGCTTGATGTCGGCGCCGGGGCCGTTCTCGATCCGGTCGCCCTGCGACAGGCCGCGCGGCGCGATGATGTAGCGCTTCTCGCCGTCGGCGTAGTGCAGCAGCGCGATGCGCGCGGTGCGGTTGGGGTCGTACTCGATGTGCGCGACCTTCGCCGGGACGCCGTCCTTGTCGTGACGGCGGAAGTCGATCACGCGGTACGCACGCTTGTGACCGCCACCCTGGTGGCGGACCGTGATGCGGCCGGCGTTGTTACGACCACCCTTGCTGTGCAGCGGGCGGACCAGCGACTTCTCCGGCGTGGACCGCGTGATCTCGACGAAGTCGGCGACGCTGGAGCCACGACGGCCCGGGGTCGTCGGCTTGTACTTGCGGATACCCATTTCTCAGTCCTCGGAATATTCCGGACTTCTGGACGTTCCGATCTCCGTTAGGAGACCGGGCCGCCGAAGATGTCGATGCGGTCGCCCTCGGCGAGGGTCACGATGGCGCGCTTGGTGTCCTTGCGCTTGCCGTAGCCGGTCTTGGTCCGCTTGCGCTTACCCTGCCGGTTGATCGTGTTGACCCCGGTGACCTTGACCGAGAAGACCGACTCGACGGCCTGCTTGATCTGGGTCTTGTTGGCGCCGGGCGCGACGATGAACGTGTACTTGTTCTCGTCGAGCAGCGCGTAGCTCTTCTCCGAGACCACCGGCTTGACGAGAACGTCGCGGGGGTCCGTGAAGGTCTTGCTGGTGACAGCGGTCGCCTCACTCATCAGGCGGCGCTCCCTTCGGTCTTCTCAGCGGCCTTGGGACCAGCCACGAAGGACTCGAAGGCGGCCTTGGTGAAGACCACGTCGTCGGAGACGAGCACGTCGTACGTGTTCAGCTGGCCCGGCTCCAGGAGGTGCACCTGGGGCAGGTTGCGGGCGGACAGCCACGCGGTCTCGTCGCTCCGCTCGGCGACCAGGAGCACGTTCTTGCGCTCGCTGATCTTGCCCAGCAGGACCTTCGCGGCCTTCGTGGAGACGTCGCCGTCGACCACGCCGGACACCACGTGGATGCGGCTGTGGCGCGCCCGGTCGGAGAGGGCACCGCGCAGGGCGGCGGCCTTCATCTTCTTCGGGGTGCGCTGGCTGTAGTCGCGCGGCACGGGACCGTGCACGACGCCACCGCCGGCGAACTGCGGCGCACGGGTCGAACCCTGGCGGGCGCGGCCGGTGCCCTTCTGGCGGTACGGCTTCTTGCCACCGCCACGGACCTCGCCGCGGGTCTTGGTCTTGTGCGTGCCCTGTCGGGCAGCGGCCAGCTGTGCGACGACGACCTGGTGGATCAGCGGGATGCTGACCTGCGCGTCGAAGATCTCCGCGGGGAGCTCGACGGTCCCGGCCTTGTCGCCAGCCGGCGAAAGGATGTCAATGGTGCTCATCGGTTACCTCAGGCCCCCTTGGCCGCGGTACGGACCAGGACGAGGCCGCCGTTCGGACCAGGAACCGCTCCCTTGATCAGGAGCAGACCCTTCTCCGCGTCAACGGCGTGGACGGTCAGGTTCTGGGTGGTGACCCGCTCGTTGCCCATGCGGCCGGCCATGCGCAGGCCCTTGAACACGCGGCCCGGGGTGGCGCAGCCACCGATGGAGCCCGGCGAGCGGTGCTTGCGCTGGGTGCCGTGGCCGGCGCCGAGGCCGGCGAAGCCGTGGCGCTTCATGACACCGGCGGTGCCCTTGCCCTTGCTGGTGCCGGTCACGTCGACCTTCACACCGGACTCGAACACCTCGGCGGTGACCTCCTGGCCGAGCGTGTACTCGCTGGCGTCAGCGGTACGCAGCTCCACCAGGTGGCGGCGCGGGGTGACGTCGGCCTTGGCGAAGTGGCCCTTGAGGGGCTTGTTCACCTTGCGCGGGTCGATTTCGCCGAAGGCGATCTGGACGGCGTTGTAGCCGTCGGCGTCGTCGGTACGGACCTGGGTCACGACGCAGGGACCGGCCTTGACGACGGTGACCGGGACGACACGGTTGTTCTCGTCCCACACCTGCGTCATGCCGAGCTTCTCGCCCAGGACGCCCTTGATCTGCTTAGCCATCTCGCGCGTCACCTCAGAGCTTGATCTCGATGTCGACGCCCGCCGGCAGGTCGAGACGCATGAGCGAGTCGACGGTCTTCGGCGTGGGGTCGAGGATGTCGATGAGGCGCTTGTGCGTACGCATCTCGAAGTGCTCGCGCGAGTCCTTGTACTTGTGCGGCGACTTGATGACGCAGTACACGTTCTTCTCTGTGGGCAGCGGCACCGGGCCCGCGACCGACGCACCAGTGCGGGTCACCGTCTCGACGATCTTCTTCGCCGAGGAGTCGATGACCTCGTGGTCGTAGGCCTTGAGCCGGATGCGGATCTTCTGTCCCGCCATGGCTACTTCGTAGTCCTGTCTCTCGTAACGCTCTGGGACCCGGTGGAGTACACGGCTTCCGCCCCTCCCACTCCCGACCCACGCGGTCGGGCGTGTCGCGCCCCTTCTCGTAGATCTCCACAGAAGAGATCCCTGGTGAAGGGGTTTGCTGGGGGAGAAAGTCACCCACCGGGCGCCTGGCTGGGGCCCCGCTGACACTTCCCGGAAGATTCCCGTACTTCCGCCCCTGAGCAGGGACGACGAGTACTGCGGGACTCGCTTCCAGTCCTCCCGGCGGGAGGCGCGCAGCATCGGCACTCAACCGAGCAACCTGGCTAGTGTGCCATAACGGCTGCTTCGGACGCCAATCAGGAGCCGGAGAGCATACCCCCTGCGCGTGAGCGCCCAAACCCGGCGCTCCGCGCCCCTGTCACGCCCGGTGCTGCCACCACCAGCGCCAGTCCTTCAGGGGGTGCGAGGGCTCACGGTACGCGGTCGGCGACCGCGGCTTCACACCGTCCGCCGGAATCCCGGCCTCCGCGGCGCAGCCCAGCTTCGCGGCCATGGCCCGGGCCACCGACCGGAGGATGGTCATCCCGGCGCGGCCCTGCTCGGCCGCGGGCAGGTCCGAGCGGCCGGCGGCCCCCTCCGGCCGGTGGAAGCCCGGCAGCGACAGGGTGCCCATCAGGAACGGCGGCCCGTTGCGGCGCAGTCCCCCGGTACAGGGGAAGACGATCTCCGCCCCGCGTCCGCTCGATGAGCCGTACATGCCCACGTGATAGGACTCACCGTCCGCGGGCAGCCGGACCGGCCAGTCCATCAGCGCGTCGACGTGCACGAACTCGACGGTGAACAGGGCGTCGGCCGCGTCGTCCGCCGGACGGTGCACCCGGCACAGCTCGGTGCGGGTCGTCGGCACGTCCGCCCGGCGGCGCAGACGCGGGACGGCCCGGTCGAAGGGCACCCCTTTCCGCTCCCGCAGGGCCGACTTCCCGCTCAGCCGGTCCAGCGCCCTCCGGGCGTCCGCGTCGAGGGAGGACCCGCACAGCGTGGTGGCGGGAACGCCCTCGGCCTCCGGCTCCTCCGTCCCGTCCGCGCAGGAGGCCGTGGCCCAGACCATGGCCAGGGCGAGCGCGAGCAGCGCCGTCCGGCGGCGCCGGAACCCGCGTTCAGCCCGGATAGGGCTTGCGGCCCAGGTGAGTGGCCTCCCCCGCCCCGGTTCCGTGGTACTTCTCCTTGAGGTCATCGGCGAGATTCCCCTCGGCGTCCAGTTCGTTCCCGTGCCCCTTGAAGTACTGCGCCGCCACCTCACCGAACTGGTTCTCCCCCTGCCGGTAGAACTCCGACGCGTCCTGCGGAGCGCCGGGCAGATCCGGTCCACCGAAGA
The DNA here is from genome assembly GCF_056431485.1 of Streptomyces sp. NPDC045899. Lineage (NCBI taxonomy): Bacteria > Bacillati > Actinomycetota > Actinomycetes > Kitasatosporales > Streptomycetaceae > Streptomyces > Streptomyces sp. NPDC045899. The sequence goes on from NZ_JBWKKP010000018.1 coordinate 16,047, forward strand.
TCGCGTCGTTGTGGAAGACCTTCGCGAACTCCTGGCCCGCGCTGACGGCGACGGGCACCACCAGCCCCCACGGTCCCGCCTTGCCCACCACGCTGACGATGCCCTGGCTCACCACGGGCGTAGCGGCGTTGAACCCGACCCTCGTCCAGTTCGACGAGCTCTGGAACGCCTTCTGCGCCTCGGCGCTGTCATGGGCGTAGGTCGCCTCGATCTGCGCCGCGCGTGACTGGTCGAGGACACCGCGCACCTCGGCCTCGGTGAGCAGCGCCCGGCGGCCCATGGCGTAGTTCCCGGCGCTGTCCGCCGGGGGGTCCGCCGCGAGCCGGCTGATCGAGTAGAGGTGCTCGGCCTGGTTCATGAGCCCGTGCGAGGTCTCGTGCTGGCCGAGAACGCTGAGGAAGTTGAGCGCGCCGTCGCGGCCGAAGTCGGCCCGGCCCCGGTACGCCGGCGGGAAGGCATCGACGTTCTTGCTGTGCTCGCCCACTCCGGACATGTGGTAGTTGACGTCGTCCACATACGCCCCGCCCATACGTCCCAGGCTCTCCGCCATCGCCGGCTGGTCGTGGAGCAGCCGGGGGCCGTCCTCGCCGCCGTAGACCGCGACGACCTGCTCCATCACATCCGCCGTCGCCGCGGTGCGCCGGTCGCCGCCGTGCCGGAAGATCTCCGGGTCCCTGCCCGTGACCTCCTCCGCGTCCCAGGGGTAGCCGGTCGTCGCCGCGGTCAGGGCGTGGCCGAGGGCCTCATGGCCCGGGAGGTCGCGGGGGCCGCCCCGGACATTGCCGTCGAAGATCCAGTTGCGGTCCTGGGTGAGGTACTCGAAACGAGGATTGACCCCGCCGTCCCGGGGCTTCCTGAAGAACTCGGTGGACGCCTCCGGGTTGTGGCCCAGCCCCTCCAGGAGGCCGGTCATCGCGTCCTGGCCGCTGTCGCCGCGGCGGCCGTGCAGGGTGAGGGTGTCCACCTCGCCGGAGTTGGACCAGTAGGCGTAGCCGTCACGGGTGTTGTGCTTCCGGTCCCACGCCACCAGCTTGTCGCCGTACGCGTTCAGGAAGCCCTTGTCGTACGTCCCGGTGCGCATGAGGTTGCTCATCAGCTGGAAGCCGTAGGGATGGGTGCGCCCGCCGGAGTCCTCCAGCCGCGCCGGGCCCAGGCGGATCATCTCGTCCTTCCACGCCGCCATGGCGGGGCTGTCCGAGCGGGAGGCAGTGGCCAGGGTCATGCCCAGGCTCTCCTGGAGGCTCTTGGCCGACTTCCACCACGCCTTGTCGTCGATGTCGGTACCGGGGTGCAGCGGGTTGTACGGGTGGGTCGCGTTGTACCAGAGCTTGAGGGCGCCCTCCGCCTTCAGCCCGGTGGTGAACCGCTCGGCGAACTCGGGGTCCCGGCTGTGCCGCGCCATCAGCACCGCCAGCTGGGCCAGCTGGTCGGAGGACAGCCGGCCGTTCCCGGTCCCGGCCAGCTCGACGGCCTTCCTCAGGTCCCTCGCGGTCGCCTCGCGGGCCTGGTCCAGGCTGGTGTAGGCGTGGTCGTTGAAGCCGCGCTTCTCGCCGTTGACGTCCGCGGTCAGGGCCTGGACCAGGGCACTGTCCGCCTCCCCGGCCAGCTCCAGGGCCTTGCGGGTGCGTTCCCGGTAGCCCTCGAACGTGTCCTGGTACGACTTGGTCATCGCCGCCCGGTTCTTCTCCTCGCCGGCGGGGAGATCGAGGTAGACCGAGCCGTCGTGCTGATTGAGCTTCAGATATTCATGGCCCTCGAGTTCCCTCTCGATGGCGTCCAGGGTGGCCTTGGCCGAGGTGAACTTCTCCAGCCCCTGCTTCATGACGGTGTGCACCCGGCGGGCCTCCTCGGCCGCCGCCAGGATCTGGTGCCGCACTCCGCGCAGGGTGCGCCAGGCCGCGTCGGCCGCCTCGCCGTGCCAGTCGGAGTGGGCGAGACCCTTGGTGACGTCCGTGCCGAAGTTGGTGTCGACCTGCTGGAACTTGCCCGGCGCCTGACTCCACTTGGTGACCGCCTCGCGGAGCGGGGTGAGGTTCGCGTTCTTGACGTCGGTGTAGCCGAGCCGCTCGGTCATGGATGCGCCCCCCGGTCCACGCGGTAGCCCAGGGCCTGCTTCGTGTCCTCGTGGGTGAAGGCGTCGGCGGCGGTCCGCAGAGCGGACGCGGTGCTGCTGAACTGCCCCTTCACATAGGCCATCTGGTCCTTCCAGCGCTCCAGGAAGGTGTCGATGGCCCTGTCGGTGGCGAAGCCCGTCAGGCTGCCGCTGACCTGGCCGGTCTCGGTCATGACCTCGTCGTCGGCGGTGAGGAACTGCCCCCGTACCGTCTCGGCCCTGCCCGCCCGTCCGCGCAGCACGGACGCCGTGACATGGAGCTTCTGCCGGCCTCCAGGCCCGCTGCCGCCACCGGCCGAGTCCAGCCCTGTCCCGGTGGCCGCCGCCGGTGCCTGGGCGGCCGCCTTGAGCTGCGCCCACTCCTCCTCGAACGTCATCTCTCCCCCTGTGTGCCGATGACGAGCCCCCCGTATGAGGCGCCACGAACGTAATGAGCCAAAGCGAACGCGAGATGACGGCGGCCGGGGCGCCAACTGAACGCCGGGGCGCGGGTGTTGTCCGAGCTGTGACCAAGGCCGCCCGCTTCAAGGTCAACCCCGGGCGGTCCCCCACCGTCCCCTCTTACGTGAGAGCAGCCGGAGATCACGCGCTGCCCAAGTGACAGGGTCACCGAATTGAACAGTCGAAGGATTTCGTCCGGCACCACGCGCAGGCGGACGCTGGCCGCGCTGGCGGCCCTGACCGCCGCCACCGCCGCGGGCGCCGCCGGATGCGTCGGCCAGAACGGCTCGGCGTCCGCCGGCCCCGCCGCGCCGCACCCGAGCAAGCCGGGCGCCGCCGAGCCGTTCACCTCGGCGTCGGGCGACAAGGACGCCCTGCTGCTCCAGGTCGTGGCCCATCCCGATGACGACCTGTACTTCATGAACCCGGACGCCGGACAGGTGCTGACCGCCGGGGTGCCCGTGGTCTGCGTCTACGTCACGGCGGGCGAGGCGCGCGGTATCAACTACGTGGCCGGACGGCCGGTCCCGGCGCCGGACAAGGCCGACTACTCCGCCGCCCGCCACCAGGGGCTGCGCCAGGCGTACGCGCAGATGCTGGGCCTCGACCAGTTCGCCGACTGGAAGCGCTCGGTGCTGCGGCTGCCCGGCGGTGCCACCGCGGAGACCAACGTCCTCACCAACGGCGGCCGCAGCGTCCGGCTGATCTTCCTCAACATCGCGATGCTCTCGGAGGGCGGGGTGCGGATCCCGGCCCTGTGGGACACCCCGGGCACCGTGATGCGCACCCTGCTGGCCACCGGCTCACCCGTGGCGCACTCCAGCTCCTACGTCCACCAGACCCTGGTCGACGTGCTCGCCGAGATCATGCACCGCTACCGGCCCACCCTGATCCACACCCTCGACCCGGACCCCGACTTCCAGGTGCACGACGCCCTGAACCCCCGGGACAACGACCAGCCCGGCTGCTCCGACCACCGCGACCACACCCCGGTGGCCCTGTTCACCTGGAAGGCGATCACCCAGTGGGTCGCCGACGCCACCCGCCGCGACCAGCACGCCCCGCGCTTCGTCACCACCGCGTTCCGCGGGTACTACAACCAGCGCTGGCCGCACAATCTGCCGCCCGCCGTCCTGGCCGGCAAGGCCCGGGCGATCAAGTCCTACGGCGGCTCCCCGGAGTGGGAGTGCGGCAACACGGCGGGGTGCGGCGACTACGGCCAGGGCGGCCGGCGCCCGATGAAGAACCGCAAGGGCTGGATCCGCTCCACCCACCACCGCTACCCGAACGCCCTGCCCGCCCCCACCACCGACGGCGAGGGCCGGCTCGTCGCCTACGGCGTCCTGGGCACCCAGGCGGTGCGCTGGCGCGAGACCTCGGCCGGCAGCGGACGGTTCGGCGCGCCGAAGGGGCTCGGCGGCGGTCCGCTGGCCCCGGCGCTGTGCGCGGTGCGCGACGCCGCGGGGAAGCAGCTGCTCATCGCGCTGCGGTTCGCGTCGCTCGGCGGTCAGGGCGCGACCGGGCTGCGGGAGATCGTGGTGCTGGAGCAGCGCCGCCCCGACGGGCCGTTCCGCCCCTGGACCGCACTCGGCTCCCCGGACTCCGACCCCGAGCGGGCCCGCCGCACCGGCTGCCCGGTGGCCGTCGCCACCCCGGAGGGGCGGATCCACCTGTTCGTAAGGACCTCGGACAAGGGCCTGGCCACCCGGGTACGGGACGCCAGGGGGCACTGGAGTCCCTGGCAGCGGCTCGGCGGCGGTGAGATCCAGGACGGGCTGAGCGCCGCCCTGGACGGCGAGGGGCGCGTCCACGTCGTGGCCGCGGGCCGGGACACCGTGCACCACTGGGGCCAGCGGCACACCGACGGGCCGGTGACCCTGATGCCGCCGACCGGACTGCCGCGTCCGGGCAACCAGCCGGGTGTCGCGGTGGCCGCGGACGGCTCGCTCTCGCTGGTCTACCGCACCCCGGCGGCCACCGTGCCCGGGGTGCACCCGCTCGACGGCGGGGCCGGGCGCACCGTGCCGCATTTCGAGGGCTACGGACCGGTCGCCGCCCACACCGTGACCACACGGCACGGCCGCCGCAAGGCCCGGACGACGGTACTGCTCGGCCGCGGCCTCGACGGCGAGGTGCGGATCCAGTACGGCACCGGGCGGCGCGTCCGGCCGCTGCGGGCGCCCGGACGGCTGGTCCCGGTGGGGACACCGTCGCTGCTGTCGCAGGGGCGCAAGGGGGTGGCCGTGGTCGGGATGGCTCCGGACGCCACCCCGTGGATCTGGCGTCCGCGCCCCACGTCCCGGGCGTAGGGCCCCGCACACATCGCTCCCCGGGGCCCGCGCGGCGCGGCGCCCCGGGGAGCGATGTGTGATCAGCGGCGGGCGGGCTCCCGCTCCTCTGCCTCCGCCTCGGCCTCGTCGTACTCCTCGCCCTCCTCGTCGTAGGGCTCCTCGTCGGCCTCGTACTCCTCGTCCTCGTACCCCTCGCCGGGTTCGAGCTCCTCCTCGTAGCCGTCCTCGGGCTCCTCCTCCGGCTCGTCCTCGTACTCCTCCGCGGCCTCGCCGTCCTCGGACTCTCCCTCGTACGTGTCGTCCGCCTCGTCGTGGGCCTCGTCGCCGGCCCCGTCCTCCGGCTCATCGGCCTCTCCCCCGGCCTCCGCGCGCTCTTCCTCCTCCATGGCGGTCTCGTGGTCCATGACCACCTCGCCGTCCCGGATCTCGCCGCGCCAGCCGTCGGTGGCCTCGCCGCGCATCATGATGAACTTGCGGTAGAGCTTCAGATCGAGCCGGGCCCGACGGCCCTGGGCACGCCAGATGTTGCCGGTCTTCTCGAAGAGCCCCTTGGGGAAGTACTCCAGGACCAGCAGCACCTTGGTGAGGTTGTCACCGATCGGGTGGAAGGTGACCACACCCTTGACGGTGCCCTTGGAGCCCTCGGTGGTCCAGGTGATCCGCTCGTCCGGCACCTGCTCGGTGACGTTCGCCCGCCAGCTGCGGGTGGACTTGGCGACCTTGACCTTCCAGTTGCTGTTCAGCTCATCGGTCTGCTCGACACTGACGACGCCCTTGGCGAAGGTGCTGAACTCCTGGAACTGGGTCCACTGGTCGTACGCCTCGCGGACCGGCACCCCGACGTCGATGTCCTCGACGATCGTCACGCTCTTGGACTTGCCGCCGCCGCTCTTGCCGCGGCCCTTGCCGAACAGTCCGGAGATCTTCTCCTTGAGGGAGTCCTTGAGCTGCGCGGTCCCCGCCTTCAGCGCGGCCTGGCCCGGGGACTTCCCCTCCGCCAGCGCCTGGGTGCCCTTGGCCAGACCGCCGCCCGCTCCGCCGGCGACCAGCCCGGAGAGCGCCTGGGTGGCCCGTGCCTTGAGATAGCTCTGGAGCTCGTCCTTCAGGCGGTCGGTGGCCGGGTTCTTGGTGATCTCTTCCTTCAGCTTGCCCAGCGTGTCAGCCACGGCGGCCTCCCGCGGTCTTCTTCGCCTTGGCGGCGGAGGAGGCAGCGGTCTTCCGGGTCCGGGCGGGAGCCTTCGACGCAGATGTGGAGGCGGTCTTCTTGGCCGGAGCCTTGGCCGGGGCCTTCTTGGCGGACTTGGCGGGAGCCTTCTTCGCGGTCTTCCCGGCGGAGGCCGGGCGGCGCGCCCTCGGAGCCCGTTCCTCCTCGGTCTCCTCCTCGCCGTCGTCCCCGATCCCGTCCTCGGCGTCCTCGTCGGCGTCCTCGTCCTCGGACGTCCCGGTGGCCTCCCCGCGCAGGCTCAGCGTCCGGTCGTGGAGGGAGTCGGCGAGGTTGTTGGCCCGGTTGGTCACGGCCTTGGTCGCGGCCGTCCGCGCGGCGTCGACCAGCTCCTTGCGCGCCTGTGCGTTCAACCCGCTGAGCAGCGGGGAGTCGGCGAGGGCCTTCGCCAACTGTTGTGGATCAAGGGAGAGCTTCTTTCCGGCCAGCATCATCCCGAGCCCGAAGGCCAGTTTCGCCTTCTTGGTGCGCCCGAGGACATAGCCCCCCACAACCGCTATAGCGATCTTGCCATTGCTCGTCATCTGTTCGCTCCCGAGGGTCGAACTCAGCTTCGATGTGGGTGCCGGGTACCCACATACGGCCGAGCCCCACATACGACGGAGCCCCATTCGCCGACCAGCGGCGAATGGGGCTCCGAATGCTCCGGGGAGCGTCAGGTCACTTGTTGATCTTGGTGACCTGACCGGCGCCGACGGTCCGGCCACCCTCACGGATGGCGAACTTCAGGCCCTCCTCCATGGCGACCGGCTGGATCAGCGAGACGGACATCTCGGTGTTGTCGCCCGGCATGACCATCTCGGTGCCCTCGGGGAGGGTCACAACGCCCGTCACGTCCGTGGTACGGAAGTAGAACTGCGGACGGTAGTTGTTGAAGAACGGCGTGTGACGGCCACCCTCGTCCTTGGACAGGATGTACGCCTGGGCCTCGAACTCGGTGTGCGGGGTGACCGAACCCGGCTTGATGATGACCTGGCCGCGCTCGACGTCCTCGCGCTTGATGCCACGGAGGAGCAGACCGACGTTCTCACCGGCCTGGCCCTCGTCGAGCAGCTTGCGGAACATCTCGATACCGGTGACCGTGGTGGAGGTCTTCTCGGTCTTGATGCCGATGATGTCGACGTTCTCGTTGACCTTGAGGACACCACGCTCGATACGGCCGGTGACGACCGTACCGCGACCGGTGATGGTGAAGACGTCCTCGATCGGCATGAGGAACGGCTTGTCGACGTCGCGCTCCGGCTGCGGGATCGACTCGTCGACGGCCTTCATCAGGTCGAGGACGGACTTGCCCCAGTCGGCGTCGCCCTCGAGCGCCTTGAGCGCCGAGACCTTGACGACCGGAACGTCGTCGCCCGGGAACTCGTACTCGGAGAGCAGCTCACGGACCTCGAGCTCGACGAGCTCCAGGATCTCCTCGTCGTCCACCATGTCGGCCTTGTTCAGGGCGACAACGATGTACGGCACGCCGACCTGGCGGGCCAGGAGCACGTGCTCCTTGGTCTGCGGCATCGGGCCGTCGGTGGCGGCGACCACGAGGATGGCGCCGTCCATCTGCGCCGCACCGGTGATCATGTTCTTGATGTAGTCCGCGTGACCGGGGCAGTCAACGTGCGCGTAGTGACGCGACTCGGTCTGGTACTCGACGTGCGCGATGGAGATGGTGATACCGCGCTGGCGCTCCTCAGGAGCCTTGTCGATCTGGTCGAAGGCCGAGGCCTCGTTCAGGTCCGGGTACGCGTCGTGCAGCACCTTGGTGATCGCCGCGGTAAGGGTCGTCTTACCGTGGTCGATGTGACCGATGGTGCCGATGTTGACGTGCGGCTTAGTCCGCTCGAACTTCGCCTTCGCCACTGGGGTCCTCCTGTGGAGTGGTTCTGTACGCATCCACACTTTGCGGATGGGTTCAGGTGGTCTTACCGAACCGGCCAGGACCCCGAGGGGGATGCCCTTCGCCGTATTCGTATGGGGGGCCGGCGGGCGGGGCCCCGCCATGGACCGCCCGGTACGGACGATCTATGGCGGAGTACCCCGATGCCTTTTGCTCCAGCCTAAAGGGTGAGGATTCGGGATGAACCCGACTTACTCGCCCTTGGCCTTCGCGATGATCTCCTCGGCGACGTTCTTCGGAACCTCGGCGTAGGAGTCGAACTGCATGGAGTAGCTGGCGCGGCCAGAGGTCTTGCTGCGCAGGTCGCCCACGTAGCCGAACATCTCCGACAGCGGGACCAGGCCGGTGACCAGCTTGGCACCACTCCGGTCCTCCATGGACTGGATCTGTCCACGGCGGGAGTTGATGTCACCGATCACATCGCCCATGTAGTCCTCGGGCGTGGTGACCTCGACCTTCATCATCGGCTCGAGCAGGGCCGGGCTGGCCTTGCGGGCGGCCTCCTTGAAGGCCATCGAACCGGCGATCTTGAAGGCCATCTCGGACGAGTCGACCTCGTGGTAGCCACCGTCGAGGAGGGTCACCTTGACACCGGTCAGCGGGTAGCCGGCGAGTACGCCGAACTCCATCGCCTCCTGGCAGCCCGCGTCCACGGACGGGATGTACTCCCGCGGGATACGGCCACCGGTGACCTTGTTCTCGAACTCGTAGCCATCGCCCTCGAGCGGAGCGAGCGCGATCTGCACCTTCGCGAACTGGCCGGACCCACCCGTCTGCTTCTTGTGGGTGTAGTCGTACCGCTCGACCGCCTTGCGGAGGGTCTCGCGGTAGGCCACCTGCGGCTTGCCGACGTTGGCCTCGACCTTGAACTCGCGGCGCATACGGTCGACCAGCACATCCAGGTGCAGCTCGCCCATACCGGAGATGATCGTCTGGCCGGTCTCCTCATCGGTCTTGACGCGGAAGGACGGGTCCTCCTCGGCAAGACGCTGAATGGCGACGGCCAGCTTCTCCTGGTCACCCTTGGACTTCGGCTCGATGGCCACCTCGATGACCGGGGCCGGGAAGTCCATGGACTCCAGGATCACCGGGTTCGACGCGTCGGAGAGGGTCTCACCGGTGGTGGTCTGCTTCAGACCCATGACGGCGACGATGTCACCGGCACCCACCGACTCGATCTCCTCACGCTTGTTCGCGTGCATCCGGTAGATCTTGCCGATGCGCTCCTTCTTGCCCTTCACGGAGTTCAGCACCTGGGTGCCGGCGTCCATGCGGCCGGAGTACACACGGATGAAGGTGAGCTTGCCCAGGTGCGGGTCGCTCGCGATCTTGAACGCCAGCGCCGAGAGGGGCTCCTCCTCGGACGGACGACGCTTGATCACCTCGTCGGGGTCCTTGACGGAGTGACCCTCGATCGCCTCGATGTCGATCGGCGACGGGAGGTACCGGACCACGGCGTCGAGCAGGGGCTGCACACCCTTGTTCTTGAACGCGGTGCCGCAGAACACGGGGGTGACGGTGGTGCCGCCGCCCTTGCCGGAAGCGATGGTGATACGGCGGATCGCCGCGTAGAGCTGCTCCACGGTGGGCTCCTGGCCCTCCAGGTACAGCTCCATCATCTCTTCGTCGTTCTCGGCGACACCCTCGAGGAGCTTGCCGCGCCACTCGTCGGCGGCCTCGGTGTGGGTGTCCGGGATGTCGACGGTGTCGTACATCTCGCCCTTGGTCGCCTCGGCGGACCAGACCAGCGCCTTCATGGTGACGAGGTCGACGACACCCTTGAAGTCGGCCTCGGTGCCGATCGGCAGCTGCATGACCAGCGGAACCGCGCCCAGGCGGTCCGTGATCATGTCGACGCAGCGGTGGAACTCGGCACCGGTGCGGTCCAGCTTGTTCACGAAGCAGATACGCGGAACGCCGTAGCGGTCCGCCTGACGCCACACCGTCTCGGACTGCGGCTCCACACCGGCGACACCGTCGAACACCGTGACGGCACCGTCGAGGACGCGCAGCGAGCGCTCCACCTCGACCGTGAAGTCGACGTGGCCCGGGGTGTCGATGATGTTGATGGTGTGATCGACGTTCTCAAGCGGCCAGTGACAGGTCGTCGCGGCCGACGTGATGGTGATGCCGCGCTCCTGCTCCTGCTCCATCCAGTCCATGGTGGCAGCGCCATCGTGGACTTCACCGATCTTGTAGCTCACACCGGTGTAGAACAGGATCCGCTCGGTGGTGGTCGTCTTGCCCGCGTCGATGTGGGCCATGATCCCAATGTTGCGGACCTTGGCCAGGTCAAGTGAAGTGGTGGCCATATGGCTCAGTCTTCTCTCGGTTCTCGATGGGGTAGCGACTACCAGCGGTAGTGCGCGAAGGCCTTGTTGGACTCGGCCATCTTGTGGGTGTCCTCGCGGCGCTTCACAGAGGCGCCGAGACCATTGCTGGCGTCCAGCAGCTCGTTCATCAGCCGCTCGGTCATGGTCTTCTCACGACGAGCGCGCGAGTAGCCGACGAGCCAGCGCAGCGCGAGGGTGGAGGAACGGCCGGGGCGGACCTCGACCGGAACCTGGTAGGTGGCGCCACCGACACGGCGGGAGCGGACCTCGAGGGTCGGCTTCACGTTCTCCAGCGCGCGCTTGAGCGTGATGACCGGGTCGTTGCCGGACTTCTCGCGCAGGCCCTCCATGGCGCCGTACACGATGCGCTCGGCGGTGGAGCGCTTGCCGTTCAGCAGCACCTTGTTGATGAGGGACGTCACCAGAGGAGAGTTGTAAACCGGGTCGATGATGACCGGGCGCTTCGGGGCGGGACCCTTACGAGGCATTCTTACTTCTCCTTCTTGGCGCCGTAGCGGCTGCGAGCCTGCTTGCGGTTCTTGACGCCCTGCGTGTCGAGGGAGCCGCGGATGATCTTGTAACGAACACCCGGCAGGTCCTTCACACGACCGCCACGCACGAGCACGATGGAGTGCTCCTGCAGGTTGTGCCCCTCACCCGGGACGTAGGCGGTGACCTCGATCCCACTGCTCAGCCGGACACGCGCGACCTTGCGGAGCGCCGAGTTCGGCTTCTTCGGCGTCGTGGTGAACACGCGGGTGCATGTACCACGTCGCTGCGGCGACCCCGCGAGAGCGGGGGTCTTGTTCTTCTCGACCTTGTCCTGGCGGCCCTTGCGGACCAGCTGCTGGATCGTAGGCACCGTTTCTCCGGTTTCTGTGTGCCGTCTCGGTAAAGCTAACCTGGGATTTCTCCGACCCACGCGGTCGGGTGTGTCGCGCACCGCAGACCCCTGCGAATGTCAGGAGAGTGCGAATTGTTGGTGTCGACACCTCGGGCTCCCGAGCGGTCTAGAAGCGCGCACAGGAGCCCAGGGACACCCCAGGCACAAGGTCAGAGCGTACCTACCGCATCGGCTCCGGTCAAAACAAATGCACACGCGCTGGACACACCAACCCGGAGCATAGCCGCAGGGCGGCCACCCCCGCCATGGGGTGACCGCCCTGTGAGCATGACCAGCCGTCCGGCAGGTCCTACTGGTTGTACGGACCGTAGTCGTAGTCCTCCAGCGGAACCGCCTGGCCGGAGCCCGTGCCGAAGGGCGAGTAGTCGATGTCGTCGTAACCGACGGCCGAGTACATCGCGGCCTTCGCCTCCTCGGTCGGCTCCACCCGGATGTTGCGGTAGCGGGACAGGCCCGTACCGGCCGGGATGAGCTTACCGATGATCACGTTCTCCTTGAGGCCGATCAGGGAGTCCGACTTGGCGTTGATCGCCGCGTCGGTGAGCACCCGGGTCGTCTCCTGGAAGGACGCCGCCGACAGCCAGGACTCGGTCGCCAGCGAGGCCTTGGTGATACCCATCAGCTGCGGACGGCCGGAGGCCGGGTGGCCGCCTTCCTGGACCACACGACGGTTCTCGCCCTCGAAGCGCGACCGCTCCACGAGCTCGCCCGGCAGCAGCTCCGCGTCGCCGGACTCGATGATCGTCACGCGGCGCAGCATCTGCCGGATGATGATCTCGATGTGCTTGTCGTGGATCGACACACCCTGCGAGTTGTAGACCTTCTGGACCTCGCCCACCAGGTGCACCTGGACGGCGCGCTGGCCGAGGATGCGCAGCACGTCGTGCGGGTTGACCGCACCGACGGTCAGCGGCTGACCGACGTCGACGCGGTCGCCCTCGCCCACCAGCAGACGGGCTCGCTTGGAGACGCCGAAGGCGGTCTCGTCGGAGCCGTCGTCCGGGGTGACGACGAGCTTCTTGGTCTTCTCGGTCTCCTCGATCCGGACACGGCCGGCCGCCTCCGAGATCGGGGCGACACCCTTGGGCGTACGGGCCTCGAAGAGCTCGACGACACGCGGCAGACCCTGGGTGATGTCGTCACCGGCCACACCACCGGTGTGGAAGGTACGCATCGTCAGCTGGGTGCCGGGCTCACCGATGGACTGGGCGGCGATGATGCCGACCGCCTCGCCGATGTCCACCAGCTTGCCGGTCGCCAGCGAGCGGCCGTAGCACATGGCGCAGGTGCCGACGGCGGACTCGCAGGTGAGCACCGAGCGGGTCTTGACCGTCTCCACGCCGTGGCGGACCAGCTCGTCGATGAGCACGTCGCCGAGGTCGGTACCGGCCGGGGCCAGGACCTTGCCCTCCACGACGATGTCCTCGGCGAGGCAGCGCGCGTACACGCTGGTCTCGACGTCCTCGGCCTTGCGCAGCACACCGTCGGCGCCACGGGAGGCGATCCCCAGCTTGAGGCCGCGGTCGGTGCCGCAGTCCTCCTCGCGGATGATCACGTCCTGCGAGACGTCCACCAGACGACGGGTCAGGTAACCCGAGTCGGCGGTACGCAGCGCGGTGTCCGCGAGACCCTTACGGGCACCGTGGGTGGAGATGAAGTACTCCAGCACGGAGAGACCCTCACGGAACGACGCCTTGATGGGCCGCGGGATGGTCTCGTTCTTCGCGTTGGACACCAGACCACGCATACCGGCGATCTGACGCATCTGCATCATGTTTCCGCGCGCGCCCGAGTCGACCATCATGAAGATCGGGTTGGTCTTCGGGAAGTTCGCGTTCATCGCCTCGGCGACCTCGTTGGTCGCCTTGGTCCAGATCGCGATGAGCTCCTGAGTGCGCTCGTCCTTGGTGATCAGACCGCGCTCGTACTGCTTCTGGACCTTCTCGTCCTGCGCCTCGTAGCCCGTGATGATGGCCTTCTTGGCCTCGGGCACGACCACGTCGGAGATGGCGACGGTGACACCGGAGCGGGTGGCCCAGTGGAAACCGGCCGCCTTCAGGTTGTCCAGGGTCGCCGCGACGATGACCTTGGGGTAGCGCTCGGCGAGGTCGTTGACGATCTCGGAGAGCTGCTTCTTGCCCACCGAGTAGTCGACGAACGGGTAGTCCTCGGGCAGCAGCTCGTTGAAGAGCGCGCGGCCCAGCGTGGTGCGCAGCCGGAAGCTGTCGCCCTGCTGCCAGACACCTCCGCCGACGCCGTCGTCCCCTTCCTCCGCCACCGGCGGGGTCCAGCCACGGGGCGGCACGGTGCCGATCGGGAAGCGGATGTCGATCTTCGCCTGGAGCGAGAGCTCCCGGGCGTCGAACGCCATGATCGCCTCGGCGACCGAACCGAAGGACCGGCCCTCGCCCTTGACCTCGCGCTCCTCCTCATCGGTGGTGAGGAAGAACAGGCCCAGCACCATGTCCTGGGTGGGCATGGTCACCGGACGGCCGTCGGCCGGCTTGAGGATGTTGTTCGAGGACAGCATCAGGATCCGGGCCTCGGCCTGCGCCTCCGCGGACAGCGGCAGGTGCACGGCCATCTGGTCACCGTCGAAGTCCGCGTTGAACGCGGTGCAGACGAGCGGGTGGATCTGAATGGCCTTGCCCTCGACCAGCTGCGGCTCGAACGCCTGGATACCGAGGCGGTGCAGGGTCGGCGCACGGTTCAGCAGCACCGGGTGCTCGGCGATGACCTCTTCGAGCACGTCGTACACGACCGTGCGGCCGCGCTCGACCATGCGCTTGGCCGACTTGATGTTCTGCGCGTGGTTCAGGTCCACCAGGCGCTTCATCACGAACGGCTTGAAGAGCTCCAGCGCCATGGCCTTGGGCAGACCGCACTGGTGCAGCTTGAGCTGCGGGCCGACGACGATGACCGAACGGGCCGAGTAGTCGACTCGCTTACCGAGCAGGTTCTGACGGAACCGGCCCTGCTTACCCTTCAGCATGTCGCTGAGGGACTTCAGCGGACGGTTACCGGGACCGGTGACCGGGCGACCGCGGCGGCCGTTGTCGAACAGCGCGTCGACGGCCTCCTGGAGCATCCGCTTCTCGTTGTTCACGATGATCTCGGGGGCACCGAGGTCGAGCAGACGCTTGAGGCGGTTGTTCCGGTTGATCACACGGCGGTACAGGTCGTTCAGGTCGGAGGTCGCGAAGCGGCCACCGTCCAGCTGCACCATCGGACGCAGGTCCGGCGGGATCACCGGGATGCAGTCCAGCACCATGCCGTTGGGGCTGTTGCGGGTCTGCAGGAAGGCGGAGACGACCTTCAGGCGCTTGAGCGCACGGGTCTTCTTCTGGCCCTTACCGGTCCGGATGATCTCGCGGAGCTTCTCGGCCTCCTCGTCGAGGTCGAAGGACTCCAGGCGCTTCTGCAGGGCAGCGGCGCCCATGCCGCCCATGAAGTACGTGCCGAAGCGGTCACGCAGCTCGCGGTAGAGCAGCTCGTCGCCCTCGAGGTCCTGGACCTTGAGGTTCTTGAAGCGGTTCCACACCTCGTCGAGGCGGTCGATCTCGCGCTGCGCGCGGTCGCGCAGCTGCTTCATCTCACGCTCGGCGCCCTCGCGCACCTTGCGGCGCACATCGGCCTTGGCGCCCTCGGCCTCCAGCTCGGCGAGGTCCGCCTCGAGCTTCTTGGCGCGGGCCTCCAGGTCGGCGTCGCGACGCTGCTCGACCTGCTGGCGCTCGACGGAGACATGGGCCTCCAGCGAGGGCAGGTCGCGCGTACGGCGCTCCTCGTCCACCCACGTGATCATGTAGGCGGCGAAGTAGATGACCTTCTCGAGGTCCTTCGGGGCGAGGTCGAGCAGGTAGCCCAGACGGCTGGGCACGCCCTTGAAGTACCAGATGTGGGTGACGGGAGCGGCCAGCTCGATGTGGCCCATCCGCTCACGGCGCACCTTGGCGCGGGTGACCTCGACGCCACAGCGCTCACAGATGATGCCCTTGAAGCGGACGCGCTTGTACTTGCCGCAGTAGCACTCCCAGTCCCGGGTCGGACCGAAGATCTTCTCGCAGAAGAGTCCGTCCTTTTCGGGCTTCAGGGTGCGGTAGTTGATGGTCTCCGGCTTCTTGACCTCACCGTGGGACCACTGACGGATGTCGTCAGCGGTGGCGAGGCCGATCCGCAGCTCGTCGAAGAAGTTGACGTCGAGCACTTGTCGTCAATCCCTCTTTCAGGGTCGTGTCTTCGGTCTGACTGGGGGTCCGGGGAGAGGCCGGGGCGGAGGTGGGACAGCCGCCCCGGCCAGACCCGTCAGACCTCTTCGACGCTGCTCGGCTCGCGCCGGGACAGGTCGATACCGAGCTCCTCCGCAGCGCGGAAGACGTCCTCGTCGGTGTCGCGCATCTCGATGGACATACCGTCCGAGGACAGCACCTCCACGTTGAGGCACAGGGACTGCATCTCCTTGATGAGCACCTTGAAGGACTCGGGGATGCCGGGCTCGGGGATGTTCTCGCCCTTGACGATGGCCTCGTAGACCTTCACGCGGCCGGTGACGTCGTCGGACTTGATGGTCAGCAGCTCCTGGAGGGCGTACGCGGCGCCGTATGCCTCGAGCGCCCACACCTCCATCTCACCGAAGCGCTGGCCACCGAACTGAGCCTTACCGCCCAGCGGCTGCTGGGTGATCATCGAGTACGGACCGGTGGAACGGGCGTGCAGCTTGTCGTCCACCAGGTGGTGCAGCTTGAGGATGTACATGTAGCCGACGGAGATCGGGTCCGGGAACGGCTCGCCGGAGCGGCCGTCGAAGAGCCGGGCCTTACCGGACGACTGGACCAGGCGGTCGCCGTCGCGGTTCGGGATCGTCGAGTCGAAGAGACCGGCGATCTCGTCCTCACGGGCACCGTCGAAGACCGGGGTCGCGACGTTGGTGCCGGGCTTGACCTCGTCCGCGCCGATCGCCTGCAGCCGCTGCATCCACTCCTCGGAGCCCTCGACCTTCCAGCCGCGGGAGGCCAGCCAGCCGAGGTGGATCTCCAGAACCTGTCCCGGGTTCATCCGGGACGGGACGCCCAGCGGGTTGAGGATGATGTCGACCGGGGTGCCGTCCTCCAGGAACGGCATGTCCTCGACCGGCAGGATCTTGGAGATGACGCCCTTGTTGCCGTGACGGCCGGCCAGCTTGTCACCGTCGGTGATCTTGCGCTTCTGCGCCACGTAGACGCGGACCAGCTGGTTCACGCCGGGGGGCAGCTCGTCGCCCTCCTCGCGATCGAAGACGCGGACGCCGATGACCTTGCCGATCTCGCCGTGCGGCACCTTCAGCGAGGTGTCACGGACCTCACGGGCCTTCTCACCGAAGATCGCGCGCAGCAGGCGCTCCTCCGGGGTCAGCTCGGTCTCACCCTTCGGGGTGACCTTGCCGACCAGGATGTCCCCGGCCACGACCTCGGCGCCGATGCGGATGATGCCGCGCTCGTCGAGGTCGGCCAGGACCTCCTCGGAGACGTTCGGGATGTCCCGGGTGATCTCCTCGGGGCCCAGCTTGGTGTCACGGGCGTCGACCTCGTGCTCCTCGATGTGGATCGAGGAGAGGACGTCGTCCTGCACCAGACGCTGGCTGAGGATGATCGCGTCCTCGTAGTTGTGGCCCTCCCACGGCATGAACGCCACGAGCAGGTTCTTGCCGAGCGCCATCTCGCCGTCCTCGGTGGACGGGCCGTCGGCCAGCACCTGACCGGCGATGACGCGGGCGCCCTCGTCCACGACCACCTTCTGGTTGAAGGAGGTGCCCTGGTTGGAGCGGGAGAACTTGGCCACCCGGTAGGTGGTGTAGGTGCCGTCGTCGTTGGCCACCGTGACGTAGTCGGCGGAGACCTCCTGGACGACACCGTCCTTCTCGGCCTTGATGACATCGCCGGCGTCGACCGCGCAGCGGTACTCCATACCGGTGCCGACCAGCGGGGACTCCGCCTTGATCAGCGGCACGGCCTGGCGCATCATGTTCGATCCCATGAGCGCGCGGTTGGCGTCGTCGTGCTCCAGGAAGGGGATCATGGCGGTCGCGACCGACACCATCTGGCGCGGCGAGACGTCCATGTAGTCGACCTCGGAGCCGGGCACGTAGTCGACCTCGCCGCCACGGCGGCGGACCAGGACCCGGGCCTCGGCGTAGGTGTTGTCATCGGTCAGCGGCGCGTTGGCCTGGGCGATGACGAAGCGGTCTTCCTCGTCCGCGGTGAGGAAGTCCACCTTGTCGGTGACGACACCGTCGGTGACCTTGCGGTACGGGGTCTCGACGAAACCGAAGGCGTTGACCCGGCCGTAGGAGGCCAGCGAGCCGATCAGACCGATGTTCGGTCCTTCCGGCGTCTCGATCGGGCACATCCGGCCGTAGTGCGAGGGGTGCACGTCACGGACCTCGAAGCCGGCCCGCTCACGGCTCAGACCACCCGGGCCCAGCGCCGACAGACGGCGCTTGTGGGTCAGACCCGACAGCGGGTTGGTCTGGTCCATGAACTGCGACAGCTGGCTGGTGCCGAAGAACTCCTTGATGGAGGCGACGACCGGCCGGATGTTGATCAGGGTCTGCGGCGTGATCGCCTCGACGTCCTGGGTGGTCATGCGCTCGCGGACGACGCGCTCCATCCGGGCCAGACCGGTGCGGACCTGGTTCTGGATGAGCTCGCCGACGTTACGCAGACGACGGTTGCCGAAGTGGTCGATGTCGTCGGTCTCGACGACGATCGTGGTGCCGCTCTCCCCGGCCGTCTCGGTCTCGCCCGCGTGCAGCTTGACCAGGTACTTGATGGTCGCGATGACGTCATCGGTGGTCAGCACACCGGCGTCGAGCGGGGCGTCCGCGCCGAGCTTCTTGTTGACCTTGTAGCGTCCGACCTTGGCCAGGTCGTAGCGCTTGGGGTTGAAGTAGAGGTTCTCCAGCAGCGTCTGCGCGGCCTCACGGGTCGGCGGCTCGCCCGGACGCAGCTTGCGGTAGATGTCGAGCAGCGCGTCGTCCTGGCCCTGGGTGTGGTCCTTCTCCAGGGTGGCGCGCATGGACTCGTACTCGCCGAACTCCTCGAGGATCTGCTCGGTGGTCCAGCCGAGCGCCTTGAGCAGGACGGTGACGGACTGCTTGCGCTTGCGGTCGATACGGACACCGACCATGTCGCGCTTGTCGATCTCCATCTCCAGCCAGGCACCCCGGGACGGGATGATCTTGGCGGAGAAGATGTCCTTGTCGGACGTCTTGTCGATGGAGGAGTCGAAGTAGACACCGGGAGAACGGACCAGCTGCGAGACGACGACACGCTCGGTGCCGTTGATGCAGAAGGTGCCCTTCGGCGTCATGAGCGGGAAGTCGCCCATGAAGACCGTCTGGGACTTGATCTCACCGGTTTCGTTATTGGTGAATTCAGCGGTGACGAAGAGCGGCGCGGCGTACGTGAAGTCGCGCTCCTTGCACTCGTCGATCGAGTTCTTCGGCGGCTCGAAGCGGTGATCACGGAAAGTCAGGGACATCGACCCGGAGAAGTCCTCGATCGGGGAGATCTCCTCGAAGATCTCTTCCAGACCGGACTTGGTGGGGACGTCCTGACCGCTGTCCAGCGCAGCCTCGACGCGAGCCTTCCAGGCGGCATTGCCGAGCAGCCAATCGAAGCTCTCGGTCTGCAGTGCAAGGAGGTTCGGAACCTCGAGAGGCTCCTTGATCTTCGCAAAGGAGATGCGCAGCGGGGCGGTGCTGGCGCCGTTGTTCGTATTGGCAGTCGAGGCGTTGCGCGAGGCGGCCAAGAGGGGGTCCTTCCGAGGGCTCGGACTCACTACGCGCGTACCGGTCCCACCGAGAGCCCATGGATGAAACCCCTGGTCAGGGCGTCTTCATCGGCTGTGCTCGAAGGTGAGTATGCCCCTGGTGACGGGCAGGGAGCAGCTAACAGGCAGCGCAAAGGGTCAGTGTAGCCACTTGGCACACTGATGTCCAGCGCCGAGTTTGTGAGACCGGCAGTGCCAATCTCTCCCTCCGGTGAGGGGCGCGCCCCTCGTTGTCTTCACAGCCCTTGCCGGCGGCCACCCGCCGGGAGCGCATATCGATACTGCCCGCTTCGCCGACGATCCATGCCTCGGAGTTTGGATCGCTGTGACGTCGCGTCCTGAGAATTGCGCGCTGCGTGCCGTTCGTCAAGGCCCCCCACTCCGGCGAGATCGTCACAGGGCGTGGCGACGGGCAACGAAGATCACCATACCTGTCGCAACCGACAAGACAGCGTAGCCGTCACGGGTACGCCGAAGGGCGACCACCCGAACGGGTGATCGCCCTTGCGGAACGCGGCCTCACCGCCGTGCGCCAGGGGCGCTCGGCGGTGGGCCGACAGGTCACTTGACCTCGACGGAGGCGCCGGCGCCCTTGAGGGACTCGGCGGCCTTCTCCGCGGCTTCCTTGTTGACCTTCTCGAGAACCGGCTTCGGGGTGCCGTCGACGAGGTCCTTGGCCTCCTTCAGACCCAGCGAGGTCAGCTCACGCACGACCTTGATGACCTGGATCTTCTTGTCGCCGGCGCCGGTGAGGATGACGTCGAACTCGTCCTGCTCCTCGGCGGCCTCGGCGCCCGCACCCGGGGCACCCGGGGCGACGGCGACGGCGGCGGCCGGGGCGGCGGCGGTGACGTCGAACTTCTCCTCGAACGCCTTCACGAACTCGGAGAGCTCGATGAGGGTCAGGGTCTCGAACTGCGCGAGCAGCTCTTCCTGGCTGAGCTTCGCCATGATGGCGGTCCTTCCACTAAGTCGGCAGGTGCCGGATGTACATGTCGGCGGGCTTACGGGCCCGCTGCGACCGGGGCCTGATTACTCGGCGGCCTCGGCCTCGGCGGGAGCCGGGGTGTCGGCACCGCCCTGTTCGGCCTGCTTCTGCCGGAGCGCCTCCGCGGTGCGGACGAACTTCGACAGCGGGGCCTGGAAGAGCGCCGCAGCCTGGGACTGCTTGGCCTTCATCGCACCCGCCAGCTTGGCGAGCAGCACCTCGCGGGACTCGAGGTCCGCGAGCTTCTTGATCTCGTCGGCAGACAGTGCCTTGCCGTCGAGCACGCCGCCCTTGATGACGAGAGCGGGGTTTTCCTTGGCGAAGTCACGGAGACCCTTCGCCGCCTCGACCGGATCCCCGGTCACAAAGGCGACGGCCGACGAACCCACGAACAGGTCGTCGAGCTGGTTGATCCCGACCTCGTTGGCCGCGATCTTGGTCAGCGTGTTCTTCACCACACGGTACTGGGCGTTCTCACCGAGTGAACGGCGCAGCTCCTTGAGCTGAGCAACGGTGAGACCGGTGTACGCGGTCACGACGGCACCGTTGGAGGTGCGGAACTTCTCCCGCATCTCGTCAACGGCATCGACCTTGTCAGGACTCGCCATGAGCTTCGGCCTCCTTCCGGGTGATGAGGACCGCTAAGGTCTGAAGGAAGGAGACTGAACAACACGAAAACGCCCCGGCGCAGGCGCTCGGGGCGTGACTCGACCTCGCGGACCCGATGGGCCCGTTCGGGAGCTCAACCACAGTCACCTGCGCAGGTCGTCCGCAGCTAGCGGATCCTTCAGCCACCGTGTCCCCTCGCGGAGGCACAGCGACAACCAGCGGTCTTTGGCTTCTGCAGCAGATTACGCGAACGGGCCGCGGCCAGGCAAATCCGCTCGGCGGCGGCTTACTGGCCGCTGAGGTCCTCGAAGTTCACCGTGTCCGAGGAGGCCGGCTCCTCGACCGTGACCTCGGTGCCGTAGTCCGAGTAGTAGACGGTGGAGTCGTAGGGGCCGTTGTTGCTCTTGGCCTGCTCACGCTTCTTCACCAGCAGGTCGTCACCGTCGATCCACAGATCGATGGTCTCGGTCTCCATACCGGACTGCTCCAGCTGCTTCTGGAGGGCGTCGAGGTCGGACTCGCTGAGGTCCTTGGACTGCATCTTGGCCAGCTCGGAGACCTTGACCGTGCCCGAGTAGTGGGTGGCCTTGGTGCCCTTCACGGTCTCGGTGCCGACGCTCTTGACCTTGCCGGTGGCGATCAGCAGCTGCACCGAGCGCGCCGGGTCGGTGTTCTGCATCTGGTCCTTCAGGAAGGCGCCGGACGCGCCCGCCTTCTCGGCCAGCACGTCGTAGTCGTACTTGACCCAGTGCTTGCCGCCGCCCGCCTGGGCGGCGAACTCGTCACCGAGGTTCATGAACATCGCGTCAGGCGTGTAGCGGGCCGGCATCGGCTTTCCGGCCAGCGGCGAGGAGGCCGCGGCGCCACCGTTCTGCGTGATGGTCATGTCGGCCCGCATACCGTCGGCCCAGTCCATCTCACCCTTCATGGACGAGTTGGACCCGCCCATCGTGGTGGTGCCCTCGACCTTGGCCGAGTGCTGCTGGTCGGTGCGCTGCGAGGCCTTCTTCAGCGCCGCCAGCGGGCTGTTGACCTGCTCCTGCGCCGTGTCGCCGGACTTCTTGCCGTCGTTGTCGCCCTTGTCGCTCCCGCACGCGGTGAGCCCGGCCATCAGAACGACGCTCCCGGCCGCTATCACGGCTCGCGTAGCAAAATGAGTACCGCGCACAGGGTCCCCCTCTTTAACCAACTCTTATGACTGGCAGAGACTTTAACTCAGGGGACCGACGCCGAACGCCGACGGGCCCCCGCACCACTGGGACGTGGTGCGGGGGCCCGTCGGTTGCACGGGACGCGCTGGATCAGACGGTCTCGTCCTCGACCAGCAGGTTGCGGGTGCGGTTGGCGTCCAGCGGGATGCCGGGGCCCATGGTGGTGGTCAGGGTCGCCTTCTTGATGTAGCGGCCCTTCGCGGCGGACGGCTTGAGACGGTTGATCTCCTCGAGCGCCGCGGCGTAGTTCTCCACCAGCTTCGTCTCATCGAACGACACCTTGCCGATGATGAAGTGCAGGTTGGAGTGCTTGTCGACGCGGAACTCGATCTTGCCGCCCTTGATGTCCGTGACGGCCTTGGCCACGTCCGGGGTGACGGTGCCGGTCTTCGGGTTCGGCATCAGACCACGCGGACCGAGCACCCGGCCGAGGCGGCCGACCTTGCCCATGAGGTCCGGGGTGGCGACGACGGCGTCGAAGTCCAGACGCCCCTTGGACACCTCGTCGATGAGCTCGTCGGAGCCGACGATGTCGGCGCCGGCGGCCTCCGCGGCTGCGGCACGGTCACCGGTCGCGAAGACCAGGACCCGGGCGGTCTTACCGGTGCCGTGCGGCAGGTTCACGGTGCCGCGGACCATCTGGTCGGCCTTGCGCGGGTCGACACCCAGGCGCATGGCGACCTCGACGGTCGCGTCGAACTTGGTGTTGCCGGAGGTGTCCTTGGCGAGACGGACGGCCTCGAGCGGGGCGTAGACGCGCTCCCGGTCGATCTTGGCGTCCGAAGCGCGGAAGGTCTTGCTGCGCTTGCTCACTGCTGCTCCTGATGTCTGCGTTCGGAGTCGTGGTCCGGACCAGCGCTTGGTCCTGCCACGGTGGTGCTACGGGGTGTGTCAGCCCTCGACCGTGATGCCCATGGAACGGGCGGTGCCGGCGATGATCTTCTCGGCGGCGTCCAGGTCGTTGGCGTTCAGGTCGGGCATCTTGGTGGTGGCGATGTCGCGGACCTGGTCGCGGGTGATCTTGGCGACCTTGGTCTTGTGCGGCTCGCCGGAGCCCTTCTCCACACCCGCGGCCTTGAGGATCAGCTTGGCGGCCGGCGGAGTCTTGGTGATGAAGGTGAAGGAACGGTCCTCGTAGACCGTGATCTCCACCGGCACGACCATGCCGCGCTGCGACTCGGTCGCGGCGTTGTAGGCCTTGCAGAACTCCATGATGTTGACGCCGTGCTGACCCAGCGCGGGGCCGACCGGCGGAGCCGGGTTCGCGGCACCGGCCTGGATCTGGAGCTTGATCAGCCCCGTGACCTTCTTCTTCTTGGGAGGCATGCTCTCTCCGGGTCTTAGTGAGAGGTAGTTCGCCCCCGAACCGGATCATCCGGATGGAGGCATACCGCACAACGATAACGGGTATAGCTGTGCGCCTTAAAACCGAGCAGGTCAGACCGGCCGCAAGGGCTGGTCTGACCTGTTCGGAAGCGGGTGGACGCCGGTGGGAAACCGGTGTCAGTTCTTCTGGATCTGGTCGAAGCTCAGCTCGACCGGGGTCTCCCGGCCGAAGATCTCCACCAGGCCCTTGACCTTCTTCGAGTCGGCGTTGATCTCGTTGATCGTCGCCTGGAGGGTCGCGAACGGGCCGTCGGTGACCGTGACCGAGTCGCCCACCTCGAAGTCCAGCACCTGGACCTCGACCTTGCGGCTGGGCGTCGGCAGACCGCCTTCCTCGGCGGCGGCCTTGGCGGCCTTCTCCTCGGCCTCCGGGGCGAGCATCTTGACGATCTCGTCCAGGGTCAGCGGGTACGGGTCGTAGGCGTTGCCCACGAAGCCGGTGACGCCGGGAGTGTTGCGGACGACGCCCCACGACTCGTTCGTCAGGTCCATGCGCACCAGCACATAGCCGGGCAGCTTGTTCTGGCGGACGGTGCGGCGGTCGCCGTTCTTGATCTGGACGACCTCTTCCTGCGGCACCTCGGCCTGGAAGATGTAGTCCTCCACGTTCAGCGAGACGGCACGCTGCTCGAGGTTGGTCTTCACGCGGTTCTCGTAGCCCGCGTAGGTGTGGATCACGTACCACTCACCGGGGAGGGTGCGCAGTTCCTCGCGCAGCGCCTCGACCGGGTCGACCGCCTCTGCCTCGGTCTCGCCCTCGGCGGCCTCGGCGGTCTCGTCCTCACCGGTCTCGTCGGCGTCCGCCTCGGCGGCCTCGGCGTCGGCCTCGTCCTCGACGTGGAGCGCTGCCTGCTCGGCCGGCTCGCCGACTGCTGCGTCGGCTGCCTCAGCCTGGTCGGAATCCGCCGCCTCGACGATGTCGAGCTCGTCCTCACGGGACTCGACGGGCTCGGCGGCGTCGTTCAGGTTCGGGTCAGACACGGTGGCTGCTTCTTCCTGGCTTCAAGGGGTGGAACGTGCGAAGAGGCGACGCCGGAACGGCGGCCGCCTTCCGCGGGTCATCAGCCGAAGACGTACTTGATGGCGTGGTTGAACCCATAGTCAATCACGGTCACGATGCCGATCATGATCACAACGAAGACGATCACCACAGTGGTGTACGTCGACAGCTGACCGCGGGTGGGCCAAACGACCTTGCGCAGCTCGGCGACGACCTGGCGGTAGAACAGCGCGAGGCGGCCGAGAGGCCCCTTCTTCCCGCGCTTGCCACCACGGCGGCCCTTCTTGGCCGCCACCTCGTCCTCGGGACGACCGCTCTCAGGCGTCGCGGTGGAGCCAAGGGCTTCCGTCACTCGTCCTCACCTGAATCCGGGTCGTGGCCGTGCCGCGTCCGGCCCGGCCGCACAGCGGTGCATTGTCCTTGCGTACGCATGCACGCACCCTAGATGGAAAGTGCGTGTAGCAGGGCCGGAGGGACTTGAACCCCCAACCGCTGGTTTTGGAGACCAGTGCTCTACCAATTGAGCTACGACCCTTTGTGGCACTCCCAACCTACCGCATCCGCCCGGATGCACGGAGTGTGCGGAGCGGAACGGCCGTTGAGCGGCCAACGACGGTTGAGTGTACGTGCTTGACGCCCGGTCGTCGAACGAGAAGCCGTCCAGGGGGTGTCCGGGTCGCGCGGCGCGCCCCGTCCGCGGCCCCGCCACGCACCCCCGGGAGCCGTGAACCGGGCGCCGTGCGGAACGGCCCGTTGACCCCCGTGTCGCCCGGGGCGCGGGTCTGCGACGATGCAGGTATGACCGCTGCTACTCCCCCAGTACAGTCCCCGACCGACCGGCGGGTGTCAGCCCGCGTCGGCTCCATCTCCGAGTCCGCCACGCTCGCCGTGGACGCCAAGGCGAAGGCCCTCAAGGCCGCCGGGCGCCCGGTGATCGGCTTCGGCGCGGGCGAGCCGGACTTCCCGACGCCCGACTACATCGTCGAGGCGGCCGCCGCGGCGTGCCGCGACCCCAAGTACCACCGCTACACCCCGGCCGGCGGCCTGCCCGAGCTCAAGGCCGCGATCGCCGCGAAGACGCTGCGCGACAGCGGCTACGAGGTCGAGGCGGCGCAGGTCCTGGTGACCAACGGCGGCAAGCAGGCGATCTACGAGGCGTTCGCCGCGATCCTCGACCCGGGCGACGAGGTCATCGTGCCCGCGCCGTACTGGACCACCTACCCGGAGTCGATCCGGCTGGCCGGCGGTGTCCCGGTGGAGGTCGTCGCGGACGAGACGACCGGCTACCGCGTCTCCGTCGAGCAGCTGGAGGCCGCCCGGACCGAGCACACCAAGGTGCTGCTCTTCGTCTCGCCCTCCAACCCGACCGGCGCGGTCTACAGCCGCGAGCAGATCGAGGAGATCGGCCGCTGGGCCGCCGAGCACGGGCTGTGGGTGCTCACCGACGAGATCTACGAGCACCTGGTCTACGGCGACGCGGAGTTCCACTCGCTGCCGGTGGTCGTGCCCGAGCTGCGCGACAAGTGCATCGTGGTCAACGGCGTCGCCAAGACGTACGCGATGACCGGCTGGCGGGTGGGGTGGATCATCGGTCCCAAGGACGTGGTGAAGGCCGCGACCAACCTCCAGTCGCACGCCACCTCGAATGTGAGCAATGTCGCTCAGGTCGCCGCGCTGACCGCCGTCTCGGCCGACCTCGACGCCGTCGCCGCGATGCGCGAGGCGTTCGACCGGCGCCGCCGCACCATCGTGCGGATGCTGAACGAGATCGACGGCGTGGAGTGCCCGGAGCCGGAGGGCGCGTTCTACGCCTACCCGTCGGTGAAGGGGCTGGTCGGCAAGGCGATCCGCGGCAAGCGCCCGCAGAACACCGTGGAGCTGGCCGCGCTGATCCTGGAGGAGGTCGAGGTCGCGGTGGTACCGGGTGAGGCCTTCGGCACCCCGGGCTACCTGCGGCTTTCCTACGCCCTGGGCGATGAGGACCTCGTCGAGGGCATCTCGCGCATCCAGAAGCTGCTGGGCGAGGCGCGGGCCTGATTCCCGGCCCCGCGCCCGGCCCCGACGGCCCCTGTCCCGCCACCCCCGGCGGGACGGGGGCCGTCGTCATGGGCGGGGGCACGGAACCGCCCCGGCCAGGCCCATCAGGGACGGGAGGTGTACCGGAACACCTCTGTTCGGACAGCCCCCGTTCGGTGAAAGCGGTACCGATGGCCATCGCCGTACGGCAGGATCACCAGATGGCACGCGATGTACATCTGCTCCCCAAGGCGCATCTGCATCTCCACTTCACCGGCTCCATGCGCCCCTCCACCCTGCTGGAACTCGCCGACAGGTACGGCGTCCACCTGCCCGAGGCGCTGAGCGGCGGCGAGCCGCCGAAGCTGCGCGCCACCGATGAGCGCGGCTGGTTCCGCTTCCAGCGGCTGTACGACATCGCGCGGTCCTGTCTGCGGACCCCGGAGGACATCCAGCGGCTGGTGCGCGAGGCGGCCGAGGAGGATGTGCGGGACGGGGCCGGCTGGCTGGAGATCCAGGTCGACCCCACGTCGTACGCCCCGCGGCTCGGCGGGCTGATCCCGGCGTTGGAGATCATCCTGGACGCGGTGGAGAGCGCCTCCCGGGACACCGGGCTCGGGATCCGGGTGCTGGTCGCCGCCAACCGCACCAAGCACCCGCTGGAGGCCCGCACGCTGGCCCGGCTCGCGGTGCGCTACGCCGACCGCGGCGTCGTCGGCTTCGGCCTCTCCAACGACGAGCGGCGCGGTTTCGCCCGGGACTTCGACCGTGCCTTCGCCATCGCCCGCGACGGCGGGCTGCTCGCCGCCCCGCACGGCGGTGAGCTCTCGGGCCCGGGCAGCGTCCGCGACTGTCTGGACGACCTCGGCGCGGGCCGGGTGGGCCACGGAGTGCGCGCCGCGGAGGACCCGCGGCTGCTGGCCCGGCTGGCGGAGCGCGGGGTGACCTGCGAGGTGTGCCCGGCGTCCAACGTGGCGCTGGGCGTCTACGAGAAGCCGGAGGACGTACCGCTGCGGACGCTCTTCGACGCGGGCGTGCCGATGGCGCTGGGCGCCGACGACCCGCTTCTCTTCGGCTCCCGCCTGGCCGCGCAGTACGAACTGGTCCGGGAGCGCCACGGCTTCACCGACGCCGAACTCGCCGAGCTGGCCCGCCAGTCCATCCGCGGCTCCGCCGCCCCCGAAGCGGAGCGCGCCCGCCTGCTGAAGGGCATCGACGCCTGGCTGGCCGACTGATCCGCCGCGGGGCGGTGAAACGGCGGGGCCCGCAACGCCGCCGCCGGCGGTGTCCCACCATCCGAGGGGCGGAGCGGCGACCACCGCCGGACACCCGGCGACCGCGTGACGGCCGGACCGGCCCGGGCGGCACCACCACCCGCCAGCACCTGCGGCGCAGGTGGCCCGCGGCGGGCAGGGCGGCCGTCGGCGCGCCGGCGGAAGCGGCCGCCGCCGTTCAGGGGCGTCAGGTGCCGTGTGCCGGCGGGGGCGGCGGCAGGGCCCGTGTGGTCAGAGGGTGACGCCCACCGTGACCGGCTCGTTGACCAGGCGGATGCCGAACGCCGATTCGACTCCGGTGACCACTTCGCGGGCGAGGGCCAGCAGGTCCTCGGTGGTGGCCTCGCCGCGGTTGGTGAGGGCGAGCGTGTGCTTGGTCGAGATACGGGCCGGACCGGAGCCGTAGCCCTTGGTGAAGCCCGCGCGGTCGATCAGCCAGGCGGCCGAGGTCTTGACGTGGCCGTCGCCCGCCGGAAAGGCGGGGGGCGCGGTGTCCGGGCCGAGGCGCTCGGCGACGCGGGCGAGGAAGGCGGCGTACGCGGCCTCGTCCAGCACCGGGTTGGTGAAGAAGGACCCGGCCGACCAGGTGTCGTGGTCCTCGGGATCCAGCACCATGCCCTTGCCCGCGCGCAGTCCGAGCACGGTCTCGCGGGCGATGGCGGCGGGGACCCGGTCCCCGACCTGGACGCCCAGCACCCGCGCGGTCTCCGCGTAGCGGACCGGCGCGGACAGCCCGTCCGCGTCCTCCAGCTCGAAGCGGACCCGCAGCACGACGTGGCGGTCGGGGTCGGCCTTGAAGCGGCTGTGGCGGTAGGAGAAGGCGCACTCGGCGTTGGGGAGGGTCACCACCTCGTCGGCGCGCCGGTCGTAGGCGACCACCTCGGTGATGGTGGCGGAGACCTCCTGGCCGTACGCCCCGACGTTCTGGATCGGGGTGGCACCGGCGGAGCCGGGGATCCCGGCGAGGCATTCGATCCCGGCCAGTCCCGCCTCGACGGTGCGGGCGACCGCGTCCGACCAGTTCTCGCCCGCGGCCAGCTCCAGGCGGGTGCCGTCGAGCAAGAAGCCGCCGGTGGCGATGCGCAGGGCGCTGCCGTCGAAGCCCTTGTCGGAGATGACCAGGTTGCTGCCGCCGCCGATCAGCAGCAGCGGGGTACCGGTCGCGTCGGCCTCGCGGACCGCGGCGATCACCTCGTCATCGGTGGTGGCCGTGATCAGCCGGGTCGCCGGTCCGCCCAGGCGGAACGTGGTCAGCGGGGCGAGGGGGGCGTCATGGAGTTCCTGCACGCGCTCAAGAGTACGGGGGCGCCCGCCGGGGTCCCGGGGGCGGCCGCCCCCGGTGCGGAGACCGGGGGCGGGCCCATGGCCCGGTGGCCCGCCGGGGCGGGCGCGCGGCGGCTCAGGCGAGGCGGACCACGGCGCGGGCCCGGCCCAGCACCTTCTGTCCGCCGCTGGTCGCGGTGATGTCCAGGCGGACCGTACGGGCCTCGTCGTCCAGCTTGGCGGCGACCTTGGCGCCGATCTCGATGACCGCGCCCTTGTCGTCGTTGGGGACCACGACGGGCTTGGTGAAGCGCACGCCGTACTCGACGAGGGCGCCGGGGTCGCCGGTCCAGTCGGTCACCACGCGCGCCGCCTCGGCCATGGTGAACATCCCGTGGGCGATGACGTCGGGCAGGCCGACGTCCTTGGCGAACTTCTCGTTCCAGTGGATGGGGTTGAAGTCGCCGGAGGCTCCCGCGTAGCGGACCAGACCGGCGCGGTCCACACGGAACTCACGCACCGGCACCTCGGTGCCGACCTCCACGTCCTGGTAACGCACCGTGGCCGTCATCTGCCCTCCTCCGCCTCGGCGGCGCGGGCCACCAGCGTCGTGAACGAGGTCACGACGTGCTCGCCGGCCTCGTCATGGACCTCACCGCGCACGGACAGTACGTCGTTGCCCGCGAGTGACTTGATCGAGTCGATGGTCGAGGTGACCCGCAGCCGGTCACCGGCCCGGACCGGGCGGGTGTACGCGAACTGCTGGTCGCCGTGGACGACGCGGCTGTAGTCCAGGCCCAGCGCGGGGTCCTGGACGACCTGGGCCCCCGCGGCCTTGAAGGTGATCGCGAACACAAAGGTGGGCGGCGCGATCACATCCGGGTGGCCGAGCGCCCGGGCGGCCTCGGGGTCGGTGTAGACCGGATTGGTGTCACCGATGGCCTCGGCGAATTCCCGGATCTTCTCCCGGCCGACCTCGTACGGGGCGGTGGGCGGATAGCTCCGTCCGACGAAGGACTGGTCGAGCGCCATCGGCTCGCACCTCCTGCGGTTGGTTACCAACGAAACGAGGCCACCCCCCGCATGTGGGGGCGGCCTCGCCGGTAAAGACTATTGCTCAGCGCGTCTCGCGGTGCGCAGTGTGCGCCTTGCAGCGCGGGCAGTGCTTCTTGATCTCAAGACGGTCCGGGTCGTTGCGCCGGTTCTTCTTGGTGATGTAGTTCCGCTCCTTGCACTCCACGCAGGCCAGCGTGATCTTCGGGCGGACGTCGGTGGCAGCCACGTGAGTGCTCCTTGACGGACGGATGGATTAACGCAGAAAGAGTAGCCGATCGGAGGACCGACCTCACAATCGGCTACCGTCAGTAGCGGTGACCGGACTTGAACCGGTGACACAGCGATTATGAGCCGCTTGCTCTACCGACTGAGCTACACCGCTTCGATGCGATAGATACCCCGTCCGACCGAAGTCGAACGGGAAACCTGAAGCATCAGAGCCCCAATACGGAATCGAACCGTAGACCTTCTCCTTACCATGGAGACGCTCTGCCGACTGAGCTATTGGGGCGAGCGATGAAGACATTACACGCTCGGCCGCCGAAGGTGAAATCCGTATCGGCGCACGGTCACAGGGTCCTCGGGCACCACACCGGTACGACTATTCGGCTCCTCCGCGAAGCCGTCACCACCGCGTCCTAGGCTCGGATCCAGGCCGAGTGATCTTGGCTGCTCATGCGCCCGTCACGCGCCCTCTTTGCGCCCTCACACGCCCCGCGGAGTGCGATGCCCGACAGCCAGCCGCAGCAGCCCCACCAGCCCCAGCAGCCCCCCAACGACGCGGCGGCCGGGTCCGGCGGCGCGCTGGTGCTCGGCGGTGCCCGGCTGGCCGACGGCCGCACGGTGGACGTCCGGCTCAGCGGCGGGCGCGTCGAGGCGGTCGGCACGGCGGGCAGTCTCGCCCCCGGTCCGCGGCTGGACCTCCGCGGCTATCTGCTGCTGCCCGCCCCCGCCGAACCGCACGCCCACTGCGAGACCGCGCTGACCGCCGAGCTCGCGGGCCCGGTCCCGTACACCCCCGAGGACGTCCGGCGGCGCACCACCGAGGCCGCCCTGCTGCACCTCGGCCACGGGGCGACGGCGCTGCGCACCCATGTACGGGTCGGCGGGGTGCACGGGTTGCGCGTGCTGGAGGCCGTCCTCCAGTCGGGCCACACCCTGCGCGGCCTCACCGACCTCGGTGTGGTGGCGGTGCCGAGGGTGCTGACCGGAGCGGCCGGGGCGGACGGGCTCGCGGTGCTGCGGGACGCGGTGAAGATAGGCGCGGGCGTGATCGGCGGCTGTCCGGATCTCGACCCCGACCCCACCGGCCACGCGGAGGCCGTGCTCGACCTCGCCGCGCGCCACGGCTGCGCGGTCGATCTGCACACCGACGGTGACGACCCGGCGCGGCTCGCGCGGTTCGCGGCCATGGCCGGAGGGCTGCGGCCGGGGGTGACCATCGGCCCGTGCGCGGGGCTCGCCCGGCTGCCGGGCGATGTCGCCGCGCGGCTCGCCGACCGGCTGGCCGCGGCCGGTGTCACGGTGGTCTGCCTGCCGCAGGGCGACTGCGGCGGACTGGAGGACCGGGGTGCGCGGGGTGCCTCCGGCCCGCCCGGTCCCGCGTCCCCGGCGGCCCCCGGCTGTGCGCCGGTGCGGCTGCTGCGGGCGGCGGGCGTACGGGTCGCGGCGGGCAGCGGCGCGCTCCGGGACGCCGCCAACCCGGTGGGCCGCGGTGACCCCCTGGAGGCCGCCTTCCTGCTGGCCTCCCGCGAGGGGCTGTCCCCGGCGGAGGCGTACGAGGCGGTGTGCGGACGGGCCAGGGCCGCGCTCGGTCTGCCCGAGGTCCGGGTGGAGGCCGGGTTCCCGGCCGAACTGCTCGCGGTGCGCGGGGAGGGGCTGGCGAGTGTGCTCTCCCTGGCGTACAGCCGGGTGGTGGTCCACCAGGGGCGGGTGGTGGCGCGCACCAGCGCGGTGCGCGAGTACTGCGATTCCGCCGCCGCGGTGGCGTTGGACCTGCCGCGGCAGACACGGGCGCAGAAGCCGGACGGCGACCAGGCGTAGGGAGGGCGCTGGGGCGGGCGCCACCGCTCGCGCCGCGCACGGCGTGGGGCACGAGCCGCGGGCCCAAGGGAAGTGTGCGGGCGTCGGCTTGGGGCCCGGCGGGGGTTCCGGGCGCGCGGGGCGGGGACGCGGGGCGTACGGTCGGGATCATGCGCATTGTCATCGCTGGTGGACATGGACAGATCGCGCTGCGGATGGAGCGGCTGCTCTCCGCGCGCGGCGACGAGGTGGCGGGCATCATCCGCCGGCCGGAACAGGCCGGTGACCTGCTGGCGGCGGGTGCCGAGCCGGTCGTCTGCGATCTGGAGTCGGCCTCCGTGGAGGATGTGGCGAAGTATCTGGAAGGCGCGGACGCGGCGGTGTTCGCCGCCGGTGCGGGTCCCGGCAGCGGTGCGGCCCGCAAGGAGACCGTCGACCACGCCGCGGCCGTGCTCTTCGCCGACGCGTCCGAGGCGGCGGGGGTCCGGCGGTTCCTCGTCGTCTCCGCCATGGGCGCGGAGGGCGAGATCCCGGAGGGCACGGACCCGGTCTTCGCCACGTACCTGCGTGCGAAGGGCGCGGCGGACGCCGACGTCCGGGCCCGCGACGGCCTCGACTGGACCGTGCTGCGCCCCGGCATGCTGACGAACGACCCGGGCACCGGCCAGGTCGAACTGGCCGAGCGCACCGAGCGCGGACCGATCACCCGTGACGATGTGGCCGCGGTCCTGGTCGCCCTCCTCGACGAGCCGCGCACGGTGGGCCGCACCCTGCGGCTGATCAACGGCTCCGAGCCGGTGGCGGAGGCGGTGCGGGCGGTGGCCGGGCAGGCGTAGTCCGCCCCGTCGGCGGTTCAGAAGTCCACGCGGGCCGGGGTGTCGGCGCGGGCCACGGACTCCTGGGCGTACGTCCGTTCGTAGGCCGTGCGGATGCGTTCGATCTGCGGGTCGTGGGCGCGTGCCTCGGACACCGGGTAGAGCAGGACCACCTCGTAGGAGCGCTCGCGCTCGATCACCCCGTACCGGTCCCGCCACTGCCCGCGCCCGTCCCGGATCGTCAGTCCGGCCGGGAAGCGCGGGGTGACGGACCGGTCCACGAAGGCGAGGAACTGCTTGTCCGTGACGGACGGCCCGCCGTCGGGCCGTCCGGTCCCGAAGAAGAGCCGGGTCTCGACGTAGGCCGCGCCCCTGGCCGGGGCGGAGACGGCCGTTCCCGGCCCGGTGTCGAGGGCGGCGTGGGCGACGACGGGCGTGGCGGCGGCGAACGCGACCGCCGCGCCGAGGGCGACGGTCCTGGTGCGCGGGTTCATGCGCGCCATGCTCACTGCCGCCCACCGCCGGGTGGAAGACCGCCTCGGGCGGAGTCGACCGAGCGGCGAGCGCGGCTCATCCGCGGCTCAGCCGGAGGGCCGGGCAGGGCCGTCGCCGGGGCAGCGGCTCCCTGGCCCCGCGTCAGAGCGCCGAACGGTGGCGCGGGCCCGGCGGGCCGGTCCCGGCGGCCGGGACGCCCGGGCGTCCCGGCGTTCGCCACGGCCGTCCGGGCGGCCCGCTCGGACCATCGCCCACGGCACCCGACCGGCCAGACCGCCCCGCCGGCGCCACACCGCCGGACACGGCGCGGCGCGCGGACCCCACCGTGTGGGATCCGCGCGCCGCCGTCGACGCCCGCCGGGCACCGGCACCGGCACCGGCATCCGCTCAGACGCGGCGCCAGCGGGCCATCGCGAAGGAGAAGACACCGAACAGGGCCAGGCCCACCGCGACCGCGACGAGCAGCCAGGGGCCCACCGCCGTATCGGCGAAGGTGCGCAGGGTGTCGTCGAGCCCCTTGGCCTCGTCCGGGTCATAGCGCCGGGCGGCGGTCACCGCGAAGCCGCCCGCCACCGCGAAGACCACACCGCGCGCCGCCCCTCCGCACACGCCCAGCGCGTCCACCGTCTGCTTCACCCTCTTCGGCGTACCGGCCATCTGGAGGTGCTTGCGGAAGCTGCGCCGGATGGCGCGTACGGCTATCCAGACACCGGCCACGGCCACTCCGAGCCCGGCCAGCCCGACCAGCCACCGGCCGTAGGGCAGGTCGAGGGCGCGGGCGGTGACGTCCTGGGACTGCTTGTCGCTGGAGCCGCTGCCCTTCTCCCCCGCCGCGAAGGAGAGCACCGAGTAGGCGACGACGCCGTAGAAGACCGCGCGGGCCGCGGAGGCCAGCCGCTTCTTCGCCTTGCGCCTGTCCGCGCCCGCCGCGCCGAAGACCGCCTCGGACAGCCGCCACAGCGCCATCCCGGCGAGCCCCACGCCGACCGCCCAGACCAGGAACGAGCCGAAGGGCTGCTCGGCCAGTACCTCCAGCGCCCCGCCCCGGTCGGCCTGTTCGCCGCCGCTGTCGCCGAAGGCGATCCGCACCGCGAGCACCCCGACCAGCAGGTAGATGACCCCGCGGGCGATCAGCCCGCAGCGGGCGGCCGCCTCGATGGCCCGGTCGCCCGCCTCGCCCGGGCTGTCGGGCGTTGCGCGCCCTGCCGAGCCGAGTCCCCGTGCGATCGACGATGCGTTCACCGCTACCTCCCGGCCGATTGACGTGTGCACTGCGTTTGCCCTGCGCACGCGGCCGAAAACAAGGCATGCGGAGAGCGGCTCCGGTCACCGGGGAGCGCGTCCCTTGTTGCTTGGCGCGGTGCCGCCTACTCTGCCCCATAACTGACGGGCCGTCAGATTCGCGCGTCGGGTTCGGACCCCCGGAGGTCGGTGTGACCCCCGGGAGAAGGGGAGTTGGCGGGATGACGGGCACAGCGGTGAGTGGATCGACGGGTGCGGCAGACGGGGCGGGCGGGGCGGACGACGGGGCCGGGCTCCCCAAGGTCATCAGCGTGGACGACCATGTGATCGAGCCCGCGCACCTCTTCGAACGCTGGCTTCCGGCCAAGCACCGGGACCGTGGCCCCAAGCCGCTCACCGCCGGTATCGGGGAGCTGGCGTACATCGGCGGCAAGTACCGGATCACCACCGACCCGGACGGTCCGCCCACCGACTGGTGGCAGTACGAGGGGGACCTGTTCCCGTACAAGCGGATCATCGCGGCCGTCGGCTTCTCCCGGGACGAGATGACCCTCGAGGGCATCACCCGCGACCAGATGCGCCGCGGCTGCTGGGATCCCAAGGCCCGGCTCGCGGACATGGACATGAACCACGTCGAGGCGTCCCTGTGCTTCCCGACCTTCCCCCGCTTCTGCGGCCAGACCTTCGCCGAGGCGGACGACAAGGAGGTCGGCCTCGCCTGTGTGCGCGCGTACAACGACTGGATGGTCGAGGAGTGGTGCGGCGACAGCGGCGGCCGGCTGATCCCGCTCTGCCTGATCCCGCTGTGGGACGTGGAGCTGGCCGTCCAGGAGATCCGGCGGAACGCGGCGCGCGGGGTGCGGGCGGTGACCTTCAGCGAGATCCCCACCTACCTGGGCCTGCCGAGCATCCACAGCGGCTACTGGGACCCGTTCTTCGCCGAGTGCGAGGCCACCGGCACGGTGGTGTGCATGCACATCGGCTCGTCCTCGCAGATGCCCGCGGCCTCCCCGGACGCGCCGCCCGCCGTCCAGGCGTCGCTGAGCTTCAACAACGCCATGGCGTCGATGATGGACTTCCTGTTCAGCGGAGTGCTGGTGAGGTTCCCCCGGCTCAAACTCGCCTATGCCGAGGGCCAGATGGGATGGATCCCCTACGCCCTGGAGCGTGCGGACGACGTCTGGGAGGAGCACCGGGCCTGGGGCGGCGTACGTGATCTGATCCCCGAGCCGCCGTCCACGTACTACTACCGGCAGATCTACTGCTGCTTCTTCCGCGACAAGCACGGGGTCGCCTCACTGGAGACGGTCGGCGAGGACAACGCGACCTTCGAGACCGACTATCCGCACGTCGACTCGACCTGGCCGCACACCCGGCGGATCGCGGCCGAGCATGTGGCGGGGCTGTCGGCGGAGACGACCTACAAGATCCTGCGGGGCAACGCGATCCGGATGCTGGAGCTGGACTTCGACCGGGAGCGCACCCGGTAGCCGCCCCGGCCCGCTCCGGGAGCGGCGGGGCGGCGGAGTGGGGTGGGGTGCCCGCGGGTGCGGACACCCCACCGATGGGTCAGACGCCGAAGGCGGCCGGGTACTCGATCACGCCCGACGGCACCGGGCGCGACGGGTCCAGCGCGAGGGCCATCAGTGCCTCGTCCGGCACCTCGAAGGAGGCCCGGATGCCGAGGCGGGACGCCGGGGCGAACCCGAACCTGGGGTAGTAGTCGGCGTGTCCGAGGACGACGACGAGGTTCTCCCCCATGGACCGCGCGGCCTCCAGCGCGGCGCGGATGGCGGCGGATCCGGCACCCCGGCCCTGGTGGGCGGGGAGCACCGCGCACGGGGCCAGGGCCAGCGCGGGCCGGCCGCCGACGTGGCAGCGGGTGAGCAGCGCGTGCCCGGCCGGCGTTCCGTCCTCGTGCTCGGCCACGACGGACAGTCCGTCGATCCATGCGCCGGAGTCGGCGCGCAGGGCCTCGATGAGGTCCGCCTCCCCGGCGGTGGGGAAGGCGGCGACGTTGACGGCGCGGATGGCTTCGGCGTCGTCCGGGGTCTCGGGGCGGGTGGTCCAGACGGTCATGGCGTTCCGTTCGTACGGGGGCTCGGCGGTGCCCGGGGGAAGCGGTGCGGTACGGGGGCGCGCGGGGTCGTCGGCCCCACGCCGGGGGTCGGCAGCCGGGTGCGCGGGGCCGGGATCGGCGCCGGGGGTGACCGGGTGCAGGACGTAGCCCGCGTAGCGGTAGTCCGCACCGTGGTCCCGGCGCAGGTCGATCTCCTCCCGCACCGCGGCGGCGGCCTGCGCCATCCCCGGCCGGTCCGGGTCGGCGGTGGCGAGACCGCGGGTCAGCGGTGTGTAGTACTCGGTCCACCAGTCGCCGTCGGGCAGCGGATGGTGGGCCCCGACCCGGTAACCGGCCTCCTCCGCCGTACGGACGTTGTCGGCCCGGGACCGCAGCGGGTAGGCGGCGTCCCAGAACGCGCGCGCCCGCGGGGCGGGACGGGACGTGGCCCATTCGGCCTCGGTGACGACCAGCACACCGCGGGGCGCGAGCAGACGGCGCCACGCGCGCAGCGCCGTTCCGAAGCCGATGTTGTAGACCGAGCCCTCGGCCCAGATGAGGTCGAAGCTCCCGTCGGCGAAGGGCGGTTCGTCCATGGAGTGGTTGAGCACCGCGATCCGGTGGCTCAGTCCCCGCTGCGCGGCCGCGCCCGACAGCTCGTCGAGGAAGGGCTGGTGGAGGTCGACGCCGGTGACGTGGCCCCCGGTCTCGGCGGCCAGCACCAGCGCGGAGCGGCCGGGGCCGCAGCCCAGGTCCAGGATCCGCGGCCGCGGGGGCAGCGGACCGGCCAGCCGCAGCAGCCGTGAGGTGGTGGTGTCCGATCCGGGGCCCTGCCGGGGCAGGCCCCGGTGCAGCGCGAAGAGCGCCGTGGTCACCGGATCCGGGCCGTCCGGGCCGTTCGGGCGGTCAGCGCCGTGTGGCGGCAGGCCGGAGGAAGGTGTGTTCGAAAAAGGTTGAGACAACGTAGAGACCCTTGGGAAGGGGCCCCGATATGCGCCAAGCGCCGATGACCCGCCGCGCTCGCGGCAGGGGGAACGTCAGGTCAGACCGGGGCCCGGGACGTGAGGATGGTCCGGGCACTGCACACGGCAGTGGCCTCTACGGCAGTCATCAACTCACCTCCCATTTCCGCTCCGGCAGTCGACCTGGTGTCACTGCTCCATCCGCACGGTAACACGTCCGGTCCCCGGCGGCCCCGGAGTGGAGGGGCCGGGGACCGGACGACAGGGTCACGCCGGTGACGCACACCGCGGGGGAAGCGTGACCGTACCGGGTGTGCGCTCGAAGGTGTCCATCACGGCCCACTCGTCCAGCTCGGGGTCGTAGAGGTTCTGGATACCGAACTGGAGCACCTGCCAGAACGTCCCCCGGTCGCGCTGGTCGACGTAGATGTCACCGAGGGCGAGCGGCAGCCGCGGATACGCCCCCGGAGGGAGCTGCGGCCGGACGACACCGACCCGCCAGTGGTTCACCCGCCGGTCCGGGTTCCCCTGGAGGACCTCCCGGCCGACGAACCGCGCGCCCTCGAGCCCCTCGTTCAGCTGCTCCAGGTTGAACCCGGGGAGCCGCGAGCACGGATGCTCGGTCACGCCCGGCCACTTGTAGGTGAGGGTGTAGAGGGTGTCGCGGTAGATCAGGTTGGTGAACCAGATCGGGTACTGCGGCCCTCCCGCGGTCATCTGGCTCTCGCCGTCCCTCCCCTCCCAGGTGAACGGCACGGTGATGCCCAGGTCCCGGACGATCCACTTGCCGGTGCCGCGGAAGTTCCGCGGCAGCCGGGGCGGCGGCGGGGTGCCCGTCCCGTGCCGCTCGGTGACCGCGGCCACGGGCACGGGCGGGGGCGCGGGCGCGGCCACGGTCCCGAGGGACGGGGCCGCCTCCGCCCGCGTTCCGGCGCCGACCGGCGGCAGCCCCGCGGTGACGACGGCGATCGCCCCGGCGATCACCGCCGACACCGCCGTACGGCGTGTGAGTCTCCAGCCCATGGGTCTCCCTCGGCAGAGGTGCGTCAAGTGAGACATTTCGTATCAGGTGCTGGAAGACTTCACGGGCAGGCGAGGCGCCGCCGGGGGCGGAATTCCCCCACTCGTGGAACTCCGCCCGTGAGCGGTTCAGCGGGGCACTTGCTGCCAGCCCTCATCGGATGCGCCGTTGCAGGTGTACTGGATCAATTGCGTGCCCTTCGTGGCGGTGGCGCCGAGGGCGAGGCATTTCCCGGAGTAGACGTTGCGCAGGGTCTTGCCGGCGGTGTCGTACCACCATTTCTCGTCGACCGCGCCGTTGCAGGTGTACTGGATCACCTTGGCGCTGTTGTCGAGCGTGGACCCGACCCCCATGCACTTGCCCGAGTATTCGTTCCGCAGGAAGTACGCGGTCTTTCCGTCGGAGTCCTCGGTCTTCTCGAACACCCAGCGTTCGTCACGCGCGTTGGTGCAGCCCCACTGGATGACGGGAGCGCCGTTCCCCGTTTTACTGCCGCCGCCCGCGCACAGGGCGCTGTAGGAGTTGCGCAGATAGACGCTGTGATCGGCGGCCCTGGGCTTGAGCGAGAAGACGACGTTGTTCCCGATGTCCTCGTTGATGCCCCACAGCCGGCCGGAGGACGGCGCGTACGAGAGGTTCTGCGTCAGGCTGGGCGAGCGGGTCAGCACGGTCGGCACGTCACCGGGCTTCGCCTGGTAGATGCAGGAGTAGGAGTGCTTGTCCGTGGGATCGGCATCGCCCATGTAGCCATGGGGGCACTGGGCGGACAGATAGTAGTAGTTGCCGTCCGTGGCGACGCCCTGCAATTGGCGGACGGGCGCATGGAAGGCCCCGGTCGCGCTGGACGAACCGATCGTGTCGCCGTTGTCCGCGCGGGGAAGGGCGGTCGACGGGTTCAGCGGCCATCGCACCACCCGGGCGACCGGATCGTTCTCCGGGCTGTAGTACTCGCCGGACACGAGGTGGTCCACCGGGCCGCTGCGGTCCAGGCTCAGAGAACCGAGGCACGAACGCTTCGTACTGGGATCGGCGGGGCAGTACCGCGGGTCCTTGCCGGGTTCGATGCTGTAGCGGCCCACCATGGGCAGGGCCCAGTTGTGCCAGCGGGCCGAGGAGACACCGTCCTTGGTGCCGACCCGCTCCGAGCTGGTCTTCATCTTCCACAGGTGCTGGAAGTCGTAGACCTGCAATTCGCCCCCGTTGGCGACGAAGAGCTTGTTGCCGTACCAGACCATGCCGTCGGTGTGGACATTCGTGACCGCTTCGAAGTTGGCGTGCGACTCGTCACCCGTCGGCTTCACCAGCAGCACATGGCCGTACGTCCGCTCGCTTCCGGTCGAATCGAGGATGGAGACGCGGCCGAACTGGTTCTGCGCCTTGCTGTCGCCGTACAGCCAGCTCGCCAGATAGAGATGGCGGCCGTCGACGGTGCCACCGGGCTGGGCGTCATGTGAGGCGGTCAGTCCCTGCGGACGCCAACCGCCCTTGTCGGAATAGGAGTTGGTGTTCGAGTCCTGCTCGTCCCAGCAAAAGCCGTTGTACTGGAACGTTCCGTTGAGCCCGGTGGTGTGGCACAGCGGGCGCCCGGTGTGCTGCCGGGACAGCGCGACGTCCGTGGGCGTCACCTTGGTGACGGCGCCGGACTTCTCCATGCCGCGTATCGCGGCACCGTTGGCGTCGTAATCCGCTTTCCGGTCGATGAGCAGGCGGAAGTTCGAGTACACGTCCTCGCTCAGCGGCTT
Organism: Streptomyces sp. NPDC045899; assembly: GCF_056431485.1. Classification (NCBI taxonomy): domain Bacteria; kingdom Bacillati; phylum Actinomycetota; class Actinomycetes; order Kitasatosporales; family Streptomycetaceae; genus Streptomyces; species Streptomyces sp. NPDC045899. The sequence goes on from NZ_JBWKKP010000018.1 coordinate 56,209, forward strand.
CAGCGGCCCGTCCGCGGCGTCCCCGCCGGCCGCGGTGGCGGGTCCGGGAACCAGAAAGGCCAGTGCCACAAGGGCCACGACGGTGGACAGTAAGTATCTGAAGGGTTTGTTCGCTGTCATCTCACTCAGTTCCTCGGCCCGTGGATCCGGAACCGGACGGCTCTGGCAGGTCTCGTCGTTCCGGTCATCCGGCTCGTCGTCCGCATTCTCGTCCTCATCACGACGAGCCACGCCTTCTCCGAAGACAGCCTGCGCATTCTCCAACACTTCGCGTGGCACCGGACCGAGAGCACCGGAGAGTCGTCTCAGCAATTCCGTCTGCTCGTGATCCATCGCTACGGCTCCCAACTGCGCGATTGCCTCGCCCAGGATCCCGTAGTAAGGCCGGTACGTCGTGAGCACCGAGTGGACACCTGGTTGGCAATGCGTCCACGCGCGGCCGTTGGGGGCTCGTTCCACGCTCGCCCGACACGCCGACGGCCCCCGGCCGCGTTTCCGCGACTCGGGGGCCGTTTCCTCGGTGTGGCGGTGTGTACGACCCGCCGCACAAACCGCCGCTGCTCCGCTCGGACGTCCCTGTGTGTCAGACCGGGGTACCCGGGAGGGCCGTGAAGCCGGGAGCACAAGCCGTCGCGATGGTCGCCGGGGTGAGGGGAGCCGTGCTGGAGGTCTCGCACTGGGCCTCGTACACGACGCCGTTCCCGCCCAGCAGGGTGATGTAGAGGGTGCCGGGGTCCTCCTCGGTCACCGAGACGGCCGTGTCCTCCGTACAGTTCGGAGCCCCGGTGACGAGGTTGAGATTGATCCAGACTCCCGGACCCCGGCTGTCATTGAGGAAGGCGTGCCCCCAGCGGTCCGTCGTCGAACGGAACACCGTCTCGAACAGACCGCTGCCCGAGTAGTCCACGACGGCGGAGCTGACGTCGCGCTCCCGCGACGAGCACTTTCCTCCACCCGAGGGAGTGGAGACTGTGGCAGCAGCCGACGGGGCGTCGTCAGCGACCGCGGGCACGGCCACGACGGACCCGACGAGGAGAACCCCCGACGCCGCCGCGAGCCCCCTGGCCGCCCAAGCGAACTTCTTCATATTCCTGCCTTTCTGGCCGTGAATTCAAGGTTCACCGGCGGCCGAGCGGAAGGCCTCTGATCACGTTCGCATTGCGCGCATCCATCCAGAACGCCGTACAGAACCATGGCGGGAAGCCATATTCCACTCGAATCACGCATTTGTGCATATCGTTGGATGAATCATCCTGGAGGAGTACGCCTCATGCTCTTGATGGAGCACGAGACGTCACTACGGGAGTCACCCCTTCCAGAGCCGGGCCGCGCTAGACCGTGGAGACCGCCGCCGGGGCCGGCTCCTTCTCCCGGGCGGGAGAGCCGTCCGCGCGGCGGTGAGCCGCCAACTCCTGTTGCAGTCGCTGGATGTGGTAGTGCTGAACCCGTGCCGTGCGCTGCAGGGCCATCACCGCGGTGAGGAAGTGATCCATCTCGGCGGCCCGGGTGAGGATGTCGTCGGGCACGTGGTCGTCCCGCAGCCAGGCTTCCGCGTCCTGACTGAGCACGGCCCGCGCCCAGCCGCGACTGACCGGCTTGAACAGGCTCGGGTGGTTGGCCACGATCCGCGCCCGGATGGCCAGGTCGTTCTCGGCGGCCTCCACATGCAGTCCCGTGTCCTTGTTGCGCGCCCCGAACAGCGGCTCATGAATGTGGTGGGCGTCGAAGCCGTGCTCGACGCAGCCGACCCAGAAGTCCCAGTCCTCTCCGGCCCGCATGCTCTCGTCGTAGCCGCCCACGGTCTGCCACGCCTCCCGGCGGTACAGCGAGCAGTAGAACATGATCAGGCGTTGGAGCATCAGTTCCCGGCTGTAGGCGGGAAGAGACATCGCCTGCGGGGGCAGATCGTCGTCGGTGAAGGTGAACACGTCGGTGGAGGCGATCGCGATGCCGGGGTTGTCGTCCAGGACCGCGACGGTCTTCTCGAGCATCGTGGGGGCGATCACGTCGTCGGCGTCCAGCGGAAGGACGTAGCGGCCGGCGGCCGCCTCGATCCCGGTGTTGCGGGCGGCCGAGACGCCGCCGTTCGCCCGCTGGACGAGCCTGATGCGACGGTCGGGGTGGCGGGCGATCAGGGACCGGGCCACCTCGGCGGTGTCGTCGGTGCTGCCGTCGTCGACGATGAGGAGCTCCCAGTCCTGGAAGGTCTGGGCAAGGATGCTGGACACGGCCTCGGGCAGATAGCGGGCGTAGTCATGACAGGGGATGACCACCGAGACCACAGGGTCGGGGTTGTGGGGCATGCGCCGTCTTTCGGTTCGGGCCGGGAAGGGGAAGAGGAGTGGGCATCGGGCGGGCCGGCAGCCGGTGTTCCGGGCGCCGGCCGTCCCCCCGGGGCCTGCTTCCGCGGACCCACGGCCGGACTTCGGCGACGGATCCCGGGCTAGCCGCGCGCGGGCTGCTCACGACGGGGGTCGTAGGCGTCGTCCGTGTACTCGCGGTAGTGGCCGAACGGGTTCTCGCGTCCGAAGTCGTCATCGGCCTCGCAGACCCACCCGTAGTCGGTGATGGTCATGTTGTTCACGGGCGGACAGCAGTGCCCGTAGTCCGTGATGGTCACGTTGTTCACGGGCGGACAGCAGGGTCCGTAATCCGTGATCGTGACGTTGCCGATCGGCTCGCAGGGGTGGCTGGTCCCGGACGTGAGGGTGACGTCGTCGCCCATCGGCTGTCCCGGGTAGCCGTACGTCGCCGTCCTCGTCTGCGCGTCCGGGGCGACGGCGGCGTAGGCCGCCTCCGCGCTGCTGAGCAGCCCGGCCGTGGCCAGCGCGGCAGGGAGGGCCAATGAGGTCATGACACGGGATTTCACGGCGGCGCCTTTCCTTTGGATGCGGGAGAGCTGCCCCGGAATGCCGGTGTACTTCGCGGCGCGGGCAGCAAAGCCACCGTAAATTTTGTCACCCAATGTGTCAAAATGACTACTCACAGTGCGTGAAAGCCAGAGGCGCGGGCTCCGGCTGCCGTGCGCCGTGGTGCGGATGCACCACTTCCAGATCGGGCAGCGCCCAGCAGGCGATTCCCATGTCCAGGGCCATCGCGGCCAGCCCCTCGGTCTCGATGAGCTGCCGGTAGGGGAAGGACGGGAAGGTGAGGCCATTGCGGTGCAGCTCCGCACGGACCAGCAACGCGGCTCCGCCGACCGAGTCGACACGGACGAGTCCGCGTCCGCGCAACGCGTCGAGGTACGTCCGGCCGAACCCCCTGGGCGGCTGGAGGATGCCGTCACGCAGCCACTGGTCCCAGTTGAGCCGGCCGGCCCCGCTCTTGAGGACGAAGGTGTTGAGGTCGTACGTCGGCCCGCCGGGTGCGGTGGCGCAGTGCGGGACCACGATGTCCTTACGCGCGCCGAGCAGGCGCTGGACGAGGTCCGCCGGGTAGCCGGTGACATCGGCGTCGAGCCACAGCACCCACTCCTCATCGGCCAGGGCCCGGGCGAGGAGGTGGTTGCGCACCTTGGCCAGCACCGACCGGCGCCGGCGCTGGACACCCGGCTCCCAGCGGGGTCCGGCCAGCTGGAGTCCGAAGTCACGGTGGACGAGGGTCACCCGCCGGAACTCCGACTCGACACCGGGCAGGACCTGCTGGAGGAGTTCCCGGGTCGAGTCCGTGCTGTCGCCCTCCAGCAGGCCCAGCGAGATCGCCTCGCGCGGGTAGTCCAGCATGCGCAGGCGGTCCAGATAACCGGGCAGGAACGCGGCCGCGTCCTTGAGGGGGGTGAGCACCAGCACCGTGGGCCGCTCGCTCGCCGGTGCCGGAGCGGGCTCGGGGACCGGCCGCGGCTTCCGCTCGTCCGTGCGCGCGGCGCCCGCGGCGGTCCCGGCGGTCCCGGCGGTCTCGGCGTGCGCGATGTCCCCCGGCTCGAGCGGCAGCCGGGCCGCCATGGCGAGCAACTGCTCGGCGTAGGCAACGGGTTCGGCCCACAGCTGGGTCGCCACCTCGAAGTGCTCGGCGAAGTGCGACTCGTCGAAGGTGTTGTTCCCGTGGCATACGTAGGTGTACAGGTCGGGCGCGTCCACCGAGACGACCCGGCGGCGTCGGACCACCTCTTCGGCCACCGGGGTGTCCTCGCCGCGGCGCTCGGCCGGATAGCGCGGGAGCCGGTCCTTCGCGCACACCATCGACCCTTCCCAGACCCGGGCGCAGGAGATGGCGAGCTTGTGGCGGGCGGGCCACCACAGCCGCTCACGTGCGAGGAAGCACGCGTCGGCACCGAGCGCGAGGATCGCCGCCATCTGGGTCTCCACCCGCTCCGGGTCGTACAGGTCGTCGTCGTCCCACTGGCACACATACGGTCCGGTGGCCCGGTCCACCGCCTCATTGCGCAGCTCCCCCAGGGTGCGTCGCTCCGGGGGGAGCCGGTGATGGCGGATCCGCGCGTCGTCCAGGTCACGGATGTGCCGCTCGAGCGTGTCGTCCGTGCCGTCCTCCAGTACGACCAGCTCCAGATTCGGGTAGGTCTGAGCGGTGAAGCACCTGATCGCGCGGCGTGCCGTCGCCGAGCGGTCCTTGGTCACCATCAGACAGGACACGGTCGGCGCCGGCGCGCCCGAGGCCCAACGGCGGCGCTGGGCCTCCAGGTTGAGCAACCCGTCGGCGACCGGTTGCCGCTCCTGGCTCGCCCAGAACGGGAGTCTTCTGCCCGCCGAGACCCTCGGCGCGGTCACGGTGTCGCAGGCCCAGCTGTCCGACCAGTGGTGCACGGCGTAAGCGCGGTCGTAATCGGCCTCCTGCGGGCCGAACAGCTCCGTCACGTACGGGCTCACCTCCGGATACAGCGCCTCCGCGCCGACCACCGTGATCGAGTCCGGCTCCGGGGCGCTGTCGACCGCCCTGGTGAGGAAGAACGGGCCGGTCGTGTCGAGCGTGCCCGGCAGCTTGTGGGCACCGACCAGCCGACGGTGCACATGGGCGGCCCAGAAGGGGTGGCCCGGCCGTGACGCCATGAACGCGTTGCCGATGATGCGGGTGAATCCGCGCCGCCGGGCCAGCAACAACCGGGTGTGCGCCTCGGGTTCACAGCCGAGGACGAGTTCACGCCCGTCGAGAAGGCCGGAGACCGGCTTCAGGCACTCGAAATCCAGATCCACGTAGAGGCCGCCGAAATGGTCGAGCAGGAAATAGCGGATCGCGTCGGCCCGCATGATCGGTTCGGGATAGCCGTCGTAGACCGGCAGGAACCACGGATAGTGCTCCTGGAGAAAGGCGCGATTGTCCGCGTCCGTCCACAACCGGTAGCCCCAGCCGGGGTGGTGCAGCCGCCAGGACTCGGACCACTTCTGCCATACCGGAGGGAGGTCGGCGTCTTTCCATGTCTGGTGAATCAAGGGTGGAATTGTCTTTTCTGCGGTCATTCACACAGTATGTCCGCTTGTTTTGGCCGACCGGATATCCGCTCATGTCCGCCGCCGGAGCAATCACCCGAACGGTGGGCCCGGCGCCTCTGGCAGGACGGAGACGCGGGGCGATGCGGGAAGCGGGGCGAGCCGCGTCGATGTCAGCCGCCTCCCGCGGCCGCGAGCCGAGCCCGACGGTGTCGGTCGGAGCAGGAGATGGCGGCCCAACCAGCAAGCGCCGCAGAACGGTTGGCCACATCGAAGTTGAAGCCGTGGTCCGAAGAAAGCGGCACACGGCCGGCGAGTGGAGATCGTGGATCCGTTCGCCGGATCAGCTGCCTGCGGAGAGGTCCCCGGCAAGGAGCCGTGCCGTGAGCTCCATGCACCGCGCCCGGGCCGCGGAGAAGCCGTAGGGCATCTTGCCGACCGCTTCGAAGGCGCTCATCCGGGCGTCCTCCTCGCCGCTCGCCTCGGCGTCATAGATTTCGAAGAGCTTCTCCTCGGCCGCCTCCAGTCCGGCCGCTTCAATGGCCTGGAGCAGGGCCTTGTGGTGGGCGCAGTGCTGCGCGGCGAGTTCCTCGACCCGCGGGTCGTGGGGGTCGACGGCGTCATCGAGGGCGGCGTCGGCCGCGTCGAGGCTGTCCGCCTCGGCCCGTAGGTCGGGGTGGGTGGCCAGGATGATGAACACGCTGGCCTGAATTGCGGCTCCCAGTGGCCCGAAGATCCGTTCCGTGACCAGCAGGGCATCCAGGTCGGAGGGGCGCACCGCGCCGGAAGGCAGGTGGCGGAGCCGGTCCGTGACCAAGGGGGAGAGCAAGCCCAGCGGGCTGCCCACGACCCGCAGACGCTGGACGGCCGCGCGCTGACGCTTGATGTCGGCCTCCTGGGCGGCCAGGGTCTCCTCCAGCCGGCCCAGAACGTCCTCCATGTCCCGGGCTTCGTCGAAGGCGGCCCGCATGTCGTCCAGGCTGATGCCGGCCTCGGACATCTTGCGGATCCACAGCAGGCGGATCATGTCGTCGTAGCCGTAGCGGCGGCGTCCGTCTCCGCCTCGCCCGGGCTCCGGCAGCAGACCGATCTGGTGGTAGTGGCGGATGGCACGAGGGGTGGTCCCGGCGAAGGCGGCGGCATCACCGATCTTGACCTCGCGAGGAGGCATGACGGAGGGGTACATCGCAGACAGGGCCTTTCGTGCTGTGGTGCGCTCGACGACACCACATGCCGCTACGGCATACGCAACTACACACCACCCGGGTCCGGATGGGCCATCGGGTGGTCCCTCGCCATGGGTGTCCCGTACCAGGACAGGCCCGGAAGGGGTGGGGAGATCCGTCGAGCAGGTCCGCGAAGTGCCTGGACGGCGCCACAGCCATGGCGAACGCCCGGATCGATGAGGCACTGAAGCGCTGGGGATGCTGCCCGAACGTGCCTCACACATGCCCCGCACGCGGTGGTCAGCACGTGAGATCGAGTGAGACACCGTGGGATGGATCGTCCATTCCGGGCACCATTCGCGCTTGCCCACGACAACGGCCCCCGGCCGCGTTTCCGCAGCTCGGGGACCGTCTTCCCAGTGTGGCGGCGCCAGGATTCGAACCTGGGTAGGCTAAGCCGACGGATTTACAGTCCGCTCCCATTGGCCACTCGGGCACACCGCCTGGGATGTGGCCAGGTGCTCCGCTCGCGCGTCGCTGCTTCCTGGCAACGACGTAAACAATACCTGATGCGGAGGGGTGGTTCGCCACCTGGTTGATCGCCTCTGGATCATGGCCGAGATCGCTAGGCTGGCTGGTGCGGTCCGTGGGGCCGTACCACTGACGGATCTACGTACGAGGAGCCAACTCAAGATGGCCGACTCCAGTTTCGACATCGTCTCGAAGGTCGAGCGGCAGGAGGTCGACAACGCTCTCAACCAGGCGAGCCGCGAGATCTCCCAGCGCTACGACTTCAAGAACGTCGGTGCCTCGATCGAGTGGTCGGGCGAGAAGATCGAGATGCGCGCCAACTCCGAGGAGCGGGTGAAGGCGATCCTCGATGTCTTCCAGTCCAAGCTGGTGAAGCGCGGGATCTCACTGAAGTCGCTGGACGCGGGCGAGCCGCAGGCGTCGGGCAAGGAGTACAAGATCTTCGCCTCGCTGCAGGAGGGGATCACCCAGGACAACGCGAAGAAGGTCGCCAAGATCATCCGCGATGAGGGCCCGAAGGGCGTCAAGGCGCAGGTGCAGGGCGAGGAGCTGCGGGTGTCGTCCAAGAGCCGCGACGATCTCCAGACGGTGATCGCGCTGCTCAAGGGCAAGGACTTCGACTTCGCGCTCCAGTTCGTGAACTACCGGTGAGCGACTGAGCCGAGAGCGGAACGCCGGGGCCCCGGGCCCCGGCGTTCGTGTTTCCGGCAGGGGCCGGAGTCCGGCTCAGCGGCCCGCGAAGGGCTGGTCCGTGGGGACGATCTCGTGGCCCAGGGGGGTGAGGGAGATCGGGATGAGTTTGAAGTTGGCCAGGCCCAGCGGGATGCCGATGATCGTCAGGCACATCACGACGCCCGTGACGATATGGCCGAGCGCCAGCCACCAGCCCGCGAGGACGAGCCAGAGGACATTGCCCACGCAGGAGGGGGCGCCCGCGTCGCGGCGGGGGACGGCCATGCGGCCGAAGGGCCAGAGGGCGAAGCCCGCGATGCGGAAGGAGGCGATCCCGAAGGGGATGCCGATGATGGTGATGCACAGCAGTACACCGGCCAGGACATAGCCGAGGGCCATCCAGAGGCCGGCCAGGACCAGCCAGATGATGTTCAGGAGCGTCTTCATCGCTGGTTGCCTGCCATCTTCTCGAGGCGGGTGATGCGCTCCGCCATGGGCGGGTGGGTGGAGAAGAGCTTGGACATGCCGCCACCGGCGCCGAAGGGGTTGGCGATCATCATGTGGCTGGCGGTCTCCAGCCGGGGCTCGGGGGGCAGCGGGAGCTGCTTGGTGCCGGCGTCCAGTTTGCGGAGGGCGCTGGCGAGGGCGAGGGGGTCGCCGGTGAGCTGGGCTCCGGAGGCGTCCGCCTCGTACTCGCGGGAGCGGCTGACGGCGAGCTGGATCAGGGAGGCCGCCAGCGGGCCCAGGATCATGATCAGCAGCATGCCGAGGAAGCCGGGGCCCCCGTCGTCGTCGGACCGGCCGAAGGGGATCAGCCAGGCGAAGTTGACCAGGAACATCACCACGGTGGCGAGGGCACCGGCGATGGAGGAGATGAGGATGTCGCGGTTGTAGACATGGCTCAGCTCATGGCCGATCACCCCGCGCAGCTCACGCTCGTCGAGCAGCCGCAGGATGCCGTCGGTGCAGCACACCGCCGCGTTCCGCGGGTTGCGCCCGGTGGCGAAGGCGTTGGGCGCCTCGGTCGGGGAGATGTAGAGGCGGGGCATGGGCTGGCGGGCGGCCGTGGAGAGCTCGCGGACCATGCGGTAGAGCTGGGGCGCCTCGAACTCGCTCACCGGGCGGGCGCGCATGGCGCGCAGGGCCAGCTTGTCGCTGTTCCAGTAGGCGTAGGCGTTGGTCGCGAGGGCGACGAAGACCGCGATGATCAGTCCCGTACGCCCGAAGAGACTGCCGATCACGATGATGAGCGCGGACAGTCCCCCGAGGAGTACGGCGGTCTTCAGCCCGTTGTGCCGGCGGTGCACGGTACGCCCTCCCAAGTAGTGCCGCGGGGGAACCTTCGGTCGGTCTCTCCACCTTCCAGTGGACCCTCCCGAACTGGTCAACGCCAGGTGAGGACCACTAGTTCCCTTGTGCACACCGCCGGGGCCGCCGACCGGTGAGGATCAGATCACAGCAGGGTGCCCGAGGCGAAGCGGAGCACGAGCTGGGGGGCGCCGGACAGGGCGATACCGAGGACGGCGGCCAGGCCGATGGCGGCGGTGAGCGGGGCACCCGCCGTCCGGGGGAGGGCCGTCTCCCCCGAAGGGGCGGCGGCGTCGGCGGGGGCGCGGAAGAGCGCGGCGGTCCACTGGAGGTAGTAGTAGAGCGCGATCACCACGTTCACGGCCATCACCACGGCCAGCCAGCCCAGCCCGGCGTCGACGGCCGCGGAGAAGACGGCCACCTTGGCGAAGAGGCCGATGATGCCCGGGGGCAGTCCGGCCAGGCAGAGCAGGAAGAAGCCGAGAGCGAGGGCGGCGGCCGGGCGGGTGGCGTACAGACCGCGGTAGTCGGTGAGCCGGTTGCCCGGACGGGAGCGGGCGACCAGGGCGGCCACGGCGAAGGCGCCGAGGTTCACGGCCGCGTACATCAGGGCGTAGGCGACGGTGGAACCCACGGCGTGGGAGATCTCCCGGTCGCTGTCCCCGTACCCGGCGGCGGCGATCGGCACCAGCAGGTAGCCCGCCTGTGCGACGGAGGACCAGGCGAGCAGCCGGATGGCGCTGAAGGAGCGCTCGGGGCGCTGGCGCAGCGCGGCGGCGTTGCCCGCGGTCATGGTCAGCGCGGCGAGGACGGCGACCACCGGGCCCCACACGTCGGCGTAGGACGGGAAGGCGAGGACGGTCACCAGGATCAGACCGGAGAAGCCGACGGCCTTTCCGATGACGGAGAGGTAGGCGGCGACCGGGACGGGCGCGCCCACATAGGTGTCCGGGACCCAGAAGTGGAAGGGGACGGCCGCGGTCTTGAACGCGAAGCCGACCAGGGTGAGCACGACGCCCGCCTGGGCGAGCGTGTCGAGCCGGGGGTCGACGTGGCCGAGGCCCTCGGCGATCCGGGAGAGGTGGAGGCTGCCGGTGGCGGCGTAGACGAAGCTGACGCCGAGCAGCATCACGGCGGTCGCGGTGACCGAGGAGAGGAAGAACTTCAGCGCGGCCTCGGAGGAGAGGCGGTCGCCGCGGCGCAGCCCGACCAGGGCGAAGGCCGGGAGGGAGGCCACCTCCAGGGCGATGACGAGGGTCGCCAGATCACGGGAGGCGGGCAGCAGGGCGGCGCCGGAGGCGGAGGAGAGCAGCAGGAACCAGAACTCGCCCGCGGGGAGTTTGAGATCCGCGATGTTGCTGATGGACAACAGCGCGGTCAGCAGCGCCCCGCCGAGCACCAGGAACTGGATGACGAGCGCGAAGCTGTCGGCGGTGTAGCTGCACACCCCGGCGTCGGAGGTCAGGCAGAACGTGGAGCGGTCGCCGTCGAGCAGCGGCAGCAGGCTGAGCGCGGCAAGGGCCAGGCCCCCGATGGCCAGCCGGCCCAGCAGCGGTTTGCGGTGCTCGGGCAGGAACAGGTCGGCGACGAGGCAGACCAGGGCGGCCACGGCGGCGATGGTGGGCGGGGCGATGGCGAGCCAGTCGACCGACTGGACCAGGCTCCCGGCCAGCGCGGGGGCGTCCGCGGCGAGCCCGGAGGTGCCCGGGGCGATCGGGGTCATCACTTGCCTCCCGCGAGGAGCTGCTGCACGGCCGGGTCGCTGAGGCCGAGGAGGGCCGCGGGCCAGAGCCCGGTGAGGACGGTGAGGGCCACCAGGGGGCTCCATGCGGCGGCCTCGAAGCCGCGGACGTCGGCCAGGGCGGGCCGCGCCCCGGGTTCGGCGGGGTGCTGACCGGGCTCGGCCGGGTGGTCGCCCATACAGACGCGCCGCACCACGATGAGCATGTAGGCGGCGGTCAGCAGGGTGCCGAACCCGGCGAGCGCCATGAAGGTGAGGAACGCCGGGCGGCTGAGCCCCTCGGCGGGTTCGAACGCGCCGAACATGGCGAGCATCTCGCCCCAGAACCCGGCGAGTCCGGGCAGCCCCAGGGAGGCCACGGCGCCGAAGGCGAGCAGTCCGCCGAGGCGCGGCGCCCGTCCGTAGAGGGCAGCGCCGCTGCTGCCGGAGAGCTGGTCGAGGTCGGTGGTGCCGGTGCGGTCCTTGAGCGCGCCGACGAGGAAGAACAGCAGGCCGGTGATCAGGCCGTGGGCGATGTTGGCGAACAGCGCGCCGTTGACCCCGGTGGGGGTGAGGGTCGCGACGCCCAGCAGCACGAAGCCCATGTGGCCGACGGAGGAATAGGCGATCAGCCGCTTGAGGTCGCCCTTGGCCCCGGTGCGGGCGAGCGCCAGACAGGCCAGCGATCCGTAGAGGATGCCGACGACGGCGAACGCGGCGAGGTAGGGCGCGTAGGTGTGGGCGCCGTCGGGGGTCATCGGCAGCACGATGCGGACCAGCCCGTAGGTGCCCATCTTGAGCAGAACGCCTGCCAGGAGGACGGAGCCGACGGTGGGGGCGGCGGTGTGGGCGTCGGGCAGCCAGCTGTGCAGCGGCCACATCGGGGCCTTGACGGCCAGTCCGGTGATGATGGCCAGGGCGGCGATCAGCTGGGTGGTGTGGCTGAGCCCGGAGCCGCCTGCCGAGGCGAGTGCCACCATGTCGAAGGTGCCGCCCTTGAGCCCGACGAGCAGCAGGCCGAGCAGCATCACGACGGAGCCGAGCAGGGTGTAGAGGATGAACCGCCAGGCGGCGCGCTCGCGTTCGGCGCCTCCCCATCGGTTGATGAGGAAGTACATCGGGATGAGCACCATCTCGAACGCCAGGAAGAACAGCATCAGGTCGAGGACCGCGAAGCTGGCGAGGGTGCCGCCCTCCAGGAGCAGCAGCAGCGAGACGAACGCCTTCGGCGACCCCCCGGCGGGCGGGTTGAAGTAGCCGTAGAGCGCGCAGAGGAAGGTCAGCAGCGCGGTCAGCACCAGCAGCGGCAGGGAGACGCCGTCCACCCCGAGGTGGATGCGGATGTCCAGCGCCGGGATCCAGCTGACGTCGGTCTGCGCCTGCATCCGGGCCGGGCGGTCGTGGTCGAACCCGGCGGTCAGGGCGATGGCGACGGCGAGCACCGCACCGGTGACGGTCACCCCGTGCCGGAGTACGGCCTGCTCGGGGCCGCGGCCGCGCAGCCCGGGCGGGGCCGGGAGCAGCGCGGCGACGGAGCCGAGCAGCGGCAGCGCGACCAGGGCCAGGAGGAGGACTTGCAGGGCGGTGTGGTTCACGGGTCAGGCTCCCGCTGCGACGAGGACGGCGGCGACGGCCAGGACGAGGGAGCCCGCGAGCAGTGCGCCGAGGTAGGTCTGCACATTGCCGGTCTGCGCCCGGCGGACGGCGGCGCCGAACAGGCCGGGCGCGGCGGCCGCGCCGCGTACGTAGGTCTCGATGACCTCGCGGTCGAGGAAGCGGACCAGACCGGCGGCGGCGCGCACCGGGCGGACGAACAGCGCGCCGTAGACGGCGTCGAGGTGGAAGCCGGTGGCGGCGTGGCGGTGCAGCGGGCCGAGCAGGAGGCGGCCGGGGTCGGCCGGGTCGGGCGCCGCCGCGACGGAACCGTAGGCGGCCTCGTGGGTGGCGATGGCCTCGGCCTCGGAGACGGCGTCGGCGGCGTCGGGGTGGGCGGCCACCGCGCCGAGCGGGACGCGGGCGGCGAGGGCGGAGGTGTGCCGCCAGGCGCCGTACATCACCAGGGCTCCGGCGAGCGCCATGCCGGTGCCCAGGACGGAGGTGGTGAGGGTCGGGGTGAGGCTCTCGCCGTCGAACCAGTCGGGCAGGGCACCGTAGCCCAGGCCGAACGCGGCGGTGGGCACGAACAGCACCCACAGCACGGCGTTCATGGCGACCGGCTGCTTCCCGTGGTCCGGGACGGGCTCGCCCTTGCCGTGGAAGGCCATCAGCCACAGCCGGGCGGCGTACCCGGCGGTGAGCAGGGCGGTGAGCAGTCCGGCGAGGAGGACGGTCCAGCCGACGCCCTCGGGGACGTCGGCGGTGTGGCCGGTGGCGGCGTGCTCCGCGGCGCCGAGCACGGCCTCCTTGGAGAAGAAGCCCGCGAAGGGCGGGATGGCGGCGAGCGCGAGCAGCGCGACCGTCACCGTCCAGAACGCGTCCGGGATCCGCTTGGTGAGGCCGCTCATCCGGGACATGGCGGCCAGCGAGTTGGTCCCGGCGGCGTGGATGATGACGCCCGCGCCGAGGAAGAGCAGCGCCTTGAACGCACCGTGCGCGATCAGGTGGAAGACGGCGGCGCCGCGGTCCCCGACGGCCAGCGCCCCGGTCATGTAGCCGAGCTGGCCGACCGTCGAGTAGGCGAGGACGCGTTTGATGTCGTCCTGGGCGAGCGCGGCGAGCGCGGAGCCGACCATGGTGACGGCCGCCATGACGGCGAGCACGGCGAGCGCGGCCGCGGAGGAGAGGAAGACGGGCAGCAGCCGGGCGATGAAGTAGACACCGGCGGCCACCATGGTCGCGGCGTGGATGAGCGCGGAGACCGGGGTGGGACCGGCCATCGCGTCGGGCAGCCAGGTGTGCAGCGGGAACTGCGCGGACTTGCCCGCGACCCCGGCGAGCAGCAGCAGTGCGATCAGGGTGGGGTGGTCCAGCGGGGCGCCGGAGTCCGAGGTGAGCCGGGTGACGATACCGCTGATGCTGAAGGTGCCGGTGTCGCCCGCGAGGACGAAGAGACCGATCAGGAACGGGACGTCGCCCAGCTTGGTGACCAGGAACGCCTTGAGGGAAGCGGACCGGGCGGCCGCGGTCTCCCAGTAGTGGCCGACCAGGAAGTACGAGCAGATGCCCATGATCTCCCAGCCGACCAGCAGCACGATGAGGTCGTCCGAGTAGACGACGAGCATCATCGCGGCGGTGAACAGGGAGACCAGCGCGGCGTAGGAGGGGTAGCGCGGGTCGTCGCGCAGATAGCCGGTCGAGTAGATCTGGACGCAGCAGGCCACCACCCCGACGAGGACCGCGACCAGGGCGGCGAAACCGTCGACGTTCAGGGCGAGGTCGACGGGGACCGAGCCGGTGTCGGCTAGCCGGGTCGAGGCGTGCAGGGGCGCTGTTCCGGAGCCCTCTCCCCCGCCCTGGCGCACGGCGACGAGGACGGCGAACGCGGTCGCGGCCAGGGTGGGCAGCACGGCCAGCGGGCGGACGAAACCGGGGGCGCGGCGGCCCGCCCCGAGGCCCGCGAGGGCGCCGAGGAAGGGCAGCAGGGGGACGAGAACGGCGGCGGTCGTGGTCGTCACGCGGTCTGCCTCCGGACGGGAGTTGCCTCGTCGGCGCCGTTGTCGGTGGGGGCTGTCACGCTGTCGTCAGCGGCGGGGGTACCGGCCGGAGGGGGGTCGGCGAGGTCCCGGAGCCGGTCGACGTCGGCGGTGCCGCGGTTGCGGTGGACGAGGAGGACGATGGCGAGACCGATGCCGATCTCGGCGGCGGCGATGGCGATGGTGAACAGGGTGAGCGCCTGGCCCGCGTGCAGGGTGTCGCGGAGCCAGACGTCGAAGGCGACGAGGTTGAGGTTGACGGCGTTGAGCATCAGCTCGACCGACATCAGCACCAGGATCGCGTTGCGGCGGGCGAGCACGCCGTAGAGACCGGTGCAGAAGAGGAGGACGGCGAGGACGGCGGGGTAGGCGAGGTGCATCAGCGCTTCTCCTTGCCGCGGGTGGGGGCGCCCTTGTCGCCGCCGGTGTCGCCGTTCCTGCGGGACAGGACGATCGCGCCGACGAGCGCGGCCAGCAGCAGCACGGACAGCGCCTCGAACGGCAGCACCCAGTGCCGGAAGAGACTCTCGCCGGAGACGGCGGTGGAGCCCTGTACGCCCTTGTCGAGGTCGATCCAGGTGGCCCGGAAGGCGTCCACGACCACCCAGACCAGGGCGGCCGCGGCGGCGAGGGCCACCGCGAGCGCGGCCGGGCGGTTGCCCGAATCGGCGTCCGGCGAGCGGCCGATGGGCGCCTTGGTGAGCATCAGCCCGAAGAGGAGGAGGACCACGACGGAGCCGACGTAGATCAGCACCTGCACCCAGGCGATGAACTCCGCCGTCAGCAGCAGGTACTCCACGGCGAGTCCGCCGAGCGTGACCACCAGCCAGAGGGCGGCGTGCACCAGCTGCCGGGTGGTGACGGTGACGACGGCCGCGCCGAGGGTGACCAGGCCGACGAGGAGGAACGCGATCTCCACACCGGTGGGCGACAGGAAGCCATGGCCCGGGGCGGCGAGCCCGTGGCCGGTGGCCGCCGCGAGCTGGACTGCGGAACTCACGAGGCGGCTCCGTTCCCGCGCGGGGTGTCGCCGGGGGTGTCGCCGGGGGTGTCGCCGTCCGCACCGGCGGCCTCGGCGGCCGCGGCCGCTTCCGCGGCGGCCAGCTTGTCGGCGGCCTTGCGGGCGGCGGCGATCTCCTTGGGCTCCTCCGCGGCCGGGTCGAGCGCGGGCGGCGCGGGCACCGTCCACATCCAGTCGCGGAGCTTGTCCCGCTCATGGGTGAGCTCGCGGATGTCGGTCTCGGCGTACTCGAACTCCGGCGACCAGAAGAGCGCGTCGAACGGGCACACCTCGATGCAGATACCGCAGTACATGCACAGCGCGAAGTCGATGGCGAACCTGTCCAGCACGTTCCGGCTGCGCTCCCGTCCGCCGGGGGCGGCCGGGGGCACCGTCTCCTTGTGGGAGTCGATGTAGATGCACCAGTCCGGGCACTCCCGGGCGCAGAGCATGCAGACCGTGCAGTTCTCCTCGAACAGCCCGATCACCCCGCGGGTACGGGGCGGCAGTTCGGGCTGTGCGTCCGGATACTGCGCGGTGTGCGACTTCCGGGTCATCGTGCGCAGAGTGACGGCCAGGCCCTTGGCCAGACCGGAACCGGGGATGCCCATCAGGAGATCACCACCTTGACGACGCCGGTGAGGGCGATCTGGGCCAGCGAGAGCGGGATGAGGCAGGTCCAGGCGAACCGCTGGATCTGGTCCTCGCGCAGCCGGGGGTAGGTCACCCGCAGCCAGATCACCACGAAGGCGAGGACGGCCGTCTTCAGCAGGGTCCACAGCCAGCCGAGGCCGTCGGCGAACGGGCCGTGCCAGCCGCCGAGGAAGAGCACGGTGGTGAGTGCGCAGAGGATCACGATGCCCGCGTACTCGGCGAGCAGGAAGAGCGCGAAGCGCAGTCCGGTGTACTCGGTGTACGCACCGAAGATGATCTCGGAGTCGGCCACCGGGGCATCGAACGGCGGACGTTGCAGCTCGGCCAGGCCCGCGGTGAAGAACACCACCCCGCCGACGATCTGCCAGGGCACCCACCACCACTCGAAGGCGTCGAGGATGCCGGGCAGCGAGACGGTACCCGCGGCCATCGCCACGGACGCGGCGGTGAGCAGCATCGGCAGCTCGTAGGCCATCAGCTGGGCGGCCGTCCGCAATCCACCGAGCAGCGAGAACTTGTTGGCCGAGGCCCAGCCCGCCATCAGCGAGCCCAGCACGCCGACGCCCATCACGGCGAGCACGAAGAAGATCCCGGCGTCCACGAACTGGCCGACCGCGCCCTCGGCGGGACCGATCGGGATCGCCACGAGCACCAGGAGGTACGGGAGCAGCGCGACGGCCGGGGCGAGCTGGAAGATCCGCCGGTCCGCCCCGTTCGGGACGATGTCCTCCTTCTGCGCGAACTTCACGCCGTCCGCGACGAGCTGGGCCCAGCCGTGGAAGCCGCCCGCGTACATCGGTCCGAGACGGCCCTGCATATGGGCCATCACCTTGTGCTCGGTCTGTCCGACGAGCAGCGGGAGGACCAGGAAGGCGAGCAGCAGGGCGAGCAGTCGCAGCGCGACGTCGAGGACGTCGTTCACCCGGTGCCTCCTGGCTGGTCGTCGGTGGTGTTCTCGTCGGGGCGGGGGTCCTCGCCGGACGGGCGGGGTTGCTCCTCGGCCGCCGGTTCCGCGGCCTCCGGTTCCGCCGCTTCGGGCCGCTCGGCTTCCGCCGCGTCGGCTTCCCGTTTCGCGGAGGCGGTATCGCCCGCGGACGCGTCGTCATGGGCCGGGCGGGCGTGGTGCCAGGGGGCGTCGGAGGACCGCGTACGGGGCGCGGGCCGCTCGGCCGGAGCGGCTTCCGCCGCCGGGGCCTCCGGCGCGGCCGGGGCGGCGGCGTCCGGGGCCGGGGTCGTCTCGTCCGGCGCGGGGGCCTTCGTCTCGCGCCGGCCGGCCGAGCCCTCACCGGCGCTGCGCGCGCGGCGGGCCGGGCGTTCGGCCGGGGCCGCGGGGGCAGGCGTCTCCGCCGCCGACTCGGCCGCCGGGGCCGCCGTCTGCTGGCTCGCCGAGCCCGCGCTCGCCGTACGGGTGCGCCGCGCCGGGCGCTCGCCCGCCGCACGGGCGCCACCTGCCGCGCGGGCGCCACGGGCCGGACGGGCCGGGGCGGGCGGCAGCTGGCCCTTGAGCGGGCCCCATTCGTTGGGGTCGGGAACGCCGGGCGGCAGCATCTGCCGCCGCTTGGGACCGCCGTGGTCGGACTCCCCCGGCTCCTTCGCACCCGGCCACGCCTTGGCGACCCGGGCCGCCAGGACGAAGTCCTTGCGCAGCGGATGGCCCTCGAAACCGTCGGGGAGCAGCAGCGGTGCCAGATGGGGGTGGCCGGTGAAGCCGATCCCGAACATCTCGTGGGTCTCCCGCTCGTGCCAGGCCGCACCGGCGTAGACACCGGTGGCGGTGGGCAGCGCGGGCGCGTCGTGCGGCACGGTGGTGCGGACCAGCAGGGTGCGCACCGCGGGGCCCGGGGCCCCCGGGGCACCGAGCGCGACGACGTACGCGGAGACACGGAACCCCGTACCCGGTTCGTCGACCGCGCTCAGCCAGTCGAAGTAGGAGCAGCCGAGGGTGTCGCGGGCCGTCTCCAGCGCCGCGGTCCAGGAGGCGGCGGGGACGTCCACGGTGAGCAGGCCGTACGCCTCCTCGGCCGTGGCGCCCTCGCCGAACAGTTCGGCGGCGGACCGCGGCAGCCAGCCCACGGGCGGCGCGGCGGCCGGGGCCTGGTCGGCCGGCGCCGTCTCCTCCGGGGGCTCGGTCGGTTCGGGTCGCTGCTCGGTCATCGGGTGTCTTCCTGCGCCGGAGGCTGCTGCGGAGCCTGCTGCGGGGGCGTGACCAGGCCGCTGCGGAGGGCGGCCGTGGAGGGACGGCCCGCGGCGGCGTCCGCTCCGTAGCGCTCGCCCAGCGACTCCCGGGCGATCTTCTCCTGGAGCTTGAGGATGCCCTGCAGCAGGGCCTCCGGCCGGGGCGGGCAGCCGGGGACGTACACGTCGACAGGGATGATCTGGTCGACGCCCTTGGTCACCGAGTACGAGTCCCAGTACGGGCCGCCGCAGTTGGAGCAGGCCCCGAAGGAGATCACGTACTTCGGTTCCGGCATCTGCTCGTACAGCCGCTTCACCGCGGGCGCCATCTTGTCCGTGACCGTGCCGGACACGACCATCAGGTCGGCCTGGCGCGGCCCCGGCGCGAAGGGGATCACGCCGAGCCGGATGAAGTCATGGCGCGCCATGGAGGCCGCGATGAACTCGATGGCGCAGCAGGCCAGCCCGAAGTTGAAGACCCACAGGCTGTAGCGGCGGCCCCAGTTCAGGACCACCTTCATCGGCTCGGGGGCCAGCCGGGCGAGCGCGCCGAGGCGGCGGGGCTCCGGCAGGTCGACCGGGGTCGGCGTCGGGGTCGGTGTCACGTCCATTCCAGGACGCCCTTCTTCCATGCGTACAGCAGACCTACGGCGAGGAACCCGAGGAAGATGAACATCTCCACCAGCGTGGCGGCACCGAAGCCGGGCGCGGCGAAGACCGTCGCCCACGGGAACAGGAAAATCGAGTCCACCGCGAAAATCACGTACAGAAAAGCGTAGACGTAATAGCGGACCTGGGTGTGGGCCCAGCCCTCGCCCACGGGGTCCACACCGCATTCGTACGTCAGCAGTTTCTCGGGCGTCGGCACCACGGGGCGCAGCAGCCGCCCGGCCCCGAAGGCCACGGCGACGAAGATCACCCCGACTGCTCCGAGCAGACCGACCACCGCGTATCCGTGGAGGTAGTCGGCCGCGAGCTGGACGCTGGTGGTGGTGCGCACGGTCGTCGCCTCCGGCACGTCCGCCCCTCGCTCCCTGATCCTGGCTGTCTGGCCTGCTCCTCGTCGACCTCGTGTGTTCGACGATCCGTACGGACGGGAGTCTAGGCCCTGACGGTCCCCGGCTGATCCGCCCGTCCGGCATGCGGCGGGGGCGGACCCGGCGCACGGTGGTGCCGCGGGTGGCGGGGCCGGGGGGATACGTCCCGCATCCGGTGGGGTTAGCCCTACGTCCGTCCGGCGACGGACCCCATGGCGCGGGACCTCCGGGCCGGGCACTCTTGGCTGCTATGACCTCCCGTTCCTCCGGTTCTTCCGGTTCCTCCGGCGCAGCCGTCGGCGCCACCGTGGACGGCGCCGCGAGCGGCGCCGATGAGCGCCTGCCCCGGCCGCCCGCCGTCGCCTATCCCGCGCAGACGTGGAAGGAGATCGCCCATCTGCTGCTGAATCTGCCGGTGGGCATCGTCGGCTTCGTCTACGCCGTCGTCTGGATGTCCGTGGGCGTGGGTCTCTCGGTCACGGTGGTGGGACTGCCGCTGCTGGCCTTCGGGCTGATCGGCGGTCGGCTGTTCGGCCGGTTCGAGCGGGCGCGGGCCAGGGCGCTGCTCTCCCTGCGGGTGGACGAGCCCAGCCCGCTGCCGCACGTACGGGGCCAGAGCTTCTTCGGCTGGCTGTGGACAAGTCTGCGGGACCCGGTGGGCTGGCGCAGCGGGCTGTACGCCCTGATCCGGCTGCCCTGGGACGTGGTCACCTTCGCCATCGCGCTGACCTCGCTGTTCGTCGCCTGGCCGGTGCTGCCCTGGGTCGCCCGCGCACTCACCAACGTGGACCGGGCGCTGGTGCGCGGCCTGCTGTCGCCGTCGGACGAGCTGGAGCGGCGGATCGCGGAGCTGGAGGAGGACCGGGGCACGGTGGTGGACACCGCCGCGGCCGATCTGCGCCGTATCGAACGCGATCTGCACGACGGGGCCCAGGCCCGTCTGGTGGCGCTGGCCATGGACCTCGGCCTGGCGAAGGAGAAGCTGGAGGAGGACCCGGAGGCCGCGGCCAGGATGGTCGACGAGGCCCACGGCGAGGTGAAACTCGCCCTCCAGGAACTCCGCGACCTCGCCCGCGGTATCCACCCCGCCATCCTCACCGACCGGGGACTCGGCCCGGCACTCTCCGCGCTCGCCGCCCGCTGCACCGTGCCGGTCACCGTCACCGTCGACCTCCCCCAGCGGCCCGCACCCGCCATCGAGGGCATCGCCTACTTCACCGTCTCCGAACTCCTCCAGAACATCAGCAAACACAGCGGCGCCCGGACGGCGACGGTGGAGATGTGGCACGCGGACCGCAGACTGCTGTTCCAGGTGCGGGACGACGGACGCGGCGGGGCGAGCCCGGCCGGGGGCAGCGGACTCGCGGGGCTGGCCGAGCGGCTGGGCTCGGTCGACGGACTGTTCACGGTGGAGTCGCCGCCCGGCGGGCCGACGACGATCACCGCCGAGCTGCCGTGGCGGGACCGCGTTCCGGCGCCGCACTGAGGACGGCCCGACGAGGGCGGTCCGCCGCCGAGGGCCGCCGACGGGCCCGCCGAGGATGCCGCGCGGCGCGGGAGGTGGGGCTAACCCCCGGGTGAAGACGCCCACCTCCCCGATGGCCCGGCCCGGCGCGCTCCGGAAGCCTGGACGCACACGGACGACGCACCCACTTCAGCCGGTGCGCCGGGACCCCCGGCGCCGGGAGGACGGACGGACACCACGATGGCCACCGCATACGGACCGTACGGGCCCGGGGCCGCGCCCCACGGCAGCCTCGGCGCGGCGCTGCGGGCGCCGTTCCAGGGCCGCGTCTGGCGGGAACTCCTCTATCTGCTGATCAGCCTGCCGATGGCCATCGTCTCCTTCGCCTACACGGTCACGATGATGTCGCTCGGCGTCGGACTCCTGATCACCTTCCTCGGTATCCCGGTGCTCGGTCTCGCCCTCGCCGGCTGCCGTGTCCTGGGCCATGTGGAGCGGGCGCGGGCCCGGGGGCTGCTCGGCCTCGTGGTGGCCGATCCCGGACCGGCGCGCCTCCCTAAGCGCAAGGACGGCCGCCGTGGGACCGGCCCGCTGGCCTGGGTGGGGGCGGTCCTCAAGAGCGGCACCTCCTGGCGCCACGCGCTGTACGCGGTGCTCCATCTGCCGTGGGCGATCTTCGCGTTCGTCGTCGGCACCGTCCTCTTCGCCTACGGCTGGGGTTTCGTCACCTATCCGCTGTGGCGCTGGGTCTTCCCCACCTTCGGTGACAAGCCCGGCCTCCAGCTGTGGGGCGACCACGACGGGAACGCCTTCTATCTGGACACCCCGCTGGAGATCGCCGCGACCTGTGTGATCGGGGCGGTGGTGCTGCTGCTGACCCCGCCGACGGTCCACGGGCTCACCTCGGTCGACCGGCTGATGGTGTCCGGGCTGCTGGGCCCTTCCCGGCTGGCCAGCCGGGTCTGGGAGCTGGAGGAGGACCGGGGCACGGTGGTGGACACCGCCGCGGCCGATCTGCGCCGTATCGAACGCGATCTGCACGACGGGGCCCAGGCCCGTCTGGTGGCGCTGGCCATGGACCTCGGCCTGGCGAAGGAGAAGCTGGAGGAGGACCCGGAGGCCGCGGCCAGGATGGTCGACGAGGCCCACGGCGAGGTGAAACTCGCCCTCCAGGAACTCCGCGACCTCGCCCGCGGTATCCACCCCGCCATCCTCACCGACCGGGGACTCGGCCCGGCACTCTCCGCGCTCGCCGCCCGCTGCACCGTGCCGGTCACCGTCACCGTCGACCTCCCCCAGCGGCCCGCACCCGCCATCGAGGGCATCGCCTACTTCACCGTCTCCGAACTCCTCCAGAACATCAGCAAACACAGCGGCGCCCGGTCCGCCGAGGTGGATGTCTGGCGGGCCGCGGACCGGGTGATGCTCCAGGTCACCGATGACGGCCGGGGCGGAGCCCACACCTCCGCGGATTCCGGCCTGGCGGGGCTGGCCGAACGGCTCGACGCGGTGGACGGCATCCTCGTCGTCCACTCCCCCGCCGGCGGCCCGACCGCGGTCACCGCCGAGCTGCCCTGGCGCTGAGCACCGGCGCCCCTGCCCACCTCCCGTCCCGCCGGGTCCCCGCGACGCGGGCGTCCGAATCCTGGGATGCTGGTCCCGACGAACCGAGCGAACGGGGGACGTGCATCGTGGAGGACAGAGTGCGGGTGGTCATCGCCGAGGATTCGGTGCTGCTGAGGGAGGGACTGACCCGGCTGCTGACCGACCGTGGGCATGAGGTCGTCGCGGGGGTGGGCGACGCCGACGCGCTGATCAAATCGATCCGCGAGCTGGCGGACGAGGGCGCGCTGCCGGATGTGGTGGTCGCCGATGTGCGGATGCCGCCCACCCACACCGACGAGGGGGTGCGGGCCGCCGTCCGGCTGCGCCGCGACCATCCGGGACTGGGTGTGCTGGTGCTGTCACAGTACGTGGAGGAGCAGTACGCCACGGAGCTGCTGGCGGGCAGCAGCCATGGGGTGGGCTATCTGCTGAAGGACCGGGTGGCCGAGGTCCGCGAGTTCGTGGACGCCGTGGTGCGGGTCGCCCGGGGCGGCACCGCGCTCGACCCGGAGGTGGTCGCCCAGCTGCTGGGCCGCAGCCGCAAACAGGACGTGCTGGCCGGGCTCACCCCGCGAGAGCGGGAGGTGCTGGGGCTGATGGCCGAGGGCCGGACGAACTCGGCGATCGCCCGGCAGCTGGTGGTGAGCGACGGGGCGGTCGAGAAGCACGTCAGCAACATCTTCCTGAAGCTGGGGCTGTCCCCGAGTGACGGGGATCACCGTCGAGTGCTCGCGGTGCTCACGTATCTCAGGTCCTGACCGGCCGATCAGAACCGGTGAGCACCGCTGTGACCTGCCGTCAGACCCCTGGGCCCGGTGGGGGTGTGCACCGGGGGCCCGGCGCTGAAGCGAGGCCAAAGGCTGAACGGGGGATCAGCGGAAATGACAACACGGGGGAGGGGGCACGTTATGTCAAACCATGACATAAAGGGTTCATATAGCGACGTCCACCATGTGATCCGGCCAAGGAAGGCGACCCTTACCGACGTACGATGGTCATGGGACAACCGGTCGGCACCGACTGTCCAGGAGCGCCGCCTCGAAGGAGGTCCGAAGCAGTGACCAGCCAGGTCAGTAGCCCGGCCGAGCAGGCCGAACCAGCCGATCAGCAGGGCGGGCCCGGGTCCGCCGGGGAGCGGCGAACACCGGACGGCGGTAAGCAGATCCGCCGTCTGGACCGTGTGATCATCCGGTTCGCGGGTGACTCGGGCGACGGTATGCAGCTCACCGGCGACCGGTTCACCTCCGAGACGGCGTCGTTCGGCAACGACCTGTCCACCCTTCCGAACTTCCCGGCGGAGATCCGTGCCCCCGCCGGCACGCTGCCGGGAGTCTCCAGCTTCCAGCTCCACTTCGCCGATCACGACATCCTCACCCCCGGCGACGCCCCCAATGTGCTGGTCGCCATGAATCCGGCCGCGCTCAAGGCCAATCTGGGCGATGTGCCGCGCGGCGCCGAAATCATCGTGAACACCGATGAGTTCACCAAGCGCCCGATGGCGAAGGTGGGCTATGAGACCAGTCCGCTGGAGGACGGGTCGCTCGACGGGTACAGCGTCCACCCGGTACCGCTGACCACCCTGACCATCGAGGCCCTGAAGGACTTCGGGCTGTCCCGGAAGGAGGCGGAGCGCAGCAAGAACATGTTCGCGCTCGGCCTGCTGTCGTGGATGTACCACCGGCCCACCGAGGGCACCGAGACGTTCCTGCGCCAGAAGTTCGCCAAGAAGCCGGAGATCGCGGAGGCCAACGTCGCCGCGTTCCGGGCGGGCTGGAACTTCGGCGAGACCACCGAGGACTTCGCCGTCTCCTACGAGGTGGCCCCGGCGACCACCGCCTTCCCGGCGGGCACCTACCGGAACATCTCCGGGAACCTGGCGCTGTCCTACGGGCTGGTCGCGGCCTCCCGCCAGGCCGATCTGCCGCTGTTCCTGGGCTCGTACCCGATCACCCCGGCCTCCGACATCCTTCACGAGCTGTCGCGCCACAAGAACTTCGGGGTGCGCACCTTCCAGGCCGAGGACGAGATCGCGGGCATCGGGGCCGCGCTGGGCGCCGCCTTCGGCGGGGCGCTGGCCGTGACCACCACCTCCGGTCCCGGAGTGGCGCTGAAGTCCGAGACCATCGGGCTCGCGGTGTCGCTGGAACTCCCGCTGCTGATCGTCGACATCCAGCGCGGCGGGCCGTCCACCGGACTGCCCACCAAGACCGAACAGGCCGATCTGCTCCAGGCCATGTACGGGCGGAACGGCGAGGCACCGGTGCCGATCGTGGCCCCGCGCACCCCGGCCGACTGCTTCGACGCCGCCCTGGACGCGGCCCGGATCGCGCTCGCCTACCGCACCCCGGTCTTCCTGCTCTCCGACGGCTACCTGGCCAACGGCTCGGAGCCGTGGCGGATCCCGGAGATCGACGATCTGCCCGATCTGCGGGTGCAGTTCGCCACCGGGCCCAACCACGTACAGGCCGACGGCACCGAGGTGTTCTGGCCGTACAAGCGCGACCCCGAGACCCTCGCCCGCCCCTGGGCCGTACCCGGTACGCCCGGTCTGGCGCACCGCATCGGCGGGATCGAGAAGCAGGACGGCACCGGCAACATCTCGTACGACCCGGCCAACCACGACCATATGGTCCGCACCCGCCAGGCCAAGGTGGACGGCGTCCGGGTGCCCGACCTCGAGGTGGACGACCCCACCGGTGACGCCCGCACCCTGGTGCTGGGCTGGGGTTCGACCTACGGGCCCATCACCGCGGCGGTCCGCCGGGTGCGGGGCGCGGGCGACCGGATCGCCCAGGCCCATCTGCGCCATCTCAACCCCTTCCCGGCCAACCTCGGGAAGGTGCTGGGGGATTACGACAAGGTGGTGGTGCCCGAGATGAACCTGGGCCAGCTCGCCACCCTGATCCGCGCCCGCTATCTGGTCGACGCCCGCTCCTACACCCAGGTCAACGGCATGCCGTTCAAGGCCGAGCAGCTCGCCGCGGCCCTCAAGGAGGCCATCGATGACTGAGACCGTCGCCCATGGGATGCCCGGCATCGAAGCGCTCTCGCTGGTCCCCAAGGCCGAGGCCAAGCAGTCCATGAAGGACTTCAAGTCCGACCAGGAAGTGCGCTGGTGCCCCGGCTGCGGCGACTACGCGATCCTGGCCGCCGTGCAGGGCTTCATGCCGGAGCTGGGCCTGGCCAAGGAGAACATCGTCTTCGTCTCCGGCATCGGCTGCTCCTCCCGTTTCCCGTACTACATGAACACCTACGGGATGCACTCGATCCACGGCCGTGCGCCCGCCATCGCCACCGGTCTCGCCGCCTCCCGCCGCGATCTGTCGGTGTGGGTGGTCACCGGTGACGGCGATGCGCTGTCCATCGGCGGCAACCACCTGATCCACGCCCTGCGGCGCAACGTCAACCTGAAGATCCTGCTGTTCAACAACCGCATCTACGGGCTGACCAAGGGGCAGTACAGCCCGACCTCCGAGGTCGGCAAGATCACCAAGTCCACGCCGATGGGCTCGCTCGACGCGCCCTTCAACCCGGTGTCGCTGGCGCTGGGGGCCGAGGCGAGTTTCGTCGCCCGCACGGTGGACTCCGACCGCAAGCACCTCACCGAGGTGCTGCGGCAGGCCGCCGCCCACCCGGGCACCGCGCTGGTGGAGATCTACCAGAACTGCAACATCTTCAACGACGGCGCCTTCGAGGTGCTCAAGGACAAGCAGCAGGCCGAGGAGGCGGTCATCCGGCTGGAGCACGGCCGGCCCATCCGCTTCGGCGCCGACCAGGACAAGGGCGTGGTGCGCGACCAGGCCACGGGCGATCTGGAGGTGGTCACGGTCACCCCGGAGAACGAGCACCGGATCCTGGTCCACGACGCCCACGCCGACTCCCCCACCACCGCCTTCGCGCTGTCACGGCTGGCCCACCCCGACACCCTGCACCACACCCCCATCGGGGTGCTGCGCTCCGTCGGGCGGCCGGTCTACGACACCGATATGGCCACCCAACTCGACGCCGCCGTCGAGCAGAAGGGCAAGGGCGATCTCGGCGCGCTGCTCGCCGGGAACGACACCTGGACCGTCGTCGGCTGAGCCGGTCCCCTCGCTCCCTCCGCCCCCGCGGCCGCTCCGGCGTCCGCGGGGGCGTTCGTACGTCCGGGCGCAGGCGACCGCCCGGCCGGAGCGTCGGCCCGCGGCCCGGCCGGGCAGCCGCTCTCATAAGCCCATGTCCGACACCGCCGCCCCGCTCCAGCCGCCCGACCGCCTCGGCTACCGCGTCAAACGGCGTCTGCTCGGCCCGCCCCTGGTCACCGAGCGCATCCGGCGGGAGAAGCTGCGCAACCCCGTCGCCCTGGGCGTGCTCGCCTCGGACTGCATCTCCTCCACGGCCTACGGCAGCGAGGAGATGCTGCGGGTACTGGTGCCCGTCATCGGGGTCGCGGCGTTCACCCTGATCCTGCCGGTCACCGGGTCGATCCTGCTGGTGCTGCTCCTGCTGACGCTCTGCTACAGCGATGTGGTGACGATCTACACCCGCGCGGGCGGTTCGTACATCGTGGCCCGGGAGAACCTCGGCCCCGACATCGCGCAGATCGCCTCGGTCGCGCTGCTCGTCGACTACATCGTCACCGTCGCCGTGCAGGTCTCCGCCGGAACCAACGCGATCATCTCCTTCGCCCATCTGCTGGGCGGCTCCTGGACCGGTCTCGACCACCTCCAACTGCCCCTGAGCGTCCTGGTGATCGTGGTCCTGGCCTACGGCAATCTGCGCGGACTGCGCGAGGCGGGACGGGTTTTCGCGGTCCCCGCCTATCTGTTCATGCTCGCCGTCGGGCTGATGCTGGTGGTCGGGGTGGTCCGCGGCCTCACCGGACGGCTGCCGCACGCCGATGTGCACGCCGCGGGCGCGGTGCCGCTCGGGGACCCGGGCGACGGACTGCTCTACGGCGCCTCGCTCTTCATCGTGCTGCGCTCCTTCGCCAACGGCGGCTCCTCGCTCACCGGTCTGGAGGCGATCTCCAACGGGGTGTCCGTCTTCCGGGAGCCGCAAGGGATCAACGCCCGCCGCACGCTGGTCGTGATGAGCTGTGTCCTGGGCACCCTGGTGCTGGGCGTCTCCGCGATGGCCCACTTCACCCATGCCATCCCCTATCGGGACGGCACCCCGACCGTGCTCGCCCAGGAGGCCCATCTGGTCTTCGGCGACGGGGTGCTGGGCGCGCTGGGACTGGCGTTCGTCCAGCTCTCGACCGCGCTCATCCTCTACACCGGCGCCAACACCCCGTTCACCGGCTTCCCCTTCCTGGCCAGTTTCGTCGCCGAGGACCGCTTCCTGCCCCGGCAGCTCACCCGGCGCGGTCACCGGCTGGCGTTCTCCAACGGGATCATCTCGCTGGCGGTGGTGGCGCTCGCCCTGCTGGTGGTCACGGACGCCAATGTGGACCGTCTGGTGGCGCTGTACGCGATCGGGGTGTTCACCGCGTTCACCATGGCCGGGACCGGGCTGACCGTGTATCACCTGCGGCGCAGGGAGCGGGGCCGCCGCTGGAAGATCGCGGTCAACCTGACCACCGCGGTCGTCTCCGCGGCGGTGGTGCTGATCTTCGCGGTCACCAAGTTCACCGAGGGCGCCTGGCTGGTCGTGGTGGTCTTCCCGCTCGGGGTCTGGGCGCTGATCCGGATCAACCGCGAGTACCGGGCGGAGGCGGCGGCCCTGGAGGAGGTCCCGACCCTCGGCGACGACACCTCGCGCTGGCGCCGGCACGTGGTGTACGTGCTGGCGGACAGCATCGACCTCGCGACGGTCGAGGCACTGCGCTACGCCCATGAGCTGCGGCCCGACGAGGTGCGGGCGCTGCACGTCATGGTCGACGAGACCCATGCCCGCAGACTGATGGCCCGCTGGGAGCGGACCGCCGGGGTGACCGTGGCGCTGGAGGTCGTGGAGTGCCCGGACCGGCGACTGCGCCATACGGTCATGGAGCTGGCGGCCCGCACCACCGAGGACGGCCGGACCGCGCTGACCCTGCTGGTGCCGCGCCGCACCTACTCCTCACCGCTGGGCAAACTGCTGCACCGGGGGACGGCGGAGGCGCTGGCGAAGGCGCTGGAGCATCTGCCGGGGGTGGCGGTGACGATCCTGCCGTTCGATGTGGGGCGGGCGGTGCGGACGATGGGGCGGCGCCGGAAGGGGACGCGGAACCGGTCACGGAACCGGTCGCGCTGAGGACCGCCGCGGACGAGCCGCCCGCCGGACGTCACGGACGCCACGGGTGTCATCGGCCACCCCCGCCCCTGTCATCACCGTATCCATGGAACGGGAATGACAGGCGGCCTCCCGGGCGCTACCTTCGTGACGTCACCAGGGACATCCACCAGGTCGAGGAGGGGTTGTGCAGCCGCAGCAACAGGACCGCGCGGGGCTCCTCTACGGCTTCGCCGCGTACGGCATGTGGGGGCTGGTACCACTCTTCTGGCCGCTGCTGGAGCCGGCGGACGCGGTGGAGATCCTCGCCCACCGGATGGTGTGGTCGCTGGCGGCCGTCGGGCTGATCCTGCTCGCGCTGCGCCGCTGGGCCTGGATCCGGCCGCTGCTGCGGCAGCCCCGGCGGCTGGGCCTGATCGCGATCGCCGCGAGTGTGATCTCGGTCAACTGGGGTCTGTACATCTGGGGCGTGAACAGCGGACACGTCGTCGAGACCGCCCTCGGCTACTTCATCAACCCGCTGGTCAGCATCGCCTTCGGGGTGCTGCTGCTGCGGGAGCGGCTGCGGCCCGCGCAGTGGGCGGCGGTCGGCGTCGGCGCGCTGGCCGTGGTGGTGCTCTCCATCGGCTACGGCAAACTGCCCTGGATCGCGCTCACCCTGGCGTTCTCCTTCGCCACCTACGGGCTGGTGAAGAAGCGGGTCGGGCTGGGCGGACTGGAGTCGCTGGCCGCGGAGACCGCCGTGCAGTTCCTGCCCGCGCTCGGCTTCCTGCTGTTCCTCGGGTCGCGCGGTGAGTCCACCTTCGGCAGCGGGGGTGCGGGCCACTCGGCGCTGCTGGCGAGCTGCGGTGTGATCACCGCGCTGCCGATGATCTGCTTCGGGGCGGCCGCGGTGCGGCTGCCGCTGTCGACGATCGGGATGCTCCAGTACATCGCGCCCATCTTGCAGTTCACCCTGGGCCTGGTGGTCTTCCATGAGTCGATGCCGCCCGAGCGGTGGGCGGGCTTCGGACTGGTCTGGCTGGCCCTCGCCCTGCTGACCTGGGACGCGCTGCACACCGCACATCGGGCGCGGCGGGAGCTCGCCCGGGCTGCCGCACGGGCGGAGCGGTCCCTCGCCGCCTCCGGTGCCGGCTCCGCGTCCGCTCCCACTTCCGGTTCCGCTTCCGGCTCGGTTTCCGGCTCGGTTTCCGGCTCGGTTTCCGGCTCGGTTTCCGGCTCCGGCGCTGGCTCCGCTGCCGGCTCCGGTTCCGCGGACGAGGTCCCGGTGGCCCTGGCGGAAGCCGCCGCCGGGGTGGTGCCCGATGTCATCCCGGGCGCCGGTCCCGAGTCCGCCTCCGACGCCGTAGCCGACCTCACCACGGACATCACCCCCGGCACTCCCGGGAAGCACGGCGGCTCGATATCCGGCGGCTGATGTCCGGTTTCCGCTCTTGACGCGGAGTCATGGCCACCCGGACCATCAGCCGCATCACCACCGCATCGCCGGTTCACCGCTCCATCGCCCCCCACGGGCACGTGTGTCACCACAGCGTCACGTCATTCCGTCCTGTCCTCGTTCGGAATTCGGAGCCCCCCATGTCGACATCGGCAGATCGGCACCCCCTCACGTCCCGAAGATCCTGGCTGCGCCGCGCCACCACCGCGGCGGCCGTCGGCACCGCGGTCGCCGCCCTGGTCGGGGCCGCGCCCGCCGCCGCACCGGGCGGCACCGCCGCCGCGGCCTCCCACCGCGCGGCGCCCGGCACCCTGGCCGCACCGGACGTCCCGGTGGCCAATGTGAAGGCCCACCTCAGCCAGCTCCAGTCCATCGCCACCGCCAACGGCGGCAACCGCGCCCACGGCCGCCCCGGCTACAAGGCGTCCATCGACTACATCAAGGCCAAGCTGGACGCCGCCGGATTCACCACCACCGTGCAGCAGTTCAGCTACTTCGGCACCACCGGTTACAACCTCATCGCCGACTGGCCCGGTGGTGACACCGACAACGTGGTGTTCAGCGGAGCCCATCTGGACTCCGTCTCCGCAGGGCCCGGTATCAACGACAACGGCTCGGGCTCCGCCGCGATCCTGGAGACCGCGCTGACCGTCGCCCGTACCGGGGCCCAGCCCACCAAGCACCTGCGGTTCGGCTGGTGGGGCGCCGAGGAGATGGGGATGGTCGGCTCCCGGAACTACGTCAACCGGCTGTCCTCCGCGGACCGCGGCAGGATCGACGCCTATCTCAACTTCGACATGATCGGCTCGCCCAACCCGGGCTACTTCGTCTACGACGACGACCCGACGATCGAGTCGGTGTTCAAGCAGTACTTCAGCGGCCAGAACATCGCCACCGAGCCGGAGACCGAGGGCGACGGCCGCTCGGACCACGCCTCGTTCAAGAACGTGGGCATCCCGGTGGGCGGGCTGTTCAGCGGTGCCGACTACCGCAAGACGGCGGCCCAGGCCCAGAAGTGGGGCGGCACTTCCGGGCAGGCGTTCGACCGCTGCTACCACCGCTCCTGTGACACCACGAGCAACATCAACGACACCGCACTGGACCGCAACAGCGACGCCATCGCCTACGCGGTCTGGACCCTGAGCGGCGCCTGACCACCGGTTCCACCGTTCGTTCGTACCGCGCCGTGTTCGGCCCGGTCGGCTCAGGCCGTGATGTCCTTCGCGGTGAACCGGGCCCAGGCCGCCGAGCCGAACACGGCCGCGTACAGCCCCTGCAACTCCAGGTTCTTGACCAGGTCGTCCCAGTAGACCGGCGCCCGCAGCAGATCCGCGAAGCTCAGCCAGTGGTGCGGGAAGAGATACGGGTGGATCGCGTGCAGCTGCGGGATGGTGTCCAGGATCTGTGCGGTGATCACCAGCCCCACCGTGGTGGCCATCGCCGCGATACCGCTGTTGGTGAGGGTCGAGATGAACACGCCCAGCGTCGCGATGCCCACCAGGGACAGCGCCACGACGGCCGCCACCCCCAGCGCCCGCACCAGCCCGTCACCGAAGGAGACGGTGGTGCCGGAGATCAGGGTGACGTCCCCGAGCGGGAAGAGCAGTGCCCCGGTCGCCAGTCCGCTGACGGCCACCGCCAGGGTGGCCACCAGGCAGAAGGCCATGACGGCGGTGAACTTGGCCAGCAGCAGCCGGATCCGGCCCGCCGGCGCCACCAGCAGATAGCGCAGTGTGCCCGAGCTCGCCTCGCCCGCGATCGAGTCACCGGCGATCACACCGATCGCCATCGGCAGGAAGACCGGCAGGGTGGCCGCCAGCGCGGCGAAGACCAGGAAGATCCCGTTGTTGGTGATCTGGGAGAAGAACGCGGGGGCCTCGCCCTCGCCACCGCCGCCGCCCTGTCCGACCGTGCCGCCGTCACTGGTCTCGATCTTCACCGCGATGCCGATGAGGACCGGGACGGCCGCGAGCACCCCGAGCAGGGCCAGGGTCCGCCAGCGCCGGAAGGTGGTGGTCAGCTCACTGCGAAAGAGCGCCAGTGTCCACAGCGGACGGGACGGCCGCACGGCCGCGACCGGTGCCGCCGGCGCTCCGGTCTCAGCCCGCGACATCGAAGCCCTCCCCGGTCAGTGCCACGAAGGCATCCTCCAATGAGGCGCGCTCGGTGCCGAAGGCCCGGACCCGCACCCCTTCGCGCACCAGCGCGGCGTTGAGGTCGGCCAGCTCCAGGGGCGTCTGGGGCAGCTCGCCGACGACACGCTCGTCGAGCGTCACCAGATCCGTCACTCCGTGCTCCTTCAGGACCCGGACCGCGTCCACCGGATCCGGGGTGGTGACCGAGAGCCGGCCGCGGCTGCTCGCGGCCAGTTCGGCCACCGTGCCCTGGGTGATCAGCTTCCCCTGGGCCATCACGGCCGCGTGGGTGCAGATCTGCTCGATCTCGTCGAGGAGATGGGAGGAGAGGAAAACGGTGGTGCCCTCCCCCGCCAGTTCCCGCACCAGAGCGCGGATCTCCCGCATGCCCTGGGGGTCCAGACCGTTGGTCGGCTCATCGAGGACCAGCAGCTCACGCGGCTGGAGCAGGGCGGCGGCCAGGCCGAGGCGCTGCTTCATCCCGAGCGAGTAGGCGCGGGCCTTCTTCCCGGCCGCGGCGCCGAGGCCCACCCGGTCCAGGGCGGAGGCGACACGGGCGGGGCGGGTGCGCGGATCGGCGGTGGGATCGGCCGCGTCGTAGCGCAGCAGATTGTCCCGGCCGGTCAGATGGGAGTAAAGCGCGGGGCCCTCGATGAGGGCCCCGACCCTGGGCAGCACGCTCCGGGCCGCGCGGGGCATGGGCTCGCCCAGCAGCCGGGCGGCTCCGGAGGTCGGCTCGATCAGCCCCATGAGCATGCGGATGGTCGTCGTCTTCCCCGAGCCGTTGGGTCCGAGGAAGCCGAAGACACTGCCCCGCGGCACCGTCAGATCGAGTCCGGCGACGGCGAGCTGACCGCCGCGGTAGCGCTTGGTGAGCCCGCGGGTCTCGACCGCGGCCCCGGTGTCCTCCACGGGCTCCCCTTCGCCGTACCGCTCTGGTGCCTGCCGCCGTGGTGCACTCCGGCCTTCCGGCCGGAGTGCTGGTCGGCCGTGTCGGCCGTGTCGGCCTACTTGGCCTTGTTGGCCGCCGCGACCAGGGCGTCCTTGTCGACCGCGCCGACGTAGACCTTGCCGTCATCGGTGAGCAGCGCGTTCACCAGACGGGTGCTGAAGACGTGGCCGGAGCCGAAGTCGCCCGTGACCTTCTTGCCGAGGCTGTCCAGGAATCCTCCGGCGTCCTGGCCGGGACCGCCGTCGCCCTTGCCGGGCGAGGCCGGCGCGCCGCCGGGGCCGTCGAGCGTGGCGACGCTGTCCCAGCCCTCGCCGATCACGTTCAGACCGGACAGGGCCTCCTGCGCGTCCTTGTCCTTCATCCCGTCCTCGCCGCCGCGCCGGTGGTCGCCCTCCTCGGTGACCTTGGCGCCCTTGGGCGGGGTGAAGTCGAAGGTGCCGGCCGCGGGCTTGCCGAAGTCGACCTTGGTGAAGGCCACATCGACCACGGCCTTGCCGCCGCTCTTGGGAGTGAGGGTGAACTTCAGCGGGGTGCCGTTGTCCGCGTCCACCGCGATCCGGACCGAGCCGACCGTGGTGTCGTCGGACTTCGGTTCGATCAGCAGCTCATAGGCGTCCCGCCCGGCGACCCGGGTGGTGCCGTCGACCGAGACGTCCGTGGTGTCGTCCACGGAGGCGAGCACCTGCTTGGCGAACTGCTGCGGGGTGATGTCCTTCAGGTCCTCGGGCAGCTCGCGCGGATGGCCGTCCTTGGCCCCGGCGCCCTCGGGGGCGGTGGAGTGGACGACGGCGTTGGACTTGCTGTCGTACGCCCAGGTGTCGTCGCCGTTGTGGATCAGGCTGTACTCGGCGGCGTTCTCGATGATCGATACGCGCTGGCGCTCCGGGCCGTCCGCGGCCACCCGCAGGGTGTGCGAACCGGAGGCCAGCTCCATCAGCTTGCTCTCGGGCGCGGCCGAGGAGCCGTCGCCGCCTTCGCCGCCCGCACCGCCGCCGAAGTCGGAGAACGAACCGCCGCCGGGCAGCGAGGGCAGCCCCAGATCGGTGGTGATCTTCACCGAACCGGAGAGCCGCTCGGTGTCCGAGGCGGCCATCTTGCTGATCAGCCGCTCCGCCGAGATCTTCGGCAGATCGGGGTCACCGCTGCTGGCCAGCGCCGGGACCAGCCCTATCGTCGCCGCCGCTATTCCCGCGACCGCGACGGGGACGGCGTACCGGGCGGCCTTGGTCCGGCGTGCCGGGCGCTCCTCGTCCCAGAAGCCGTCGTCCTCGGCCTGTGTCGGTCGGATCCGTGCCATATGTGCTCTACCTCCGTCGTGGGCGGCGGTTGTCAGCCTGCACTCGTCCACCTCTCGGGCCCATTGTCGCCCGTTCCCGCCCTGTGGTGGTGTGTCCATCCCACCAAATCCGCCGGCCCGGGGCGTCAGCCCGCAGGATCAAGTGCACTCTCATGCTCGGGGATGACAACCGGCACCGCACGGGTGAGCTCGTACGTCCTCAGGAGACCCCGGGGTCCTGGCGCCCCCTAGGGGTACGGGGCACGGGGGTACGGGGCGGGGGTCAGCCCGCGCGGTGCACCACCGCGTCGCACAGCCCTTCGAGGGCGGCCTTCGCCGGGCCCTCGGGCAGCGGCGCCAGCATGGCCCGGGCCTCCGCCGCGTAGCGGAGGGTGTCCCGGCGGGCCTCCTCCAGCGCCGGGTGGGCGCGCAGCAGCCGCAGCGCCTCGGCGTGACGGGTGTCGTCGGTGAGGTCCCCGGCGAGCAGCTCGCACAGCGCGCGGTCCTCGGCCGAGCCGCTGGCCTCCGCCCGCGCCCGCAGCCGCAGCACCGGGAGGGTGGCGATGCCCTCGCGCAGGTCGGTGCCGGGGGTCTTGCCTGACTCATGGCTGTCGCTGGCGATGTCCAGGACGTCGTCGGCCAGCTGGAAGGCCATGCCCAGCCGCTCGCCGTACTGGGTCAGGATGTTGACGACCGACTCGTCGGCACCGGACATCATCGCGCCGAACCGTCCGGAGACGGCGATCAGCGATCCGGTCTTGCCCGCCAGCACCTCCAGATAGTGCTCGATCGGGTCCTGGCCGTCGCGCGGTCCCGCGGTCTCCAGGATCTGGCCGGTCACCAGCCGCTCGAACGCCTCGGCCTGGATCCGGACCGCCTCCGGGCCGAGGTCGGCCAGGATGTGCGAGGCACGGGCGAAGAGGAAGTCGCCGGTGAGCACCGCCACCGAGTTCCCCCAGCGGGCGTTGGCGCTGGACACCCCGCGCCGCACCTCGGCCTCGTCCATCACGTCGTCGTGGTAGAGCGTCGCCAGATGGGTCAGCTCGACGACCACGGCGGAGGGCACCACACCGGGGGCGTGCGGATCGCCGAACTGCGCGGCGAGCAGCACCACCAGGGGGCGGAACCGCTTCCCGCCCGCCCGCACCAGATGCTGGGCGGCCTCGGTGATGAAGGGCACATCACTCTTGGTGGCCTCCAACAGGCCCTCTTCGACAGCCGTCAGCCCGGCTTGGGTGTCGGCTTCCAGAGTCTGGTCCCGCACGCTCAGCCCAAGGGGCCCGATGACGCTCACGGGGTACTCCTGTCTGCCTACGATCACGCGGAATGTCGATGTGTCGCTGTCTTCACCAACAGGCAGCGTATCCGGTCGGGTATCGATCACTGTGGGCGGCTTCCCGCCTTGTGCGCCGCACAGCGTCCGTGCCCCGGAGCGACCGGTATCCCCTCGCGTACCGCGATCACCAGCAGATCATTCCTTCCGCGCCCCGGCCGTTCGCCGAACGGCCGGGGAACGGCCCCCGCGCGCCCTATCCGTGAGCGGCCGCCACCGCCTTCGCCAGCCGTGGTGAGGCGTATTCGGTGCCGCAGACGAACCGCATCACCGGGCCGAAACTCGCCGCCGCGGGCAGCCCGGTGAAGTACAGCCCCGGCACCGAGGAGCGATAGCCCGTGTCCAGCCAGGGCCCACCGGCGGAGGTGACCACCTCGGCGCGCAGCTCGGGACCGAGGAAGCCCAGCGCGGCCAGATCCATCCGGTAGCCGGTGGCGGCCATGATGTGGTCCGCGGCCAGCTCGCCGACGCGGCCGCCCGCACCGCGCAGCGAGAGCACCGGCCGGCCGTCACCCTCCACGGAGACCCGGTGGATCCGCTGGCCCTGGGTGACCTGCACCCGCCCGGCGAACCGGTCCCGCAGCCACCAGGCGCCCTTGGGGCCCAGCACCCTGCGGACCAGATACTCCCGGGTGGACGCGGGCAGATTCCGGAAGCCCACCGCGTGGTACGACAGCGCGTACAGCGACCAGGCGCGGCCGAAGGGCGACTCGGGCCGCAGCCGGGGCTGGCGGTCCGGCGGGGCACCGAAGCCGACCGCGCGAGGACCGCGCGCCACCACCCGCACCGAGGCGGCGCCCGCCTCGGCCAGCAGCACCGCGCTCTCCAGGGCGGACTGTCCGGCGCCGACGACCACCACCCGCTGCCCCGCGAACCGCCCGAGGTCATGGTGCTGGGAGCTGTGCGAGACCGGTCCGGCGGGGGACGGTCCGCCGGGGACGGCCGCGGCGAGCGGCCGGGGCAGATGGGCCAGTCCGCTCAGCCCGCTGGCGACCACGACGGCGCGGGCGGTGAACTGCTCCCCCGAGTCCAGCTTGAGCTCGAACCGGCCGCCCCGCCGGTCGATGGAGACCACCCGCACCTGCTCCAGCTCCGGCACCAGCC
The DNA here is from genome assembly GCF_056431485.1 of Streptomyces sp. NPDC045899. Lineage (NCBI taxonomy): Bacteria > Bacillati > Actinomycetota > Actinomycetes > Kitasatosporales > Streptomycetaceae > Streptomyces > Streptomyces sp. NPDC045899. Next base: position 92,988 of record NZ_JBWKKP010000018.1, read on the forward strand.
GCCGCTGGAACCACAGTCCGTACTCCGAGAAGGTCTCGACCGGGATGATGTCCCAGTCGGACTCATAGCGCGGACCGCCCGACGCCTGGCAGTAGTCGAGCAGGGTGTGCCCCGGCTGCGGTGCGTCGATGGTGGACGCCACCGGTGTGGACTTGAGCAGCATGCCCGCGGGCATCTGCGCGCGCCAGCTCACCATCGGCTCCCCGAAGACGCGGACCGGCAGACCGCGGGCGCGCAGGTGGGCGGCGGTCGACAGGCCGTATGGACCGGCCCCGATGACTGCTACCGGATCGTTCACAGAACCCCTCCCCAAGGCATTACCTCTTTCTGGCGCGCCACAGCTGGTACAGATGTGCCGTGCCGGGCCGTACACAGCGGGCCAGCATGGTGAAGAACGGCCGCATGTCGTCGCGGGCGGCCCAGGCCAGCTCGGTACCGCTGGGTCCGGCGGGTGCGTGCGGTGTGGTGTAACCGCCCCGGCGGTAGGCGAGCAGCGCGGGCGGATCGATGTTCTCCACCAGGAAGCGCCGGTCGGCGATCTGCTCGGCCTCGGGGACCTCACGCCCGGTCAGGTCCAGGTGCTGGGCCCGGACGACATCGACCCCCGCCCGGTTCTCGAAGAGCCGGAACTGCGCTCCCATCCGCGGATTGAAGTCCAGCAGCTTGTACCGGCCGTCGCGCCGGTCGAAGCGCCAGTCCAGATCGACGATGCCGCTGAACCCGATCCGCTTGATGAACTGGGCCGCCATCTGGGCCAGCTCCTTGTTCTCCACCGCGTACGCGCACGCCGTCATCCCCGCGTGCGGCGGCCAGGACCGCACCTTGACCCCGGTGAACAGCGCCAGCGGTGTGCTCCGGGAGTCCACATAGGCGTGCACGATCCAGTCCTCGGCGTGCTCGCGCGGCAGGTACTCCTGGAGTACCACCCCCGGCCGCGGCCCCCAGGACGGCGCCAGCGCCAGCAGCTCCCGAGGCCCCTCGATCCGGGTGGTGCCGCCCACCGCGGGCTTCTCCCGCCGCTCGAACGCCTCCCGGTTCTTGGCGACCACGGGGAACCGGCCGCTCACCGCGAACGCCTTGACGTCGGCGAACGTCGCGGGGAACGCGGCCTCCGGGGTGGGCACCCCGTGCTCGGCACAGAGCTCATGCAGCCCCTGCTTGCTGGCCAGCCGCCGGGGCAGCTCCGGATCGGCCCGCGGGAAGAGGAACCGGCCGTCGGCGGCGAGCACATCCGCGTGCTCGGCGATCAGCACCGCCGCTTCCTCGTCCGTGGGCAGCAGCACCGTCGGACGGCCGATCGTCCGTCCGATCCGCAGCAGCCCCTCCACCAGCCGCTCCGGCCGCTCGCTGCCGGTGGTCGGCCAGACGAAGGCCCGGGTGAGATAGCGCGAGAGGGCGGCCGGGGTCCAACGGTCCTCGGTGACCGCGTACATGGGGACACCCAGACGGCCCAGGGACCGGATGGCGCCGACACCCCCATGGTGCAGGGGATAGTCACCGATCTTCACGATCAGTCCGGGTACGGAACGGTCCAGCGCACACGGCATGGCACTGCTCGCCACGAGTCCCCCTCGGTCACCTCAGCGCAGTGGCCCCCCCACTGTGTGTGACCCGATGAAGGACGCTACTTCGGAATTACCGCCTCCAGCAAGAACTATCCGGACATTGCCAGCTCTTTAGGCAGCACCCGACACCCCCTCCTCTCGCACCCCACGAGCCGTAGGGTGTGGCCTGGCCACCACGGTGACGAGGAGAAGGCGAGGCAGCATCCATGCCGCAGCGAAGCCCGCTCGATCTGCCCGAAGGAGACCCCTTCGGGCCGCACAATCTCCCCTATGGCGTCTTCACCACGCCGCACGCGCCGCATCTGCGCAGGATCGGCGTGCGCTACGGGAGTCATGTGCTGGACGCGGGAGCCGCGGCGGCCGCCACCGCCTCGCCGTACGCCGAGCTGCTGGGCGCCGCCACGCTCAACCCGCTGATGGCCGCGGGCCGCCCGGCCTGGCAGGCCGTCCGTGCCGAGGTGCTCGACTGGCTGACCAACCCGGCGCACCGGACGACCATCGAGCCCCTGATGCACCCCCTCACCACCCTCGCCCTGCACCTCCCGATCGAGGTGGCCGACTACGTCGACTTCTATGCGAGCGAGCACCACGCCGCCAATGTGGGGCGGATGTTCCGCCCGGACGGCGACGCGCTCACCCCCAACTGGAAGCACCTTCCGATCGGCTACCACGGCCGGGCCGGTACGGTCCTGGTCTCCGGCACCCCGATCGTGCGCCCCCAGGGCCAGCATCTGCCGCCCGCGCCCGGCCCCTCGGCCGCTTCCTCGTCCCCGGCCCATACGTCCTCCCCCGCTCCGGTCTTCGGCCCCTCCCTGCGCCTCGACTTCGAAGCGGAGGTGGCCTTCGTCGTCGGTGCCCCTTCCCCTTTGAATACACCGGTGCCGCTCTCCGGGTTCCACGATCACGTCTTCGGGCTCTGCCTGCTCAACGACTGGTCCGCCCGCGACATCCAGAGCTGGGAGTACCGTCCGCTCGGCCCCTTCCTGGGCAAGTCCTTCGCCACCTCCCTGGCCGCCTGGATCACTCCGCTGGAGGCCCTCGCCCCGGCCCGCACCGCCCCGCCCGCCCGTGATGTCCCGCTGCTGCCCTACCTCGACGACTCCGCCGCCGAACCCTTCGGCTTCGATCTGCGCATCGAGGTCGCCGTCAACGGCCACACCATCTCCCGCCCGCCGTTCTCCGCCATGTACTGGACCGCCGCCCAGCAGCTGGCCCATATGACCGTGAACGGCGCCTCGCTGCGCACCGGCGACGTCTTCGCCTCCGGCACGGTCAGCGGTCCGCGCCCCACCGAGCGCGGCTGTCTGCTCGAACTCAGCTGGGGCGGACGGGATCAGGTGCGCCTCGGCGACGACACCCGCACCTTCCTCGAGGACGGCGACGAGGTGACCCTCACGGCCTGGGCACCGGGCCCGCACGGCGCCCGCATCGGTCTGGGTGAGGTGACCGGCCACGTCGTTCCGGCCGCCCCCTGATCGGCTGCTACGTTGTCGTGCCCCTGTCCCTGACAACCGAGGAGATGTGCGTGATCAAGGCAGCGAGCGTTGCCGGAACGGTGGCCGCGGCCGCCCTTCTGCTGACGGCCTGTGGCAGCGACAGCGACGACGGCAAGAAGGACACGTCCAAGGACACCCCGTCGGCCTCGCAGTCGAGCGCCCCGGCCGAGGGTGGCGCGGATGCCGAGCTGACCGGCGCCTACGTGGCCAGGAGCGGCAACGAGACGCTGATGCTGTCCATCAGCGGGGAGAAGGCGGCCCTGGTCGCGGGCAAGCACACCTGCTCCGGCGAGTACACCGACACCGGCGAGAAGAGCCTGATGCTCAAGTGCGCCGACGGCAACAACGACCGCACCATGGGCAAGGTGGCCCCCAGCAAGGACGGCAAGACACTCACCGTCGACTGGGAGGCGCTCTCGGAGAACGACACCTTCACCAAGGCGGCCTCCCCGAAGGACCTCCCGTCCGACATCCCCACCTCGCTGCCCTCCGGGCTGCCGACCGGGATGCCCGACCTCCCCACCAACTGACGCGTGGCCACCGGCGAGCGGCCCCCGCCCTGCTGGGCGGGGGCCGCTCGTCATCGGCCGGCGCACCCCGGCGCGGTCCAGCCGGGCTCACGGCTCCAGCAGGCGCAGTTCCTCCATCGCGCTCCGCTCGATCCGCGCGAGGTCGTGGAGCGCGGCACCGGCCCGTTCGAGGTGGGCCGACTCACCGGACTCGCCCGCCCGCGCGATGAGGGCGGCCACCTCGGTCCACAGGGCGGCGGCCTCGGCGTACAGGGTGTGGCCGGTCCGCAGGCGGCCGTCGCCGAGCAGATCGGCGCACTCCCCGAGGAAGTCGCGGTAGAGGTTCCGGAAGAGCGCCCCGCCGGTGCCCGCCTGCTCCATGAGGCGGGCGGCCCGCGTCAGGTCCTGCCGCGGGTCGCTGGTGCGCTCCAGCCACCTGGGCACCCGGCCGGCCGCCTTCTCGATGCCCCGGTGGCCCAGGTTGGCGATCGGCGGGTCGAGGAAGGCGGCCGCGCACGCCGTGACCGCGGCGGTGATCCGCTCGCGCGGCGGCGGAAGGTCACCGGGCACGGAGAGGGTGAAGGAGCGGTGCCGGGCGGTCATCGGGCCGCGTTCGGCCCTCGCCCTGGCCAGGCTCTCCAGACTGGTGGACACCGCGCCGCCCTGCTGTTCGGTGTCGACCAGGTACGCCTTCTCCTCGTCGTAGCCGTACATGGCCACGACATGGGCGCCGAAGTGCACCTTGGTGGTGAAGTACTCCAGGTGGTAGCTGTCCAGCTGCAACCCGACCGGACGCCCGGCGTCGAGGGACGCCACCACCTGCCGCCACGCCGTACGCGCGGACGTGGTCTCCTGGACCAGCAGTTCGAGCCCCGGCCCGGCGGCCAGATTCCGGGTCAGTTCGAACGGTTTGACGCGGCCCCCGAGGAAGGGGAAGCCCATCGCCTTGCTGTCCCAGTAGATGAACGACAGTCCGGCACCGAGACCGAACAGCATGGGCTCGGACCAGGTGACGCCCTCGTGCCGCAGCAGCACCCCCAGCGCCGTCGTCTCGCAGTGCCGCATCCCCCGGGTGTCGACGTCCCGCACGATGGTCATGCCGGGTCCTCCTCGACGGGGATGACGAGCCGGGTCAGCAGCTCTTCCTCGGGAGCCTCTCCCGGCCCCACGAGATACGCCTCGCGCACCGGCGCCTTCGGACGCAGCCCGCGCTCGTGGACGGCGGCGAACAGCGCGTTGTAGGCGAGGGGCAGCTGGGCGTACGGGCCGGTGTGCAGCGTCTCGGCCACCGGCCCACCGGGCAGCGCCGTACGGACCAGACCGGGCGGCTCCGTCCCCTCCGGCACCCGGGCTCCTACGGCGATCTCCGCGCGGTCCTCCAGTTCCACGGGGTACAGCCCCCACAGGGGCGGCTCCCAGACGACGTCCGCGGCCTGCAGCGCCGCCAGCACCAGGCCCACCCGCTCCCCGGCCCGCTGCCCGATCTCGGCGGGGGCGCAGACCGTCCGGGACACGGCCAGCTCCAGCGGGGGTTCACTGCCCCAGGTCACCTCGTAGCCGGGCAGTCCACCCTCGGCCAGCCGCTCCAGCATGTCCATCCGCGTGCGGTCCCGGCGGACCCGCTCGGCCAGCCGGTCCCGCTCGGCTCGCAGGATGCGCGCCCTGGACGGGGGCGGGGCGGCCAGGATCTCGGCGATCACGGTCAGCGGGAGGTCCATCTCGCGCAGCAGACCGATGGTCAGGGCGTCGCGTGCCTGGTCGGGGGCGTAGTAGCGGTAGCCCGAGGCGGCGTCCACCTGGACGGCGGCCAGCAGGCCCAGTTCGTCGTAGTGCCGCAGCTGTTTGACGCTCAGCCGGCAGAGGCGGGCGAACCGCCCGATGGTGAGGAGATCGTTTCGCACACCAGAAGGATGGACCCTCCCACGATGGGAGAGTCCACCCCGCGCGTCCGGATCCCTGGCCACTAGGTCGTGTCGTTCGGATCTTCGTGGATCAGGCCGCGGCGTCGGATGCAGGGGCACCTCCCAGCGTTAGCTGGGGGAACATCGCAAGGCGGAACCTGACCCGCGTACTGGGCGTACTCGGGTCCGGCGACAACGCAGCGAGGTGCCGTAGCCGTCGTCGCGGGCCCGCGGAGATCCGAACGACACGGCCTAGCGCACGAACACCCCGGCCTGGCCCGCCAGATCGAGGAAGTACTGCGGCGCGACACCGAGCACCAGCGTGACCGCGACCCCGATCGCGATCGCCGAGGAGGTCAGCACGCTCGGCACGGCGACCGAGGGGCCGTCCGTGCGCGGCTCGCTGAAGAACATCAGCACGATCACCCGGATGTAGAAGAACGCCGCGATCGCCGACGAGATCACACCGACCACCACCAGCGCACCCGCGCCGCCGTCGGCCGCCGCCTTGAAGACGGCGAACTTCCCGGCGAAACCGCTGGTCAGCGGGATACCGGCGAAGGCCAGCAGAAAGACCGCGAAGACCGCGGCCACCAGCGGCGAACGGCGCCCGAGCCCGGCCCACTTGGACAGATGGGTGGCCTCGCCGCCCGCGTCACGCACCAGGGTGACCACCGCGAAGGCGCCCAGGGTCACGAAGGAGTACGCGGCGAGGTAGAAGAGGACGGAGGAGATGCCGTCGGGCGTGGTGGCGATGACACCGGCGAGGATGAACCCCGCGTGCGCGATCGAGGAGTACGCCAGCAGCCGCTTCACATCGGTCTGGGTGACCGCGACGATGGCGCCGCCCAGCATGGTCACGATCGCGACGCCCCACATCACCGGCCGCCAGTCCCAGCGCAGTCCGGGCAGCACCACGTAGAGCAGCCGCAGCAGCGCGCCGAACGCCGCGACCTTGGTGGCCGCCGCCATGAAGCCGGTGACCGGGGTCGGGGCGCCCTGGTAGACGTCCGGGGTCCACATATGGAACGGTACGGCGCCGATCTTGAACAGCAGCCCCATCAGCACCATGGCACCGCCGATGAGCAGCAGCGCGTCATTGCCCATGGTCCCGGCGAGCGCCGGGGTGACGTTCCGGACCCGGCCGTCGACGACGTCCGCGATGCCCGCGTAGCCGACGGTGCCCGCGTACCCGTAGAGCAGGGCGATGCCGAACAGCAGGAAGGCGGAGGAGAAGGCGCCCAGCAGGAAGTACTTCACGGCCGCTTCCTGCGAGAGCATGCGGTGGCGCCGGGCGAGCGCGCACAGCACGTACAGCGGCAGGGAGAAGACCTCCAGCGCCACGAACAGCGTCAGCAGGTCATTGGCGGCCGGGAAGACCAGCATCCCGCCGACCGCGAAGAGCACCAGCGGGAAGACCTCGGTGGTGGTGAACCCGGCCTTCACCGCGGCCTTCTCGGCCTCACCGCCGGGGATGGCGGCCGCCTGTGCGGCGAAGGAGTCGACCTGGTTGCCGTGGGCCACCGGATCGAGCCGCCGCTCGGCGAAGGTGAACACCGCGACCAGCGCCACCAGCAGGATGGTGCCCTGGAGGAAGAGCGCCGGACCGTCCACCGCGATGGCGCCCATGGCCGCGACATGCGCCTTGCCGGTGCCGTAGTCCCCGGCGGCCAACCCGACGACCGCGGCGAACGCGGCGGCCAGGGCGAGGACGGAGACGAACAGCTGGGCGCCGTAGCGCTGGCGGCGCGGCAGGAACGCCTCGACCAGGACGCCGAGGATCGCCCCGCCGAGCACGATCAGCGTCGGGGACAGCTGGCCGTACTCGATATGCGGCGCCGGGATCTTGTCGGGCGCCGCCGCCGCTGTTGTCCACAGGCTGTGGACAGGGACCGCGTGGGTCACTTGGCACCTCCGGAAGCACCGTCGTGCATCGGGCTGTAGCTGAACCAGCCCGCGTCGACGGGGTGGTCGGGCTTGGGGTCCTTCTCGTCCACCACCGACAGCGTGTGGTCCACCGCCGGGTTGACGATGTCGGCCAGCGGTTTGGGATAGACACCGAGGAAGATCAGCAGCGCGATGAGCGGGCCGACCACCAGCAGCTCGCGCGCCTTGAGGTCGGGCATCCCGCGCACCTCGTCCTTCACCGGGCCGGTCATGGTGCGCTGGTAGAGCACCAGGACGTAGAGCGCGGCGAGCACGATGCCGACGGTGGCGATGATCCCGAGCACCGGATAGCGGCTGAACGTGCCGACCAGGACCAGGAACTCGCTGATGAACGGGGCGAGACCGGGCAGCGACAGGGTGGCCAGACCGCCGATCAGGAAGGTGCCCGCGAGCACCGGGGCGACCTTCTGCACCCCGCCGTAGTCGGCGATGAGCCGCGAACCGCGCCGGGTGATCAGGAACCCGGCCACCAGCATCAGCGCGGCGGTCGAGATCCCGTGGTTGACCATGTAGAGGGTGGCGCCGCCCTGGCCCTGCGTGGTCATGGCGAAGATGCCGAGGATGATGAAGCCGAAGTGGGAGATCGAGGCATAGGCGATCAGCCGCTTGATGTCCCGCTGGCCCACCGCGAGCAGCGCGCCGTAGATGATGCTGATCAGCGCCAGCACCAGGATCACCGGGGTGGCCCACTTGCTGGCCTCGGGGAAGAGCTGGAGGCAGAAGCGGAGCATCGCGAAGGTGCCGACCTTGTCGACGACCGCGGTGATCAGCACGGCCACCGGGGCGGTGGACTCCCCCATCGCGTTGGGCAGCCAGGTGTGCAGCGGCCACAGCGGCGCCTTCACGGCGAAGGCGAAGAAGAAGCCGAGGAACAGCCACCGTTCGGTGCTGGTCGCCATGGAGAGGTCACCGCTGGCCCGCGCCTGGACGATCTGCTGGAGCGAGAAGGTGCCGGTGCCCAGGTCGTCCGCGGTGACCGCGTACAGACCGACCACCGCGGCCAGCATGATCAGACCGCCGGCGAGGTTGTAGAGCAGGAACTTCACCGCGGCGTAGGAACGCTGGGTGGCCGTCTCCTCCTCGGACCGCTCCCCGGCCCGGTCCCCGAAGCCGCCGATGAGGAAGTACATCGGGATGAGCATGGCCTCGAAGAAGATGTAGAAGAGGAAGACGTCGGTGGCCTCGAAGGAGATCACCACCATCGCCTCGACCATCAGGATCAGCGCGAAGAAGCCCTGGGTCGGCCGCCACCGGCGGTTGGGGCGCTCCCCCTCCAGCGGATCGGCGTCATGCCAGCCCGCCAGGATGACGAAGGGGATGAGCACCGCGGTGAGGGCGATCAGGACCACCGCGATCCCGTCCACGCCCAGTTCGTAGCGGACGCCGAAGTCCGCGATCCAGGCGTGGGACTCGGTGAGCTGGAAGCGGGTGCCCCCCGGGTCGAAGCGGACCAGGGCGACCGCCGCGAGGACGAGCGTGGCCAGGGAGAAGGCCAGCGCAACCCACTTGGCGGCGGCGCGCTTGGCGGCGGGCACGGCGGCGGTGGCGACCGCGCCGAGCGCGGGCACCGCGGCCGTGACCGTCAACAGGGGAAAGGACATGACTCAGACCGCCCTCATCAGCAGGGTCGCGGCGATGAGCACCGCCGTACCGCCGAACATCGAGACCGCGTACGTGCGGGCGTAGCCGTTCTGGAGCTTGCGCAGCCGGCCGGACAGCCCGCCGACGGAGGCCGCGGTGCCGTTGACCACTCCGTCGACCAGCTTGTGGTCGACGTAGACCAGTCCGCGGGTGAGGTACTGGCCGGGCTGGACGAGGGCGACGTGGTTGAAGTCGTCCTGGAGCAGGTCCCGGCGGGCGGCCCGGGTGAGCAGACTGCCGCGCGGGGCGGTGCGGGGCACCGGGCGGCGTCCGTACTGCGCCCAGGCGAGGGCGACACCGATCACCAGCACCACCATGGTGCCGCCGGTGACGGCGGCGGCACTGAGCGGTGAGTCGCCGTGGCTGTGGCCGGTGACCGGCTCCAGCCACTTCACGAACGCGTCGTTCAGGCTGAACAGCCCGCCCGCGAAGACCGATCCGAAGGCCAGGACGATCATGGGGAAGGTCATCGAACCGGGCGACTCGTGCGGATGCGGTTCATCGCCGTTCTCATCCGCGACCCAGCGCTTCTCGCCGAAGAAGGTCATCAGCATCACGCGGGTCATGTAGTACGCGGTGATGGCCGCGCCCAGCAGGGCAGCCCCGCCGAGGATCCAGCCCTCGGTGCCGCCCTTGGCGAAGGCGGCCTCGATGATCTTGTCCTTGGACCAGAAGCCGGAGAGTCCGGGGAAGCCGATGATGGCGAGGTAGCCGAGACCGAAGGTGATGAAGGTGATCGGCATGTACTTCCGCAGGCCGCCGTACTTGCGCATGTCGACCTCGTCGTTCATGGAGTGCATGACCGATCCGGCGCCGAGGAAGAGCCCGGCCTTGAAGAAGCCGTGGGTCACCAGGTGCATGATCGCGAAGACATAGCCGATCGGGCCGAGCCCGGCCGCCAGGATCATGTACCCGATCTGCGACATGGTGGACCCGGCGAGGGCCTTCTTGATGTCGTCCTTGGCACAACCGACGATCGCACCGAAGAGGAGGGTGACGGCGCCGACGGTGACCACCGCGGTCTGGGCGTCCGGCGCCGCGTTGAAGATCGCGCCGGAGCGGGTGATCAGATAGACGCCCGCGGTCACCATGGTGGCCGCGTGGATCAGGGCCGAGACCGGGGTCGGGCCCTCCATCGCGTCCCCGAGCCAGGACTGCAGCGGCACCTGGGCCGATTTGCCGCAGGCGGCGAGCAGCAGCATCAGCCCGATGGCGGTCAGCTTGCCCTCGCCCGCCCGGTCCGCCTCGGCCAGCACCGGGGCGAAGGCGAACGACCCGAAGGTCGTGAACATCAGCATGATCGCGATGGACAGGCCGACATCGCCGACGCGGTTGACGATGAACGCCTTCTTCGCCGCCGTGGCCGCGCTCGGCTTGTGCTGCCAGAAGCCGATCAGCAGGTACGAGGCGAGGCCCACGCCCTCCCAGCCGACGTACAGCAGCAGGTAGTTGTCGGCGAGGACCAGCAGCAGCATCGCCGCGAGGAAGAGGTTGAGGTAGCCGAAGAAGCGGCGGCGCCGCTCGTCTTGCTCCATGTAGCCGATCGAATAGACGTGGATCAGCGTGCCCACACCCGTGATCAGCAGGACGAAGGTCATCGACAGCTGGTCGAGCTGGAAGGCGACGTCCGCGCGGAAGCCGCCCACCGGGATCCAGCTGAACACGTGGCTGTGCAGGGCCCGGTCGTGTTCACCGCGGCCGAGCATGTCGGCGAAGAGCACCGCGCCGATCGCGAAGGAGGACGCCGCGAGCACCGTGCCGATGTAGTGGCCCTTGCCGTCCAGCCGCCGCCCTCCGCACAGCAGCAGGGCCGCGCCCAACAGCGGCACCGCGACAAGCAATCCGATGAGGTTCTCCACTTGAACGCGACCCCTTCTAGAGCTTCATCAGGCTGGCGTCGTCGACCGAGGCCGAATGGCGGGAGCGGAAGACGGTCACGATGATCGCGAGACCGACCACGACCTCGGCCGCGGCGACCACCATCGTGAAGAAGGCGATGATCTGGCCGTCGAGATTGCCGTGCAGCCGGGAGAAAGCGACGAACGCGAGGTTGCACGCGTTCAGCATCAGCTCGACGCACATGAAGAGGATGATGGCGTTCCGCCTGATCAGCACCCCGGCCGCACCGATGGTGAACAACAGGGCGGCCAGGTACAGGTAGTAGACCGGATTCACTTGGCGGCTCCCTTGTGGCTGCCGGCGTCCTGGGACCGCTCGTCGACACCCTTGCCGTTCGCGTCGTTGCCGTTGGCGCCGTTGACGGCACCGTTGGCCGAGGTGCCGTTCGCGCCCTTGCCGCCTGCCCCGCCGCCCTTGGTGCCGCGGCCCAGCCAGCGCTCGGAGCGCTGCTCCAGGGCGGCCAGCTCGGCCAGCGCCTCCCCGGAGACGTCCCGGATCTGACCACGGCCGCGCAGCGTGGCGTTGACCGTGAGCTCGGAGGTGGTGCCGTCGGGCAGCAGACCGGGGATGTCCACCGCGTTGTGCCGGGCGTAGACACCGGGGGCGGGCAGCGGCGGGACGTTCCGGCCGGTGCGCACCCGGGCCTCGGACTGCTCGCGCTGGGTGCGCGCCCGCTCGATCCGCTCGCGGTGGGTCAGGACCATCGCGCCGACGGCCGCGGTGATCAGCAGCGCGCCGGTGATCTCGAAGGCGAAGACGTACTTGGTGAAGACCAGCGCCGCCAGCCCCTCGACATTGCCGCCGGAGTTGGCCTGGCCCAGGCCGTTCCAGCTGGTGAGCGAGGCGTTGCCGATCCCGGCGCAGAGCAGGATGCCGAAGCCCAGCCCGCACAGGACGGCGAGCCAGCGCTGCCCCTTGAGGGTCTCCTTGAGCGAATCGGCGGCGGTGACACCGACCAGCATCACCACGAAGAGGAAGAGCATCATGATCGCGCCGGTGTAGACGACGATCTGGACGACGCCCAGGAAGTACGCGCCGTTGGCGAGGTAGAAGACCGCCAGGATGATCATGGTCCCGGCCAGGCACAGCGCACTGTGCACGGCCTTGCGCATCAGGATGGTGCACAGCGCGCCGATCACGGCGACGGTGCCGAGCACCCAGAACTGGACGGCCTCACCGGTGGAGGTGGTGGAGGCCGCCGCGGCCAGCGCGCCGGTCATGCCTGGACCTCCTCGTTCCCCGCGGGCCCGTCGGAGGGGGTCTCGCCCTTGCTGACCGCCACCTGGCGCCGGGCCCCGGGCGCCGCCTCGGTGACCAGGCCCCGGTAGTAGTCCTGCTCGTCCATCCCGGGGTAGATGGCGTGCGGGCTGTCGACCATGCCCTCCTCGAGACCGGCGAGCAGCTCCTCCTTGGTGTAGATGAGCGACTCACGGCTGCGGTCGGCCAGTTCGTACTCGTTCGTCATGGTCAGCGCCCGGGTGGGGCACGCCTCGACGCACAGGCCGCACAGGATGCAGCGCAGGTAGTTGATCTGGTAGACGCGGCCGTAGCGCTCCCCCGGGGAGTACCGCTCCTCCTCGGTGTTGTCCGCGCCCTCGACGTAGATCGCGTCCGCCGGGCAGGCCCAGGCGCACAGCTCGCAGCCGATGCACTTCTCCAGCCCGTCCGGATGGCGGTTGAGCTGGTGGCGTCCGTGGAAGCGGGGCGCGGTGGGCTTCTTCTCCTCGGGGTACTGCTCGGTGAGCCGCTTCTTGAACATGGCCTTGAAGGTCACGCCGAAGCCGGCCACCGGGTTCTGGAAGTCAGACACCGTCGGCCTCCTTTCCGTCACTGACAGTGTCGGGGCCGCCACTGACAATCAACTCGCGTTCCTGGCGGGACTGTCGGCGGGGTACGGGTGGCAGGGACTGTCCGGGCAGCGGCGGCACCGGGAAGCCGCCCGCCATCGGGTCGAAGGCGGGCTCGGGGGCCTCCGCCGCCGCGGCCGCGGCCTTGGCCGTCTCGCGGTCGCGGAAGATGTCCACGACGAAGGAGAGCAGCAGCAGCGCGATCACTCCGCCGCCGACGTAGAGCACGATGTCCTGGTAGTCGTAGTTCTCGTTGCGCAGCGCGCGCACGGTGGCGACCAGCATCAGCCAGACCATCGAGATCGGGATGAGCACCTTCCAGCCCAGCTTCATGAACTGGTCGTAGCGCACGCGCGGAAGCGAGGCGCGGATCCAGATGAAGAGGAACAGCGAGGACACGACCTTGCCGAGGAACCACAGCAGGGGCCACCAGCCGTGGTTGGCGCCTTCCCAGAAAGTGCTGATCGGCCAGGGCGCGCGCCAGCCGCCGAGGAAGAGGGTGACCGCCACCATCGAGACGGTGACCATGTTGATGTACTCGGCGAGCATGAAGAGCGCGAACTTGATCGAGGAGTACTCGGTGTTGAAGCCGCCGACCAGGTCGCCCTCGGACTCCGGCATATCGAACGGCGCCCGGTTGGTCTCACCGATCATCGCGATGATGTAGATCAGGAACGAGACCGGCAGCAGCACCGCGTACCAGCGGTCCTGCTGGGAGGCGACGATCTGCGAGGTCGACATCGACCCGGAGTAGAGGAACACCGCCGCGAACGACAGCCCCATCGCGATCTCGTAGCTGATCATCTGGGCGCACGAGCGCAGTCCGCCGAGCAGCGGATAGGTCGAACCCGACGACCAGCCCGCCAGCACGATCCCGTAGATGCCCACCGAGGCGGTGGCCAGGATGTAGAGGACGGCGATCGGCAGATCGGTCAGCTGCATCGTGGTGCGGTGGCCGAAGACCGAGATCTCGTTCCCGGCCGGACCGAACGGGATCACCGCGACCGCCATGAAGGCGGGGATGGCCGCGACGATCGGCGCCAGGACGTAGACCACCTTGTCCGCGCCCTTGACCGTCACGTCCTCCTTGAGCATGAGCTTCACGCCGTCCGCGAGGGACTGCAGCATGCCCCAGGGGCCGTGCCGGTTGGGCCCGACGCGCAGCTGCATCCAGCCGACGACCTTGCGCTCCATGACGATGGAGATCAGCACGGTCAGCATCAGGAAGGCGAAGCAGAAGACGACCTTGATCAGGATCAGCCACCACGGGTCGCGGCCGAACATCGACAGGTCCTCAGCGGCGACGTTCATGCGGTCACCTCCGGCTCGGTCGCGGGAGCGGCGATCCGGACCACATCACCGGGGCGGGCCCCGAGATCGCGGTGGATACCGCCGCCGGTGGAGGCCATCGGCAGCCAGACGACCCGGTCGGGCATATCGGTGACGGCCAGGGTCAGCTGGACGGATCCGGCGGGGCCGGTGATCCGCAGCGGCAGGCCGTCCGCCACCCCGGCCTCCTCGGCCGTGGCCTCGGAGAGCCTGGCCACGGCGGCGTGGCGGGTGCCCGCCAGCGCCGGATCGCCCTCCTGGAGCCGTCCGTGGTCCAGCAGCAGCCGGTGACCGGCGAGGACCGCCTCGCCCTCGGCGGGCCGCGGCAGCGGGCCCCCGGTCACCAGCGGAACGGTGGCGTGCGGACCCTGCCAGGCGCCCAGCCGGGACAGCTCGGCACGGGCCGCGTCCACGTCCGGAAGGTCCAGCGGGGTGTCCAGCGCGTCGGCCAGCATGTGCAGCACCCGGGTGTCCGGGAGGGTGTGACGGCGGGTCATCTGGTCGGGTTTGAGCGCCGCCTCGAACGGCCGGGCCCGCCCCTCCCAGGTGAGGAAGGTGCCCTGCTTCTCCGGCACCGCCGCGACCGGCAGCACCACATCCGCCCGCTCCGTGACCTCCGAGGGCCGCTGCTCCAGGCTGACGGTGAAGCCGACCGCTTCCAGGGCGGCCAACGCCCGTGCCGGATCGGGCAGATCGCCCACCTCGACCCCGGCGACCAGCAGCGCGCCGAGCGCCCCGGTGGCCGCGGCCTCGATGATCCGGCCGGTGTCCCGGCCCTCCTGGTGCGGCAGCCCGGACACGCCCCATACGGCCGCGGTCTCCTCGCGGGCGCGCGGCTCGGTGGCGGGACGGCCGCCGGGCAGCAGCCCGGGCAGGGCTCCCGCCTCGATCGCGCCCCGCTCCCCCGCCCGGCGCGGGATCCACGCGAGCGTGGCCCCGGTGGCGGCGGCGGCCCGCACCGCGGCGGTCAGCGCGCCCGCCACGGACGCCAGCCGCTCGCCCACCAGGATCACCGCGCCCTCGGCGCGCAGCGCCTGGGCCGCGGACTCCCCGGTCTCATCCAGACCGGTGCGGCCCGCGATGGCGTCCAGCCACTCGGTCTCGGTGCCGGGGGCGGCGGGCAGCAGCGTGCCGCCCGCCTTCTCCAGCCCCCGGGTGACATGGGTGGCGAGCGAGAAGGTGCGCTGGCCGTGCTTGCGGTGGGCCTTGCGCAGCCGCAGGAAGACCCCGGGGGCCTCCTCCTCCGCCTCGAAGCCGACCAGCAGCACCGCCGGGGCCTTCTCCAGCGTGGTGTAGGTGAGCCCGGTGCCGTCCAGGTCACGGCCGCGGCCCGCGACGTGCGCGGCCAGGAAGTCGGCTTCCTCCTGGCTGTGCACCCGGGCACGGAAGTCGATGTCGTTGGTCTCCAGGGCCAGCCGCGCGAACTTCGCGTAGGCGTAGGCGTCCTCGACCGTGAGCCGGCCGCCGGTCAGCACCCCGGTCCGGCCGCGCGCCGCGGCCAGCCCCGCCGCGGCCGCCTCCAGCGCCTCCGGCCAGCTCGCCGTCTCCAGCTCACCGGTCTCCCGGTTGCGCACCAGGGGGGTGGTGAGCCGGTCGGGGAGCTGGGCGTAGCGGAAGCCGAAGCGGCCCTTGTCGCAGATCCACTCCTCGTTGACCTCGGGGTCGTCCGCGGCGAGCCGCCGCAGCACCTTGCCGCGCCGGTGGTCGGTGCGGGTCGCGCAGCCACCCGCGCAGTGCTCGCACACGCTCGGCGAGGAGACCAGGTCGAAGGGGCGGGAACGGAAGCGGTACGCCGCCGAAGTGAGCGCTCCCACCGGGCAGATCTGGATGGTGTTGCCGGAGAAGTACGACTCGAAGGGGTCGCCCTCACCGGTCCCCACCTGCTGGAGCGCGCCCCGCTCCAGCAGCTCGATCATCGGGTCCCCCGCGATCTGGTTGGAGAAGCGGGTGCAGCGCGCGCACAGCACACAGCGCTCGCGGTCCAGCAGCACCTGCGTGGAGATCGGCACCGGCTTCTCGAACGTCCGCTTCCTGCCCTCGAAGCGGCTGTCGGCCGAGCCGGTGGACATCGCCTGGTTCTGCAGCGGGCACTCCCCGCCCTTGTCGCAGACCGGGCAGTCCAGCGGGTGGTTGATCAGCAGCAGCTCCATCACCCCGCGCTGCGCCTTCTTGGCGACCGGCGAGGTGAGCTGGGTCTTCACGACCATGCCGTCGGTGCAGGTGATGGTGCACGAGGCCATCGGCTTGCGCTGGCCCTCGACCTCGACGATGCACTGGCGGCAGGCACCCGCGGGGTCCAGCAGCGGATGGTCGCAGAACCGGGGGATCTCGATGCCGAGCAGCTCGGCGGCGCGGATGACCAGGGTCCCCTTGGGGACGGAGATCTCGATCCCGTCGATGGTGACGGACACCAGATCCTCTCGCGGCACCGCCGCCTCCCCGCCTCCCGAGGGTGCGTTGGTGGTCACGGTCATGCGTTCACCCCCAGGTGAGTGGAGCGCGGCTCATCGGCCCACACCGTGGACCTCGCCGGATCGAAGGGACAGCCGCCGCCGGTGATGTGCTGCTCGTACTCCTCGCGGAAGTACTTGAGGGAGGAGAAGATCGGGCTGGCCGCGCCGTCGCCCAGTGCGCAGAAGGACTTGCCGTTGATGTTGTCGGCGATGTCCGCCAGCTTGTCGAGGTCGTCCATCCGCCCCTTGCCGGCCTCCAGGTCGCGCAGCAGCTGAACCAGCCAGTACGTGCCCTCGCGGCAGGGCGTGCACTTGCCGCAGGACTCATGGGCGTAGAACTCGGTCCAGCGGGTGACCGCCCGCACCACGCAGGTGGTCTCGTCGAAGCACTGGAGCGCCTTGGTGCCCAGCATCGACCCGGCCGCGCCCACGCCCTCGTAGTCCAGCGGGACGTCGAGGTGCTCCTCGGTGAGCAGCGGGGTGGAGGACCCGCCCGGGGTCCAGAACTTCAGCCGGTGGCCGGGGCGCATCCCGCCGCTCATATCGAGCAGTTGGCGCAGGGTGATGCCGAGCGGGCCCTCGTACTGCCCGGGGTTGGCCACATGGCCGGACAGCGAGTAGAGCGTGAAGCCCGGGGACTTCTCGCTGCCCATCGAACGGAACCATTCCTTGCCCTTGTTGAGGATCGCGGGAACCGAGGCGATGGACTCGACGTTGTTCACCACAGTGGGGCACGCGTACAGACCCGCGACCGCCGGGAATGGCGGCCGGAGCCGGGGCTGACCGCGCCGCCCCTCCAGCGAGTCCAGCAGCGCGGTCTCCTCACCGCAGATGTACGCGCCGGCGCCCGCGTGCACCGTGATGTCGAGACCGGGCAGTCCCGCCACTCCCAGCTTCTGGCTGCGGCGCTCGGCCGTGCCGAGGTAGCCCGCCTCGTACGCCTCGCGCACCGCCTCGTGCAGCCGCCGCAGCACGGGGACGACCTCACCGCGCAGATAGATGAAGGCGTGCTCGGAGCGGATGGCGTGGCAGGCGATGACCATGCCCTCGATGAGGGAGTGCGGATTGGCGTAGAGAAGGGGGATGTCCTTGCAGGTGCCCGGCTCCGACTCATCGGCGTTGACCACGAGGTAGTGCGGTTTGCCGTCGCCCTGCGGAATGAACTGCCACTTCATCCCGGTGGGGAAGCCCGCGCCGCCGCGGCCGCGCAGCCCGGCGTCCTTCACCAGCGCGATCACGTCGTCCGGAGCCATGGCGAGCGCCTTGCGCATACCGTCGTAGCCCTCGTGGCGCAGATAGGTGCGCAGCGTCCACGCGTTGGGCTGGTCCCAGAACGCGGAGAGCACCGGAGCCAGCAGCTTCTCCGGGCTGTGCTCGTTGAGCTCGGTCGTCATAGTCATCACTCCCCCTCCTCGGTGACCGGACCGGACGGGTGCTGCGGATCGGAGGCCGAGGTCCGCTGCGGCGCGTCGTGCGAGCTCGGGTGGGACGCGGGCGGCTCGTCCGACGGAGCGCCGGAGGACCTCGGTGAGACGACCCGGCCAGGTGCGCTCTCGCCCTTGGCCAGCCGCAGTCCGACCAGCGAGGCGGGTCCGGCGGCGCCGCCGGCCTCGACGGCGCCCGGCCGCGGGTCGGGGAAGCCGGCGAGGATCCGCGCGGTCTCCTTGTAGGTGCACAGCGGGGCGCCGCGGGTGGGCTCGACGGTCCGGCCCGCCCGGAGGTCGTCGACCAGCCGCTTCGCGGACTCCACCGTCTGGTTGTCGAAGAACTCCCAGTTGACCATCACCACGGGGGCGAAGTCGCAGGCCGCGTTGCACTCGATGTGCTCCAGGGTGACCTTGCCGTCCTCGGTGGTCTCCCCGTTGCCCACCTCCAGATGGTGCTGGAGCTCCTCGAAGATCGCGTCGCCGCCCATCACCGCGCACAGGGTGTTGGTGCACACGCCCACCTGGTAGTCACCGGAGGGCTTGCGCCGGTACATGGTGTAGAAGGTGACGACCGCGGTGACCTCGGCGGTGGTGAGGTCCAGCACCTCGGCGCAGAACCGCACCCCGGTGCGGGTGACATGGCCCTCCTCGGACTGCACCAGGTGCAGCAGCGGCAGCAGCGCGCTGCGGCTGTCCGGGTAGCGGGCGATCACCTCCCGGGCGTCCGCCTCCAGCCGGGCACGCACCTCGGCCGGATAGTCGGGGGCGGGAAGCTGCGGCATCCCCAGAGACACATCGGTCACTGTGCTCCACCGTTCCTTTCTCCGCCCACGCGGCGCAGAGGCGCGCCCATCGTCGTCAACTGCGGCCCGGCGGCCGCGCGTGCGTCAGTCACCTGTCGACGCCTCCCATCACGGGGTCGATGGACGCCACGGCGACGATCACGTCGGCGACCTGGCCGCCTTCGCACATCGCCGCCACGGCCTGCAGATTGGTGAACGACGGATCCCGGAAGTGGACGCGGAACGGACGGGTGCCGCCGTCGCTGACCATGTGCGCGCCCAGTTCGCCCTTGGGCGACTCCACCGCGATGTACGCCTGTCCGGGCGGGACCCGGAATCCCTCGGTCACCAGCTTGAAGTGGTGGATCAGGGCCTCCATCGAGGTGCCCATGATCTTCTTGATGTGGTCCAGGGAGTTGCCGAGACCGTCCGGGCCGAGCGCCAGCTGCGCGGGCCAGGCGATCTTCTTGTCCTCGACCATCACCGGGCCGGGCTGCAGCCGCTCCAGGCACTGCTCCACGATCCGCAGCGACTGGCGCATCTCCTCCAGCCGGATCAGGAAGCGGCCGTAGGCATCGCAGGTGTCGGCGGTCGGCACCTCGAAGTCGTAGTTCTCGTAGCCGCAGTAGGGGTTGGACTTGCGCAGGTCGTGCGGGAGTCCGGTGGCGCGCAGGATCGGGCCGGTCGCGCCGAGGGCCATACAGCCCGCCAGGTCGAGGTAGCCGACGTCCTGGAGCCGGGCCTTGAAGATGGGGTTCCCGGTCGCCAGCTTGTCGTACTCGGGCAGGTTCTTGCGCATCTGGATGAGGAAGGCGCGGATCTGGTCGACCGCTCCCGGCGGCAGATCCTGGGCCAGCCCGCCGGGCCGGATGTAGGCGTGGTTCATCCGCAGCCCGGTGATCAGCTCGAAGATGTCGAGGATCAGCTCACGGTCGCGGAAGCCGTAGATCATCACGGTGGTCGCGCCCAGCTCCATACCGCCGGTGGCGATGGCCACCAGATGGGAGGAGAGCCGGTTGAGCTCCATCAGCAGCACCCGGATGACCGTGGCCCGGTCCGGCACCTGGTCCTCGATGCCCAGCAGCTTCTCGACGCCCAGACAGTACGCCGCCTCGTTGTAGAAGGGCGTCAGGTAATCCATGCGGGTCACGAAGGTGGTGCCCTGCGTCCAGTTCCGGAATTCGAGGTTCTTCTCGATTCCGGTGTGCAGATAACCGATTCCGCAGCGGGCCTCGGTGACCGTCTCGCCGTCGATCTCCAGGATCAGCCGGAGCACCCCGTGCGTGGAGGGGTGCTGCGGACCCATGTTGACGATGATCCGCTCGTCGTCGGCCTTGGCCGCGGCGGCCACGACCTCGTCCCAGTCGCCGCCGGTGACGGTGTAGACGGTGCCCTCGGTCGTCTCGCGCGCGGAGGCGGAGGGAGTGGCAGGGGTGGCAGACATCAGCTGTACGACCTCCGCTGGTCCGGAGCCGGGATCTGGGCGCCCTTGTACTCGACGGGGATACCGCCCAGGGGGTAGTCCTTGCGCTGCGGGAAGCCCTGCCAGTCGTCCGGCATCATGATCCGCGTCAGCGCGGGATGGCCGTCGAAGACCAGGCCGAAGAAGTCGTAGGTCTCGCGCTCGTGCCAGTCGTTGGTCGGGTACACATCGACGATCGACGGGATGTGCGGATCGTCGTCGGGAGCGCCCACCTCCAGCCGGATCATCCGGTTGTGGGTGATCGAGCGCAGGTGGTAGACGGCGTGCAGCTCCCGGCCCTTGTCACCGGGGAAGTGCACCCCGCTGACCCCGGTGCACAGCTCGAAGCGGAGCGCCGGGTCGTCGCGCAGCGTCCGGGCCACCCGCGGCAGGTGCTCGCGCGCGATGTGGAAGGTCAGCTCGTCGCGGTCCACGACGGTCTTCTCGATCGCGTTCTCAGGGAGCAGCGACTGCTCCTCCAGCGCGCCCTCGAGTTCATCGGCGACCTCGTCGAACCAGCCCCCGTACGGGCGGCTGGCCTGGCCGGGCAGCCGCACCGGGCGCACCAGGCCGCCGTACCCGGTGGTGTCACCGCCGTTGTCGGCGCCGAACATGCCGTGCTGGACCCGGATCGCCTCGCCGTGGTCACCGCGCCTGCCGGGGAGGTTCTCCGCGTTGAGGTCCTGGTCGGGATTGACCCCGTTCGCCTTCACCTGAGCAGCCCCTTCATCTCGATCGTCGGGAGCGCCTTGAGCGCCGCTTCCTCCGCCTCCCGGGCCGCGCGCTCGCGGTTCACGCCGAGCTTCTCCTCGCGGATCTTCTGGTGCAGCTTGAGGATCGCGTCCAGGAGCATCTCGGGGCGCGGCGGACAGCCGGGCAGATAGATGTCGACCGGGACGATGTGATCGACGCCCTGCACGATCGCGTAGTTGTTGAACATGCCTCCGGAGGAGGCGCAGACGCCCATGGAGATGACCCACTTGGGGTTCGGCATCTGGTCATAGACCTGCCGCAGCACCGGCGCCATCTTCTGGCTGACCCGACCGGCGACGATCATGAGGTCGGCCTGGCGGGGCGAGCCCCGGAAGACCTCCATGCCGAAGCGGGCGAGGTCGTAGCGGCCGGCACCGGTGGTCATCATCTCGATGGCACAGCAGGCCAGGCCGAAGGTGGCCGGGAACACGGAGGACTTGCGGGCCAGTCCGGCGGCCTGTTCCACGGTGGTGAGCAGGAAGCCGCTCGGGAGTTTCTCTTCGATACCCATGCGCTGTTTCCCCTATCTCCTCTTGGCCCCTTCAGTCCCACTCCAGTCCGCCGCGCCGCCACACATAGGCGTAGGCGACGAAGACGGTGAGCACGAAGAGGAGCATCTCCACGAGCCCGAACAGCCCCAGGGCGTCGAAGGAAACGGCCCAGGGGTAGAGGAAGACGATCTCGATGTCGAAGACGATGAAGAGCATCGCCGTCAGGTAGTACTTGATGGGGAAGCGCCCACCGCCGGCCGGATGCGGAGTCGGCTCGATACCGCATTCGTAGGCCTCGAGCCTGGCCCGGTTGTAGCGCTTGGGGCCGATGATCGCGGCCATGAAAACCGAGAAGATCGCAAAACCTGCCCCGAGGGCTCCCAGTACGAGGATGGGCGCGTATGCGTTCACCGTCCTCGCTCCCTTCAGTCGACGATGACTGTCTGGCGGACCGCACGGACGTGCCGTCGCCCCACGAAGATCGTGCTCATGTGAGGCAGTTCACAAGCCCGTTTCGCCTGCATCCTATGCCCGTCGGTCTGTGATCTGCGACACGGGGTACGTCACCGTCTTTGTGATCTCCACCACCTGACGAAGGATCATGAAGTCGGATGAGCGGTGATCTTGTACGCGAAGCATCCGAACGATCACCAGAAGTGACATTCGGGGACGTCGTCACTGGTGAGGGCGTTGCGCCCTTACCAAGACATGGTACATACATGCAAATTTGCGATGGACATCGTCAGCTGATATTTGTCCGCCACTCTCCCGGGTGACCCGGTCGCCGGGCCGGCGCCCGCGCCACCCGCAGGACGCATCCGGCGTCCACCGGCCCTCCTTGATCGCCGGTTCGCGCTTTGTTTCACGAGCGGTCCGCGCGGTCACTCCACGTGGCGGCCGCACCCGCTTCACGCGTCGGCCCCGTCCGCTTCACCACCCGCCCACGGGAGCCGCGCGAACGGGCGCCACGGAGTGAGGTATCCCACGTCCCGATGGGTTGTGGATCCCGAATTCACGGGAACCTTTGATATGCGGGCTGCATCGGTGGTAGACCGCCCGCCGGCTCCGCACGGCCGCCAAATGCCGTGCGTAGAGACATGATCGAGAAATTCGGACATCGCGGCGGGCGCCGCGGTGGCGGCCGAATCGGCCGGTTTTTAGGCGTGTACACGCCAAATGTGGCGCACCCCACTTTTGTTGATCCGGGCCTTTCGGCCCTGATAGCCAGTGACCTATGTCCCCAGTCGCACACATACCCAGCCACCGGAAGCCCCGCCGTGCCGCGTCCAAGGGCACCCTCCGCGCAGGGGTGACCGGTGGCTTCCTCACCATCGCGGTGGCCGGTGCCGCCGTGCCCGCTTCCGCCACCGACTCGTCGGCCGCCGAGTCGACGATCGAGATGCCGACCGTCAGCGCCACGCTGGCGAGCACGGCCGCCCAGACCGCCGACGCCACGCAGCAGGCAGCCTCGGACTACCAGCTGCAGGCGCAGCAGGACCAGGCCGCCGCCCACGCGAAGGCCGAGGCCAAGAAGGCCAAGGCGGAGGCCGACCGCAAGGCGAAGGAAGCCAAGGAGGCGGCGCGCAAGGCCGCCGCCAAGCGTGCGGCCGAGGCCAAGGCCGAGAAGGCGTCCCGCTCCGCCGAGCGCTCGACCCTCTCCACCCCCAGCACCAGCAACGCCACGGGCAACGCCGCCACCGTCATCAGCTTCCTGAAGGCGCAGCTCGGCAAGTCGTACGTGCTCGGCACCAGCGGTCCGACCTCGTACGACTGCTCCGGTCTGACCCAGGCCGCGTTCAAGCAGATCGGCATCGACCTGCCGCGCGTCTCCCAGGACCAGTCCACCGTCGGCACCCAGGTGTCGCTGGACAACCTCCAGCCGGGCGACATCCTCTACTGGGGCAGCTCCGGCAGCGCCTACCACGTCGGTGTCTACATCGGCGACGGCAAGTTCATCGGCGCCCAGAACCCGAGCACCGGCATCGTCGAGCGTCCGCTGGACTACGACATGCCCACCGGCGCGGTGCGCGTCCTGTAATTCCCGCACGGCTGACGTCCGCGCACGGCCAACTGCCGCGCACGGCACCGCCGAACGGCCACGGGGCCGCCGTTCCCTCCCGGGGGCGGCGGCCTCATGCCGTTCACGCCGTGGCGTACACCTTCTCCACGAACTCGCCGATCTGCTGGTCCGAGAGGTGCCGGGCGAGGTCCGCCTCACTGATCATGCCGACCAGCCGCTTGTTCTTGTCGATCACCGGCAGCCGGCGGATCCGGTGTTCCTCCATCTCCCGCAGCACCTCGCTGACATCGGCGTCCGCGCTGATCCAGCGCGGGGTGCCCTTGGCGAGGTCCCCGGCCGTCATCCGGGACGGGTCGCCGCCACGCGCCACACAGCCGACCACGATGTCGCGGTCGGTGAGGATGCCGCACAGCCGCTCGTTGCTGTCGCTGACCGGCAGCGCCCCGACGTTCAGTTCGCGCATCAGCTGGGCGGCGCGGTCCAGCGACTCGGTGGCCGGAATCCACTGCGCGCCCGGGTGCATGATGTCCGCTGCCTTCGTCATGGGAGTACCTCCTGACGGCCCACCGGCGGCGGAACCGGCCCGCGGGCCCGATCGTTCCGGTCGCCGCGGCTGACGCTCGCGGCGCCCCCCTCACGTTCATTGTCACCGCCGCCGGGCGACCGCGTCATATCGGGAGCCGCACCGCACACGGAAGTGCGGGGCCGTTCCCGGTCCGGCGGCGGGGGTCCGGGGCCGGTGCCAGACTGAGGACGAGAGGTCCTTCCCGCCCGACCGCCGGAGGAGCATCCATGCTCACCACCGACTACGTCCCCGGCGCCCCCAACTGGCTCGATCTCGGCGCCCCCGACACCGACGCGGCCGTGGCCTTCTACCAGGGGCTGCTGGGCTGGAGTTTCGAGTCGGCCGGGCCCGAGGCGGGCGGCTACGGCTTCTTCACACGGGACCGCAAGACCGTCGCGGCCCTCGGTCCGCTCACCGAGCAGAACGCGCGCTCGGCCTGGACGCCGTACTTCCACACGCCCGACGCCAACGCCACCGCGGCATCCGTCGAGCTGGCGGGCGGCGCAGTGGTGGTCGCGCCGTTCGACGTCTTCCACGAGGGACGGATGGCCCACTTCGCCGATCCCGGGGGCGCCCGGTTCGCCGTCTGGCAGCCCGGCAAGACGGCCGGCCTGGAGCTGGTCACCGACCCGGGCAGTCTGTGCTGGACCGAGCTGCACTCCCCCGACCCCGTCGTGGCCCTCGCCTTCTACCGGGCCGTCTTCGGCTGGGACGCCGAGGACGTCTCGTTCCCGGGCGGGACGTACACCGTGCTCTCCACGTCCGGCGCCGGGAAGGACGGCGCCTTCGGCGGGGTCGCCAGGCTCCAGGAGGGGCACTCGACCCCCGCGCAGTGGCTGCCCTACATCCAGGTCACGGACTGCGACGGAGTGGTCACGAAGGGGCAGGAGCTGGGCGGTTCGGTGCTGATGCCCGCCTTCTCCGCCGAGGGCGTGGGCCGGATGGCCTGGCTGACGGACGTGGCCGGGGCGCCGTTCGGCGTCCTCACCAGCGAGGGCCAGGACGGCGGCGGCTGACCCCCGCCGCGGCACGCCCCGGCCCGGCCCGCTGCGCCCGCTCTGCGGCCAGGCCCTAGGCCCTCGGGGTCACCTTGGTCAGACCGTTGATGATGCGGTCCATCGCGTCCCCGCCCGTCGGGTCGGTCAGGTTCGCCAGCAGCTTCAGGGTGAAGCGCATCAGCATCGGGTGGGTCAGCCCGCGCTCGGTCGCCAGCCGCATCACCTTCGGGTTGCCGATCAGCTTCACGAAGGCGCGGCCCAGCGTGTAGTAGCCGCCGTAGGTGTCCTTGAGGACCTTCGGATAGCGCTGGAGCGCCATCTCCCGCTGCGCGGCGGTGGTCCGGGCGTGCGCCTGCACGATCACATCGGCGGCCAGCTGCCCGGATTCCATCGCATAGGCGATGCCCTCGCCGTTGAACGGGTTGACCATGCCGCCCGCGTCGCCCACCAGGAGCAGCCCGCGGGTGTAGTGCGGCTGGCGGTTGAACGCCATCGGCAGGGCGGCGCCGCGGATCGGGCAGGTCATGTTCTCCGGGGTGTAGCCCCAGTCCTCCGGCATGGAGGCGCACCACGCCTTGAGGATCTCCCGCCAGTCCAGCTCCTTGAAGGACGAGGAGGTGTTGAGCACGCCGAGGCCGACGTTGCTCGTCCCGTCGCCCATGCCGAAGATCCAGCCGTAGCCGGGCAGCAGCCGGTCCTGCGGACCGCGCCGGTCCCACAACTCCAGCCAGGACTCCAGGTAGTCGTCGTCATGGCGGGGCGAGGTGAAGTACGTGCGCACCGCGACGCCCATCGGACGGTCCTCGCGCCGGTGCAGCCCCATCCCCAGTGACAGCCGGGTGGAGTTGCCGTCGGCGGCGACGACGAGCGGGGCGTGGAAGGTGACCGGCGTCTTCTCCTCGCCCAGCTTGGCCTCGACACCGGTGATCCGGCCGGTGCGCGGATCGGTGATCGGCGCGCCCACGTTGCAGCGCTCGTACAGCCGCGCCCCGGCCTTCTGCGCCTGGTTCGCCAGCTGCTCGTCGAAGTCGTCGCGCTTGCGGACCAGTCCGTAGTTCGGATAGGCGGCCAGATCGGGCCAGTCCAGCTCCAGCCGCACCCCGCCGCCGAGGATCCGCAGACCCTTGTTGCGCAGCCAGCCCGCCTCCTCGGAGACGTCGATGCCCATGGCGACCAGTTGCTTGGTGGCGCGCGGGGTCAGCCCGTCACCGCACACCTTCTCGCGCGGAAAGGCCGTCTTCTCCAGCAGCAGTACGTCCAGACCGGCCTTGGCCAGGTAGTACGCGGTGGTGGAACCGGCCGGTCCGGCACCGACGACGATCACGTCGGCGCTGCGCTCCGAGCTCCCGGAGGACATGCTCTGGGTGGGTGCGGTCTCGCTCACGCGGGGTCTCCCGAAGCCTCGGTAACGGCGTGCCGGTCGCGCCGGGCACTGGACAGCAGCAGTCTATGGGGGCCGTAGTCGACCACTCGCGAAGGGCCGCCCCTGATGACCGTGACCCAGCCCGCCGTACACCTGCGCGTGCCCACCCCCGAGGACGCCTCGGCCTGGCACCGCGTCTTCGACGATCCGGAGGTGATGGAGTTCCACGGCGGTGCCTCCCATGACCTCGCCCACTACGAGGAGTTCACCGCCCGCCAGCGCGCGCACGCCCAGGCGCACGGCTTCTGCCTCTACACCCTGCTGAACGGCTCGGACGAGGTGATCGGCTTCACCGGCGCCCAGCCGTGGCCCCAGGACTGGGGTCCGGTGGGCGAGATCGAGATCGGCTGGCGGCTCGGCCGGGCGTACTGGGGCCGCGGCTACGCCACGGTGGCCGCCGAGGCCGCGCTGGAGCGGGTGCGCGCCGCCGGAGTCGGCCATGTGGTCGCGATGGTGCACGCCCGCAACGAGCGCTCCATAGCGGTGACCCGGCGGCTGGGCATGCGCCCCGCGGAGCACCTGGAGTCGCCGGTCTCCCGGGTCCCGGCCATCTGCCACCGGCTGGACCTGTGAGGCCACCGGCCGGACCGCGGCTGCGGGCCGGCTGTCCGGCCTCCGGGCGGCGGCCGGAAGCCGCCTACTCCGGCCGGTAGGCGCGGTGCAGGGCCACCACACCGCCGGTGAGGTTCCGCCACGCGGGCCGGGACCAGCCCGCCCGGCCCAGCCGCGCGGCGAGTCCGGCCTGGTCGGGCCAGACACGGATGGACTCGGCGAGGTAGACGTACGCGTCCGGGCTGCTGCTGACCGCGGTGGCGATCGGCGGCAGCGCGCGCATCAGGTACTCCGTGTAGACAGTGCGGAACGGCGCCCAGGTCGGATGGCTGAACTCGCAGATGACGATCCGGCCGCCGGGCCGGGTCACCCGCAGCATCTCTCGCAGCGCGCCCTCGGTGTCCTGGACGTTGCGCAGCCCGAAGGAGATCGTGACGGCGTCGAAGACCCCGTCGGCGAAGGGCAGCCGGGTCGCGTCACCCGCGGTCAGCGGCAGCCCGGGGTGGCGCTTCTTGCCCTCCTTGAGCATGCCGATCGAGAAGTCGCAGGGGACCACGTAGGCGCCCGCGGCACGGAAGGGCAGCGAGGAGGTGCCGGTGCCGGCGGCGAGGTCGAGCACCCGCTCACCGGGGCGCGCGTCCACCGCGCGGGCGACCGCCTTGCGCCACTGACGGGCCTGCCCGAGGGACAGCACGTCATTGGTGCGGTCGTACTTGGCCGCCACGTCGTCGAACATGGCGGCGACTTCCTGCGGCTGCTTGTCCAGGGATGCTCGGGTCACAGCCCCATTGTTCACCTCGCGC
The DNA here is from genome assembly GCF_056431485.1 of Streptomyces sp. NPDC045899. Lineage (NCBI taxonomy): Bacteria > Bacillati > Actinomycetota > Actinomycetes > Kitasatosporales > Streptomycetaceae > Streptomyces > Streptomyces sp. NPDC045899. The sequence goes on from NZ_JBWKKP010000018.1 coordinate 120,851, forward strand.
GGGACGGTCCGCCGCAGGGGTCGGTCCCCGCCGCGTCCCGGCTCACCGGCGCCGGTGCACCAGCCGCCCGTCCAGGGCCGTGACGAGGCAGTCACCGTCGTCGGCGAAGACCGCGAAGTCGGCGACGCCGCCCGGGATCAGGGCGCGCGGCCGGGGGCCGGATGCCTCCCGGATGCCGGACCGGGCCACGGCGGTGCGGACCACGGGCCGGATGAACGGCCCCGTGAGCACGGTCGTGCCCCGCGCCAGCAGCCGCTGCACCCCGCGCCGGGCACTGGCGCCCCAGCGCGCGTCGGTCAGCTCCAGGGCCGCGAGCGCCTCCCCCGTGAGCGGTTCGACGCCGAGCTCATCGGCCTCGCGCGGATCGGGGTGGTAGGCGGCCTCCAGGTACGCGGCGCCGTCCGGTTCGTAGCGGCCGGGGGTCAGCGTCCCGTCCCACTCCCGGATCCGGGCGCGCTCGCCGTACTCGGCCAGGAGGTCCTCGTACGGCCCGATGGCCTCGAAGCGGGCGCCGGTGACGACCACCGCGTACCCGGGCTCCGTCCGCTCCTCGGACGGGTGGTCCACCACGAGGCGGACCGCACGCACACGGTGGATCGTCAGCACGGGAGCGCGGTCACTTCGCGTCGATGAGCTTGAGCTCGGGGTGGGCGGTGCCACCGTCGATCGCCGTGGAGGAGACATGGGAGACGACGCGGTCGTCGACCGGGTCGTTCGCCGGGTCCTCGTGCACCACCAGGTGCTCGTACGTCGTGGCGCGCTGCGCGGGGACCCGGCCCGCCGCGCGGATCAGATGCAGCAGCTCCATCCGGTTGGAACGGTGCCTGGCACCCGCCGAGGAGACCACGTTCTCCTCCAGCATCACCGAGCCCAGGTCATCCGCGCCGTAATGCAGCGACAGCTGACCGGCCTCCTTGCCCACCGTCAGCCAGGACCCCTGGATATGGGCGACGTTGTCCAGGAACAGCCGCGCGATCGCGATCATCCGCAGGTACTCGAAGATCGTCGCCTGCGTCTGCCCCTTCAGCTTGTTGTTCTCCGGCTGATACGTGTACGGGATGAACGCGCGGAAGCCACCGGTGCGGTCCTGCACCTCACGGATCATCCGGATGTGCTCGATCCGCTCCGCGTTCGTCTCCCCCGTCCCCATCAGCATCGTCGAGGTGGACTCCACTCCCAGGCGGTGGGCGATCTCCATGATCTCCAGCCACCGCTCACCGGACTCCTTCAGCGGTGCGATCGCCTTGCGCGGCCGCTCCGGCAGCAACTCCGCGCCCGCCCCCGCGAAGGAGTCCAGACCCGCCGCGTGAATCCGCCGGATCGCCTCCTCCGCCGACACACCCGAGATCCGCGCCATGTGCTCGACCTCGGACGCCCCCAGCGAATGGATCACCAACTGCGGGAACGCCTTCTTGATCGCCGAGAAGTGCTCCTCGTAGTACTCGACCCCGTAGTCGGGATGGTGCCCACCCTGGAACATGATCTGCGTACCGCCGAGCTCCACGGTCTCCGCACAGCGCTTCAGGATGTCGTCGAGATCACGGCTCCAGCCCTTCGCCACATCCTTCGGCGCGGCGTAGAACGCACAGAACTTGCACGCCGTCACACACACATTGGTGTAGTTGATGTTCCGCTCGATGATGTACGTCGCGATGTGCTCCGTACCGGCGTAACGACGTCGGCGCACCGCGTCCGCGGCCGCACCCAACGCGTGCAGCGGCGCGAACCGGTACAGGTCGAGCGCTTCCTGCGGTGTGATGCGGCCCCCGGCTGCGGCGCGGTCGAGGACTGCCTGCAACTCTGCGTGTGCGGTCACCGGGGCGTACCTTTCGGAGGTTCACGGGCGGACCGAATCAGCCTACGCCAGCGGTGATGCGCCGTTCCGGGGGCGTGTCCCGTCCGTGCGAGCGCCCCCTGGCGACGGCTAGGTCCTGTCCTGTCGATCTTCGTGGATCAGGCCGCGGCGTCTGGCGCCGTAGCTCGCAAGGCGGAGGGTCGTCCTTGTACTGGGGTACTCGGATGATCCCGACAACGCGGCGAGGTGCGGTGCCAGGCGTCGCGGGCCCACGAAGATCGGCAGGACAGGGCCTAGCGGAGCCTGTGCAGGGTGCCGCTCGGATCGCCCGCGCGGTCGTCCTTCGCGCGGTAGCGCAGGGTGTCGCCCGCGAGGACGAACCGCTCCTGGGTGGAACCGTCGCTGCACCCCTCCTGGGGCCGGTCCCGCTTCAGCGCGGCGTCGAGCCGGAGTTCACCGGAGGAGGCGGAGACCAGTTTCCAGGTGCTGTCGCAGCGCAGCACCGACAGCGTCACCCGGCCGGTCGCGACCTGCTCCCCGACCCGGCCCTGCCGGAAGGTGATGGTCATGGTGCCCACGGGGATGCCGGAGTCCGAGGTGAGGTCGCCGCGCCAGGTGCCGAGGAACGTCTTGGGGATCGCGCCGGGGCCCGCGCCGTCGCCGGGCGTCGCCGAGGTCGGCGGTGTCGCGGACGGGCTCCCGCCGGGCCGGGCGTCGCCGCGTGAACCGGCCTTGGTGTCCTTGCCGCTGCCGGGCAGGACGTCGAAGACCACCGCGGCGGTCGTCGCGGCGGCCAGGGCGCCCGCGACGGAGAGCACGAGGGTGCAGCTGAGCGCCTTGGGGCGGTTGCGGCCGCCCACGGAGGCGCTGAGCGCGACACCGCGTCCCCGCTCGGGAAGCGGGGCGGGGTACGACGGCGGCGGAGGAGGAGTGGTGCGGTCGGCCGGTTCACGGCCCGGGAAACCGCCCGCGTACGAGGGGTCCGGGGGGCCGAAGGCGCCGAGGGCGGGCGATCCGGCGGTGGACGGCCCGGGGACCCGGGCCGGAACCGGAGCCGGGGTGTGGGGCGCCGGCCGGTCCGGGCCGGCGGCGGACGTCTCCTCGGCCCGCGGTGCGGGGGTCGCTTCCGCTGTCACCTCCGGTTCCGCGGGCGCGGCTTCCGCGTCGCCGGTCGGTTCCGGATCCTCCGTTTCCGCCTCCAGATCGAGCAGTTGCACCGCCCGCCGGCTCACCCGCTCCACCAGCGTCCCCGGCAGCCAGCCGGACCGCACGAGCCCCGAGGCACCGTCCGTGGGCGCCAGCCGCCGGACGATCTGCTCCGGGGCGGGTCGGTCGGCGGGGTTCTTGGCGAGGCACGCGGCCACCAGCTCGCGCAGATCGCCGGTGAGCTGCTCGCTGAGCCGGGGTTCGGCGTGGACCACCTTGTACAGCAGCGCCGCCGAGCTGTCGCCCGGGAAGGGGCCCTCGCCGGTCGCCGCGTACGCCAGCACCGAGCCCAGCGAGAAGACGTCCGCCGGACCGCCGACGTCCTCCCCGAGGATCTGCTCGGGCGCCATGTAGCCGGGCGACCCGATGGACGCCCCGGTGGAGGTGAGCGAGGCGGTGCCGTCGGTGGCGCGGGCGATCCCGAAGTCGATCAGCCGCGGCCCGTCGAGGGCCAGCAGCACATTGGACGGCTTGACGTCCCGGTGGACCAGGCCCAGCGCGTGCACGGCGGCCAGTGCCTCCGCGAGCCCCGCCCCCAGCGCCCGTACCGACGCCTCGGGAAGCGGTCCCTCGTCGGATATCGCCCGGCTGAGCGAGGGGCCCGCCACATAGCCGGTGGCCACCCACGGCACGGCGGCCCCGGGGTCGGCGTCCAGCACCGGCGCGGTCCACGCGCCACCGACCCGGCGCGCGGCCTCGACCTCACGCCGGAAGCGCGCGCGGAACTGCTCGTCCAGCGCGAAGTGGGGGTGCACCACCTTGACCGCGACCGTGCGCCCTCCGGCGCTGCGCCCGAGGTAGACACGGCCCATACCGCCCGAGCCGAGCCGTCCGAGCAGCCGGTACGCGCCGATGGCCCGTGGGTCGTCCGCTCCCAGCGGATCCATGGCGTGCCTCCCCCGTCGACGGCGCGGTCCAGCTTAGGCGGGCCCGCGAAGGCGGCCCAGTGATCCGGTCCGTCGCCGCGCACGTCCGCGCACGCCGCCGACACCACCGGACGCCGCGGACGCCATCGGACGCCGCGGACACCACCGGACGGCACGGACCGCTCAGACCCCGGAGGTCTGCCCGTCCAGCAGTTCCACCCGGACGTCCGCCGGGTAGCCCCCGTCATGTCCGGTCCGGCGGGCGAACTCCGCGATGCCCTTCAACTGGGCCCGGCCGAGGCTGAAGTCGAGGGTGGTGAAGTAGCGCTCCAGCACCGGCGCTTCCAGGGCCTCCCAGCGCGCCGCCTGCTCGGCGACCTTGCCGACCTCCTCCAGCGAGAGGTTCCGGGAGGCGAGGAACGCCTCGTGCACCTTGTGCACGATCACCGGCTCCCGCTCCAGGTAGTCGCGGCGGACCGCCCAGACCGCGAAGACGAACGGCAGCCCGGTCCACTCCTTCCACATCTGACCGAGGTCATGGACCTGGAGGCCCAGCCGGGACGCCTCGTGGAGGTTGGCGCGCAGCGCGGCGTCACCGATGAGCACCGCCGCCTCGGCCTCCTGCATCATCAGGCTGAGGTCGGGCGGGCAGGTGTAGTACTCGGGGGTGACCCCGTACCGCTCGGCCAGCAGCAGCCGGGCCAGCCGTACGGAGGTGCGGGAGGCCGAGCCCAGCGCCACCCGCGCGTGGTCCAGCTGCTCCAGCGGCACCTGCGAGACGATCACGCAGGACATCACGGGCCCGTCGCAGCCCACCGCGATGTCCGGGAGCGCCACCAGGTCGTCGGCGTTGCGCAGGTACTCGACCAGGCTGATCGGGCCGATGTCGAGGTCGCCGCGGACGAGCTGGTCGTTCAGGGCGTCAGGGGTGTCCTTGGTGAGCTCGAAGTCGAGGAGCGAACCGGTCCGGGCGAGGCCCCAGTACAGCGGCATGCAGTTCAGGTACTGGATGTGGCCCACTCTCGGGCGGCTGCGCCGGCGGTCGCCGTCGGGCGTGACGCCGTCGGAGGCACCCTGTGTACTCCGCGAGGGGGAACTCGGTGAAATGTCCACGTGCGGAGGCTAGCCCCGCACGGCGCCCACGGCGGCGGCGGGGTGCCGCGGGCCCCCGGCGATTCTCCGGCAGTAGCTGCGCGACCTGCGATCTTATCCATCTCCGAGGCGCTGGAAACCCCACTTATTCGTGATCTTCGGCTCTTTCCCCTCGCACACGCTGCGTGCTAAGCTCGCCGCAAGTTGCAGTTTGGTTTCCCTTGCAGTACAGAGCCTGCGGAGCATGTAACCGCGGGCTTTTGTAGTTTTCAGACTTCTTGCAGGTTCTGGAGCAGGGCAACCCTTTGGCCCAAGGAGGGCTTATGGCTACCGGAACCGTCAAGTGGTTCAACGCCGAGAAGGGCTTCGGCTTCATCGCCCAGGACGGCGGCGGCCCCGATGTCTTCGTTCACTACTCCGCGATCAACGCGTCTGGCTTCCGCTCCCTCGAGGAGAACCAGGCCGTGACCTTCGACGTCACCCAGGGTCCGAAGGGCCCGCAGGCCGAGAACGTCAGCGCGGTCTGATCTAGCAGTACCCAAGGAGCCCTGCTCCCTCCACACCGGTGGGGGAAGCGGGGCTCCTGCCTTTCCGGACCCCGGACCGGGGTCACCCCTCCCACCTGCGGAAATCCGCGAGCTCAAAGCCCGGAGAGACCACACGGCTCACCAGCACCTCCTCGTCCGCCGCCGGACGCGCCGCCTGCCACACCCTCGGCGGTACGACGGCCTGGGGCCGCTGCCCGGCCGCGATGTCCGGCCCCAGCGCCACCTCGGCGGGCTCATCCGTCTCCGGCCGCTCCCCCGGCCCGCCCAGCAGCAGCCGCAGTGGACCGCCCCGGTGCCACAGCCACAGCTCGGCCGAGAGCACCCGGTGCCAGTGCTGCTCCTCACCGGGGGTCAGCAGGAAGTAGACCGCCGTGGCCGTGGCCCGGTCACCGGTGTACCCGGGGAGCGGGGCCGAGACCGCGCCGCGCCAGGTCTCCCGGTACCAGCCGCCCTCGGGGTGCGGCCGCAGACCGAGCCATTCGGCCGTGGCGGGACGACGGGTCATGGCCATGCTCGCTCACCGCTCTCACACGTCCGGCAGGGCCCGTTGAGACTAGCCAGCGCATAGAGGACGGCGGCGGCGCACCGCGGACACGCGCGCCCGATCAGGTGACCGCGCGCCCCGCAGGCGGGGCCGATGACACCGCGTCAACCGACCTACCCGGCCGGGTGCGAGACGGCCTCGCGGGCCCATCCCTCACCGCGCAGCACATTGCCCAGCCCGGCCCAGGCGAAGTCCATCAGCGTCGCCGCCGCCTCCTGGGCCGACGGCCCGCCCTGGTCACCCGCCCAGTCGGCCAGTGACTCCGCCGCGCCCACCAGGGCGTACGCGATCGCGGCCACATCCGCGCGGTCCAGCCGCTCGCGCGCCGCGTTGTCCCGCGCCGCCACGGCCAGCAGCTGGGTCACGAAGGCCACCAGCTCCTCCCGCATCGCGGCCACCTCATGCGCGAACGGCCGTCCGTGCGTACGGGCCTGGACGTGCAGCAGCGTCCAGCCGTCCGGGTGGGCGGCGGTGTGCGTGAAGAAACCGCTCAGCCCGCTCCACAACTGCCGGTCGGCGGAAGCCCCCTGCTCCACGGCGGCGCGCACCGCCGCCACCAGGGCCGCGGCCTCACGCCGGATACAGGCCGCGAACAGCTCCTCCTTGGAGTGCAGATACAGATAGACCAGCGGTTTGGAGACCCCCGCCAGCTCCGCTATGTCGTCCATCGAGGCGTGCTGGTAGCCGCTGCGCGCGAACGCCCGCACCGCCGCGTCCAGCATCTGCTGCTCCCGCACCGCCCGTGGTACGCGCTTGCCCCTCGTCGCCCCGCCCACGCAGGCAGCCCCCTCTTCGATCCGTGCCCCCGCACACATATCGCCGCCTAGCCTAGGCGCCCGCCGGACCGGCTCATGCCCCGAAGCAGGTGAACTCCTACGGGACATGGCCCCGCCCCGTCGATGGTGCGCACACGGTTCGGCGGCGGCAGCGGATCAGGAACGTCCTGACCGGGATCCTCATAGGCGGCCGTACGGATGAAGTCGCGCGCGACGCCGAGACCCGCCTGAAGGGCGGTCGTTAGCGGGACGTCCGTACGACTTCCCGTGAAAGGGTCCTTGATCGTGCTTAAGAAGCTGTCCGCCCTGACCATGGCCGCGGGGGCACTGCTCGCCGTGGGCGCGAGTGGCGCGCACGCCGACACCGGCAACGATTCTGATCAGACGGGTAACCAGGTCAACGCATGCGAGTCCTCGAGTGCTATCGAGGGCAACCTCGCCACTGCGAACAGCACCAACCCCACTCTCGGCGCCCCGACCACGACCCATTGCAGCAACAACATCATCTACGTCGTTAACGACGTACCCGTGGACTAGCCGGAGGCAGACGCCGATGCGGGCGTTCGCGGAGTCGGCCGGGGGACCAACCGGTCGCCCCGCACCTCAACTCAGCACGTACAACGCTGCGCGTACTGGCATGGTCCAAGCCAGGTGCCCCGCACGACAAGAGAACGCGTGCACCCACCGCACGGGCTGAGGCGTCGCGGGTGGCGGCCGTCGGCCGTAATAGGCAGCCACCGCGGGGCGAGCATCCAAGAACGGGGGCCGATCGGGCGCAGCGCCCCCGTCGTGTCCCCTCCGACGAGCCGTAGCGCGTCGTCCCCAGGGCCGCACCATTGCCCAAGACCCGGACAGCCCAGTGCCCCCGGACCTCAGTGAGGTGCGGGGGCACCGGACTTGTGCTTGCCGTGGACGTCCGGTGCTACGCGGCTGCCGGGACCGTCTGCGGCTCAGCGGTCACGTCGTCCAAGTCGACGCTCTTCACGTTGTTGTATGCGTCGCGGTCGAGGATCTTCTCCCGGGCCGAGACCAGGACCGGGACCAGGGCCTGGCCCGCCACGTTGGTGGCGGTCCTCATCATGTCCAGCACCGGGTCGATGGCCATCAGCAGACCCACGCCCTCCAGGGGCAGGCCCAGCGTGGAGAGGGTCAGGGTCAGCATGACCGTGGCGCCGGTGAGGCCCGCGGTGGCGGCGGAGCCGATGACCGAGACGAACGCGATCAGCAGGTAGTCGCCGATGCCCAGCTGGACGTCGAAGATCTGGGCGATGAAGATCGCGGCGATGGCCGGGTAGATCGAGGCGCAGCCGTCCATCTTGGTGGTGGAGCCGAACGGCACCGCGAAGGAGGCGTACTCCTTGGGGACACCCAGGCGCTCGGTGACCTTCTGGGTCAGCGGCATGGTGCCGACCGAGGAGCGGGAGACGAAGGCCAGCTGGATGGCGGGCCAGGCGCCCTTGAAGAAGTTCAGCGGGTTGACCTTGGCGACCGTGGAGAGCAGCAGCGGGTAGACGCCGAACATCACCAGCGCGCAGCCGATGTAGATGTCGGCGGTGAAGGTCGCGTACTTGCCGATGAGGTCCCAGCCGTACTCGGCGATGGCGAAGCCGATGAGGCCGAGGGTGCCCAGCGGGGCGAGGCGGATGACCCACCACAGCGCCTTCTGGAGCAGTTCCAGCACCGCCCGGCTCAGATTCAGGACCGGCTCGGCCTTCTCACCGAGCTGGAGGGCTGCGACGCCCGCCACGGCGGCGAGGAAGACGATCTGGAGGACGTTGAGCTCGGTGAACGGTGTGACCACGTCGGTCGGCACGATCCCGGTCAGGAAGTCCAGCCAGGAACCCGCCTCCTCGGGCTTGGCGCCGTCCTTGGGGGTGAGGTCGGTGCCCGCGCCGGGGTCGGTGAGCAGACCGATGGCCAGGCCGATGGCGACCGCGATCAACGAGGTGGCCATGAACCACAGCAGGGTGCGGGTCGCCAGCCGGGCGGCGTTGTTGACGTTCCGCAGGTTGGTGATCGATATCAGGATCGCGAAGAAGACCAGCGGGGCCACGGCCAGCTTCAGCAGCTGGACGAAGATCGAGCCGATCTTGTCGAGCGTGGTGACCAGCCAGCTGACGTCACCGCTGCGGGCGACCCAGCCGAGCAGCACACCCAGCACCAGGCCGAGCAGGATCTGGGCCCAGAAGGGCACCTTGGGCAGGCGGAAGGACGACGACGTCTTGGGGGACGTCTCGGGAACGGACGACAACGGACACACTCCGGGGAGGTCACAGTGAGGGAGAAGCAGAAGAGCCAGGAGTCCGTACGGGATCTCCGGCCGCTGTACGCGAGGTGGGTCAGCGGCGGCGACAGGCCGCGGACAGGCAGCGGCAAAGATCGATGTGCAGGCGCGCCACGAGCGGAACGCTCGCTGCGATACGGGGCGCGGCTGCTGTCGTCATGACAAGTACGTTAACACCGCTGCTTTGAGTAACCCAAAGAAAATCTTTGGGGATGGTTCCCCGGGCCGGCCCGGCACACGGCAACGCCCGTGGGTCAGCGGATGCTGACCCACGGGGCGTGCCGAAGCGGTGTGGGTGGTGTGAGGAGCGTTACAGCGGGGCCGGTGCGGCGCCGGTCAGACGCCGTCCTCCTGGCTCTGGTTCGCCGCCAGGCGCTCCTTGGCGCGGTCCACCCTCCCGGCGACCTGGACCGCCATGGCCTCCCGCTGCCTGCGCAGCAGCACCCAGCTGAGCGGGGCGGAGACGACGAGGGCGAGCAGCGCCACCCAGAACAGGTTCGACCGGCCGAGACCCGAGGGGACCAGCCGGAACCAGACCAGCGCCCAGATGGCCAGGAAGGAGCCGGCAAAGATCCCCAGACGCATCAGGGTGTAGCGGAACGTGGCGCTCGGCTGGAGTGACACGGCTGGACTTCTTTCTGCTGGGGAGATCTGCCCTCCCAGTGAAGCACGTCCGCATTTCGATCAATTCAGCGGCAGCCACATCGTGATGTCGTCGCGGAACTCGCCCTCCGCGACTCGGATCGCGTCCGGTACCCGGCCGACCTCCTTGTAGCCGCAGGAGCCGTAGAACCGCTCCAGACCGCGGCCGCCCCGGCAGGTCAGCCGTATCCCGGTGATTCCGCCCAGTCCGCGGGCGGCCTCCCCGGCCGCCGCCATCAGCGCGCGGCCGTATCCCTTGCCCTGGTGGGAGGGGTGGACCATCACGGTGAACAGCCAGCACCAGTGGCGCATCAGCCGGTGGGTGTTGAGGCCGAGGACGGCGGTCGCGGCGACCCTGCCGTCCTCGTCTCGGCCGACCAGCAGCCGGGCGCGGTCCTCGGCCATCGCCACCAGGTGCTTGACCAGCTCCGAGCGGACGTCGTCGACCGTGACAGGGGGTACGAAGCCGACCGCCCCGTCCGCGTTCGAGGTGTCGGCCCACAGGGAGCAGATCCCGTCGCGCAGCTCGGGGGTGACAGCCGGGTCGAGTTCGAACGTCAGAGGCATGGGCCGACGATAACCAGCCGGGACCTCACACCCGCATGGGCTGGGGGGACTCGCGGCGGTCCGGGTCGGGGCCCTCGTAGTCGCGGATGATCTCGTAGCGGGTGTTGCGCTCGACCGGACGGAAGCCCGCGTCCCGGATCAGATCCAGCAGATCGTCACGGGTCAGCTTGTTCGGCGTCCCGTAGTTGTCCGCGTCATGGGTGATCTTGTATTCGACGACCGAGCCGTCCATGTCGTCCGCACCGTGGTTCAGCGCCAGCTGAGCCGTCTGCACCCCGTGCATGACCCAGAAGACCTTCACATGCGGGACGTTGTCGAACAGCAGCCGCGAGACCGCGAACGTCTTCAGCGCCTCCGCGCCGGTCGCCATCGTCGTCCGCGCCTGGAGCCGGTTGCGGATCTTGCCGTCCTTCATGTCCACGAAGTCGTGCTGGTAGCGCAGCGGGATGAAGACCTGGAACCCCCCGGTCTCATCCTGGAGTTCCCGCAGCCGCAGGACGTGGTCCACCCGGTGCCGGGGCTCCTCGATATGCCCGTAGAGCATCGTGCACGGCGTCTTCAGACCCTTCTCATGGGCCAGCCGGTGAATCCGCGACCAGTCCTCCCAGTGGGTCTCGTGGTCCACGATGTGCTGCCGGACCTCCCAGTCGAAGATCTCGGCGCCGCCGCCGGTCAGCGACTCAAGGCCCGCGTCGATCAGCTCGTCCAGGATCTCCGACGCGCTGAGCCCGGAGATCTTCTCGAAGTGATGGATCTCCGTGGCGGTGAACGCCTTCAGCGAGACCTCCGGCAGTGCCTCCTTCAGCGCCCGCAGCGACCTCGGGTAGTACCGCCAGGGAAGGGTGGGGTGCAGACCGTTGACGATGTGCAGCTCGGTGAGGTTCTCCCCCTCCATCGCCTTGGCGAGCCGCACCGCCTCCTCGATCCGCATCGTGTAGGCGTCCTTCTCACCCGGCTTCCGCTGGAACGAGCAGTACGCACAGGACGCGGTGCACACATTGGTCATGTTCAGATGGCGGTTGACGTTGAAGTGCACGACATCGCCGTTCTTACGGGTGCGCACCTCGTGGGCCAGACCGCCCAGCCACGCCAGATCGTCGGACGCGTACAGGGCGATGCCGTCCTCACGGGACAGCCGCTCGCCGGCGAGAACCTTCTGCTCCAACTCCCGCTTGAAACCCACGTCCTGTGTGGTCGCCGTCACGCGGTCGCCTCCCATGCGTTCGCCCCCTGCGTCCGGCCGTCTTTCTCCGGCCCTTCCTCTGCCGATGTCGGCTTCGCCGAGACTACGCCTCGATGTCCTCGGGGAGCTCTCCGACCCGGTTCTCCCACTTGGTGGACAGCACGATCGTGGTGCGGGTGCGGGAGACGCCCTTGGTCCCGGACAGCCTGCGGATGGTCCGCTCCAGACCGTCCACGTCCGAGGCGCGCACCTTGAGCATGTAGGAGTCGTCGCCCGCGATGAACCAGCAGTCCTCGATCTCGGCGAGCTCGCGCATCCGCTGCGCCACGTCCTCGTGGTCGGTGGCGTCGGAGAGCTGGATGCCGATCAGCGCGGTGACCCCGAGCCCGAGGGACGCGGCGTCGACGGTCGCGCGATAGCCGGTGATGACACCGGCCGCCTCCAGGCGGTTGATCCGGTCCGTGACGCTGGGTCCGGACAGGCCGACCAGCCTGCCCAGCTCCGCGTACGAGGCCCTGCCGTTCTCCCGCAGCGCCTGGATGAGCTGCCTGTCCACCGCGTCCATATGCCGTACGCCTTCCATTATTCAGAGTTCGAGCGACATTACATGTAGAATCTAAGGCATCAGGGCCACACGCCCTGCAAATTTTCAGGCGATCGGCCTGTTTTCCTCAGGAGATGAGACTCACCGTGTACTCGATCGAGGGTCTTGAAGCCCGCATGCATGAGCTGCGGGACCTGGCCAACCGCTCGCGTGCGAACCACCGGCCCACCTCCCGTGCGGGGCGCCGCGCGGTCGTCGTCGCGGCCCGCGCCGCGATGGCCCGGAAGCGCTGGACGCGCTAACCCCTCCCCCGGTCCCCACCGAGTTCCCCTTCCCACCGGCGGTACAGCTTGTGCGGCACTCCGGCCGCGTCGAGTACCCGCCCCGCGACGAAGTCCACCAGATCCTGGATATGCGTCGCGCCCGCGTAGAACGCCGGAGAGGCGGGCAGTACCACCGCGCCCGCCTCGTCCAGCGAGACCAGGTGCCGGAGGGTCTGACCGTTCAGCGGGGTCTCCCGCACCGCGACCACGAGCGGGCGCCGCTCCTTGAGGGTCACGCTCGCGGCCCGCTGGAGCAGGTCCTTCGACAGCCCCAGCGCCACCCCGGCCACGCACGCCGTGCTCGCCGGGACGATCAGCATCCCCTTGACCTGGTACGAACCGGAGGACGGCCCGGCGGCGAGGTCCCCGGCAGCCCAGTGGCGCACCTCCGCGACCCCGGCCGGCACCTCGAAGGCGTCGGGGGTGCCGTCCGCGCCGCGGGCCAGCCAGCGGCACAGGTCGTCACGCCAGTGCGCGTCCCGGAACGCGATCCCGGTCTCGTCCAGCAGCGTCAGCCGGGACGCCCGGCTGATCACCAGGTCGACGGCCTCCCCCGCGGTCAGCAGCGCGCGCAGCACCGAGGCGGCGAACGGCGTCCCGGACGCGCCGGACACACCGACCACCCAGGGGCGTCGGCTCACCTCTTCGTACGGCTCGTACGGCTCCTGCGGCGGCTCCACACGACCGAGCCTATCCGCCGCCGTCCGGCCGCTCTCACAGGCTCAGCCCCCGCACCAGCAGGTCGAGCAGCGCACAGCAGAACAGCGCGATCCCGATGAAGCCGTTGACCGTGAAGAAGGCCCGGTTCAGCCGTGACAGATCGCCCGGGCGCACGATGCTGTGCTCGTACCCGAAGGCCGCCGTGACGATCACCAGCCCCGTCCAGAAGAACGCTCCGGCGTCCGTGGCCAGCCCGTACCAGACCAGCAGGGCGACGGTGAGCACATGGCAGAACCGCGCGCCGTACAGCGCCCCCGCGATCCCGAAGCGGGCCGGGACCGACCGCACCCCGTGCGCCCGGTCGGCCGCCACGTCCTGGCAGGCGAAGATCAGGTCGAAACCGCCGATCCAGATGCCGACCGCGAGCCCCAGGATCACCGCCTCCCAGGACCATTCACCGGTGACCCCGAGCCAGGCGCCGACCGGGCCCATCGCCTGGGCCAGGCCCAGGATGGCGTGCGGATAGTCGGTGAACCGCTTGCCGTACGGATAGACCACCATCGGCACCACGGCGACCGGCGCCAGCACCAGGCACAGCGGGTTCAGCAGGGCGGCGGCGCCCAGGAAGACCGCGAGCGCGACCAGCGCGCCGCTCCACGCGGTGCGCACCGACACGGCGCCGGTGACCAGTTCACGGCCCGCGGTGCGCGGATTGCGGGCGTCGATCTCACGGTCGATGATCCGGTTCGCGGCCATCGCGAAGGTGCGCAGCCCCACCATCGCCACCGTGATCAGCAGCAGCCGGGTCCAGTGGACGCGCTCGTCCAGCTGGAACATGGCGGTGAGCGCGGCGATGTAGGCGAAGGGCAGCGCGAAGACGGAGTGCTCGATCATCACCAGCCGCAGGAACGACTTGGTGGCCCCGGGGCGCGGCGCGGCAGCGGCGGCGGACGTCACAGCCCGTACTCCTTCCAGCGGCGCGTCACCCGGTCGGATGTCGCGGGATCGGACTCGACCATCCGGGGCCAGCCGCCGTCCCGTGTGTAGCCCTCCTCGGGCCACTTCGCGGTGGCGTCGATCCCCGCCTTGCCACCCCAGAACTGCTGGTACGAGGAGTGGTCGAGATGGTCGACCGGGCCCTCGACCACGGTGAGGTCGCGGGCGTAGTCCGTGTTCCCCAGCGCGCGCCAGGACACCTCGTGGAGGTCGTGCACATCACAGTCGGCGTCCACCACCACGATCAGCTTGGTGAGCGACATCATGTGGGCGCCCCAGATGGCGTGCATCACCTTCTGCGCGTGCTTGGGGTACTTCTTGTCGATCGAGACGATCGCGCAGTTGTGGAAACCGCCGGACTCGGGGAGGTGGTAGTCCACGATGTCGGGGACGACGATCTTGAGCAGCGGGAGGAAGAACCGCTCGGTGGCCCGGCCCAGCGGACCGTCCTCGGTCGGCGGCCGCCCCACCACGATCGACTGCAGCAGCGGCCGCTTGCGCATCGTCACACAGTCGATGGTCAGCGCCGGGAACGGCTCCTGCGGGGTGTAGAAGCCGGTGTGGTCGCCGAACGGGCCCTCCGGCAGCATCTCCCCCGGCTCCAGCCACCCCTCGATGACCACCTCGGCGTTGGCCGGGACCTGGAGCGGCACCGTCTTGCAGTCGACCATCTCGATCCGCTTGCCCTGGAGGAACCCGGCGAAGAGGTACTCGTCGATATCGCCCGGCAGCGGGGCCGTGGAGGCGTACGTCACCGCGGGCGGCGCGCCGAAGGCGATGGCCACCGGCAGCTTCTCACCGCGCCTGGCCGCCACTTGGTAGTGGTTGCGGCTGTCCTTGTGGATCTGCCAGTGCATCCCGATGGTGCGGCGGTCATGGCGCTGGAGGCGGTAGAGGCCGAGGTTGCGCACCCCGGTCTCCGGGTGCTTGGTGTGGGTCAGGCCCAGGTTGAAGAACGAGCCGCCGTCCTCGGGCCAGGTGAACAGCGCCGGGAGCGCCTCCAGGTCCACGTCCTCACCGGTGAGCACGACCTCCTGGACCGGCGCGTCCTTGACCTTCTTCGGCGGTACGTGCGCCATGGCGCCCAGTTTCCCGAACGCCTCGCGGACGCCGACGAAGCCGTGCGGCAGCTCCGGCCTGACCAGTCCGCCGATCTTCTCGCTGATCTCGTCGTAGGAGCGCAGTCCGAGGGACTTCAGCAGCCGGCGGTCGGTGCCGAAGACATTCATCGCCAGCGGCATCGACGAGCCCTTGACGTTCTCGAAGAGCAGCGCGGGACCGCCCGCCTTGTTGACCCTGTCGACGATCTCGCCGATCTCCAGGTGCGGATCGACTTCGGCCTTGACCCGCTTGAGGTCACCTTCCCTGTCCAGCGCCCGCAGAAAGGAACGAAGATCGTCATAAGCCATGCGTCCCAGTATCCGGTACGCACTACCCTGGTCCCGTAACTGGGGCCCGTGCCTTCGGCCCCGAACACCACACGCAGGGGGATCGCCTCATGCTCCGGGTGCTGATGATCCTGGTGCCGCTGGCACTCAGCATCTACGCGTTCATCGACTGCATCACCACCGACGAGCAGGACATCCGCTATCTCCCCAAGCCGATCTGGGCGATTCTGGTGCTGCTGTTCCCGGTCGTCGGCTCGGTCTCCTGGCTGATCGCGGGCCGTAAGCGCGCGGTGGGCGGCGGGGTCCGGGGCGGCGCGCGCGGGGGCGGCGGCTGGGTCGCACCGGATGACAACCCCGAGTTCCTGAAGTCCCTCGGAGGACAGCAGGACCAGCAGGACAGCGGGGAAGCGCAGGAGGCGGCAGAGCGGCCCGCGGAGGACGACGAGCAGCGGCTGAAGAGCTGGGAGGCCGATCTGCGCCGCCGCGAGGAGGAGCTGCGCCGCAAGGGCGAGGCCCCCGGGGACACGAACGAGTGAGACGACACGGCGGGGAGGGGCGCGAGCCGATGTGCTCGCGCCCCTCCCCGCCGTGAGACGTCGACCCGCCGGAGCGGATCGTCCGGCGGTCAGACCCCGGCGTAGGAGTGCTTGCCGGTGACGAAGATGTTCACGCCGTAGTAGTTGAACAGGTAGCAGCCGAACGCGATCAGCGCGAGGTAGGCGGCCTTACGGCCCTTCCAGCCCGCGGTGGCCCGGGCGTGCAGGTAGCCGGCGTAGGCGACCCAGGTGATGAAGGACCAGACCTCCTTGGGGTCCCAGCCCCAGTAACGGCCCCAGGCCGCCTCCGCCCAGATCGCGCCCGCGATGATCGTGAACGTCCACAGCGGGAAGATCGTGGCGTTGATCCGGTACGCGAACTTGTCCAGGGACGCCGCCGAGGGCACCCGCTCCAGGACCGAGGAGGCGAACCGGCCGAACTTCTTCCCCTTGGGGTTCTCCAGCTGCGCCTCGTACCGGTCACGGAAGAGGTAGAGCAGCGTGGAGACGGCGCCGATGTAGAGCGAGGCGCCGGAGACGATCGCGCAGCTGACGTGGATCCACAGCCAGTAGGAGTGCAGCGCGGGGACCAACTGGTCGCTGTCGGTGTACAGGACGGAGACGGCGAGCCCGAGGTCGAGGAGGACCGTGGTGACCAGGGGCAGACCGATCCAGCGCACGTTCTTCTTCAGCGCCAGCAGGGTGAGGTACGTGACGACCGCGACCAGGGCGAAGGTCGTGGAGAACTCGTACATGTTGCCCCACGGGGCCCGCTGCACCGACAGGGCGCGGGTGAGCACGCCCCCGGCGTGGAAGAGCAGGGCCAGCACGGTCAGACCGACCGCGATCCGGCCGTAGACATCGCCCTGTTCACTGCCCCCGGCGGCACCCGGACCGTCCGGGACGTCCCGGCTGCCCGCGGCGGAGCGGGTGATCACCTTGGGCCGCTCCAGGACCGCGGTACCGCCCTTCTCGGCGGTGTTCCCGCCGACCTGGACGGTGACCTGGGCACGCGGGGCGGCGGCCGCCTCGGCGGTGATCGCGGCGGCGGTGCGGCCGACGGCACTGCGGCTGCCGAACACCCACTCGGCGATATGAGCGAGGAAGGCGAGGGTGTAGACCGCCATCGCCGAATAGATCAGCACATTGCTGTAGTGCGCCAGTGTCTCGTTGACTTCGGCGGCGAGGTTCACGCGTGCGCTCCTTCGGATGGATCTGCGGGATCCGTGCCGTCGGCCCCGGGTGCCGGATCGGATTCCGGTTCACCCTCCGACTCGGGTTCCGGCTTCGATTCCGGTGCGGGTTCCGGTTGGCGTTCCGGTTCCGTCCCGGACGCGGGGGAGGTTGCGGCCTCCGACGCGGGGGGCGCGTCGGCTTCCGGCGCGGGCGGCGCGTCGGCCTGGAGGCGGACCGCCAGATCGGCGAGCTCCTCCGGCAGCTTGGCGGACTCGCTGCGGCCGAGCCCGGCCATCTCGACCACGGTGGTGCCGTCCTTGCCGGTCACCGCGCGCACCCACACCCGGCGGCGCTGGATGAACAGGGAGGCGGCCAGACCCACCAGGGCGGCCACGGCGCCGATCAGGGCGCCCTCGGTACCGGGCTTGTGCGAGACCTGGAAGCTGGCCCACTCCTTGACCCCCTCGAACTTCAGGGAGCCCGCGCCGTCGGGCAGCTTCATGGAGTCGCCGACCGCCAGCGCGCGGGCGTACTTGGTCTTGCCGTCGGACTCCATGAACTGCTTCATCCGCGACTTGTCCAGCTGGTACACGCTCTGCGGCGTACCGCCGTTGATGCCCAGGCTGCCGTGGTAGGCGGTGAGCACCAGCGTCGGGTTGTCCAGCGCGGGGAAGACGGAGAACATCCCCTGGCTGCGCACCCAGGTGGGCAGGAACTGGCCCTGGAAGGCGATCTGGTCCTTTTTGCCCGCCTTGTTGCGGTAGTCCGGGACCTTGATGACCATGCTCTCGGTGAGGTTGGCCCCGTCGATCGGCAGACCGGCCACCGGCCCCTTGTAGGCGACCTCGCCCTCCCCGTCCCTGACGGTGACCACCGGGGCGTAGCCGTGGTTCAGCAGGTAGACCTTGGAGCCCGAGACCTCGAGCGGCTCGTTGACCTTGATCCGGGCCTTGCGCTCGGCACCGTCCGCGCCCTGCCAGTAGGTCACGTCCGCGCTGAAGGTGCGCGGGGTGCGCATCTGCGGACCGCTGCGTTCGTAGGTCGCGCGGAAGTCGTCGAGCTCGAAGCCGAACGGGGCCAGGTCGTCCTTGTCGAACAGCTGGCCCGTCTTGAGGTCGTCGAAGCTCACCGCGCTGTTGACGAAGCCGTCGCCCTCCACGACCAGCTTGCTGGCCTCGACCTTCCACAGCTGTCCCGCCGCGAAGGACACCAGCAGCACGATCAGCGAGATGTGGAACACGAGGTTGCCCACCTCGCGCAGATAGCCCTTCTCCGCGGCGACCGCGTCACCCGCGCTCTCGGTGCGGAAGCGGCGCCCCTTCATGACCCGGCGGGCGGCGCGGAGCACCTCCTCCGGCTCGGCGTCGGTGCGCCAGGTCGTATAGGCCGGCAGCCGGGTGAGGCGGCGCGGGGCGCCCGGCGGACGGCCGCGCAGCTGGCCGATGAACTGCCAGGTGCGCGGCACGATGCAGCCGATCAGCGAGATGAACAGCAGGATGTAGATCGCCGAGAACCACACCGAGCTGTAGACGTGGAACAGCTGGAGCTTCTCGTAGACCGGTGTCAGCGTCGGGTGGTCGTCCTTGAAGGTCTGGACCTTGAGCTGATCGATGCTGGTCTGCGGGATCAGCGAACCGGGGATCGCGCCGAGCGAGAGCAGGAAGAGCAGCAGCAGCGCCACCCGCATCGAGGTCAGCTGGCGCCAGAACCAGCGGACCCAGCCCAGCAGCCCCAGCGAGGGGAGGCTGATCTCCTCGGACGGTGCCGTGGACAGCTGTGAACCGGCCGCGCCCAGTTCGCGCTCCTCCGCGCTGGCGCCGCCCGCCGTATCGGCCGCGGTGTCGGTATCGGTGGTGGACATCGATCAGATCCCAACGTTGAAGCCCGCGGCCCAGCTTTGCATTTCGCTCATCATGGTGTCCCAGACACCGGTGAGCATCAGCACCCCCAGGGTGATCAGCAGTCCGCCACCGGCCCGCATCACCCAGACGTAGTGCTGCTTGACCCAGCCGAAGGCGCCGAGCATTCGGCGGTAGGCGAGGGCGACCGCTATGAACGGCAGGCCCAGCCCCAGGCAGTAGGCGGCGACCAGCAGCGCACCGCGCGCCGCTGTCCCCTGCTGGAAGGCGAGGCTGGTGGCGGCGCTGAGCGTCGGCCCGAGACACGGCGTCCATCCGACACCGAACAGGACCCCCAGCACCGGTGCGCCCGCCAGCCCCATGGTCGGCTTGATGTGGAAGCGGAACTCCCGCTGCCCGAACCCCTTGAGGATCCCCATGAAGGCCAGGCCCAGCACGATGGTGATCACCCCGAGGACCTTGCTCAGGGTCTCCCGGTGCGCCTGGAGGTCATTGCCGAAGTTGCCGAACAGGGCCCCGCCGGAGACGAAGACCGCGCTGAACCCGAGGACGAAGAGAGAGGCGCCCGCGAGCATCCGGCCGCGCCGGGCCTCGGCGAGATCGGCACCGGTGATCCCCGTGACGTACGACATGTAGCCGGGCACCAGCGGCAGCACACAGGGGGAGAAGAAGGAGACGAGTCCGGCGAAGACGGCGATCGGCAGGGAGACCAGCAGTCCCCCCGTCATCACGGTCTCGTTGTATCCGGCGACGGCGGCGAGTGTGCTCACGCTCACTTCTCCGCGATCAGCGGGTCGAGCATCGAGCGGAGCCGCTCCTCGCTCAGCGCGGTGAGCGTACGGGCCGCGATCCTGCCGTCCCGGTCCAGGACGATGGTGGAGGGGATGGCCTGCGGGTTGAGGCTGCCCTTGGGGAAGCGCAGCATCAGCTTGCCCATCGGGTCGTACAGGCTCGGGTACTCGACGCCGAACGCCTTCTCGAACCTACGGGCGGGGGCGCGGTCGTTGTCCCGCGTGTTGATCCCCACGAACTCCACGCCGTCGCGCTTGGTGTCCTTCGCGACCTTGGCGAGATTGGGCGCCTCCGCCCGGCACGGCGCGCACCACGAGCCCCAGACGTTCAGGACGACGATCTTGCCCTTGAGGTCGGCCACATCGAGCTGCTCGTCCTCGAGGGTCGTGCCCGACAGCTCGGGGGCCTCGGTGCGCTGTCCCCTGGGCACGGTGTCCACGCCGCCCTTGCCCTGGACGAACTTGGTGTCGGAGGAGCCGCCCGAGGTGCCGCCGGAACCGCAGGCGGTAAGGGTCAGCGCGGCAACCGCGGCCCCAGTGGCCAGCACGGTTGCGCGACGTCGGGTCGCGAGGCGCCGAGGGGCGCGGCAGGCACTCATGTGAAAAGTTTCGCATGGACCTTTTGGGGATCTTCGCCACCCCCCTTCGGCCTGGCGGTCCGGGCCGTTCCCCACCCACGACCCGGACCACCGACACCCGCCCGGCGACCGGTCGGCGGCCGCCGACCGGTCAGCGGTTGGCCCGCCAGGTCTCGCCCACCTCGAACGAGCGCAGCTCCTGCAGTACCGCCGGGTCCTGGGCGTCCATCCAGTCGGTGAACTGCCGGAAGGAGACCAGCCGCACATCCTTGTGCTTCTCGTCCGCCATATGCTTCAGCGCTTCCTCGACGGCATCCATGTAGATACCGCCGTTCCACTGCTCGAAGTGGTTTCCGATGAACAACGGCGCGCGATTGCCCTCATAGGCGCGCCGGAATCCGGCTAGGTACGCCCCGGTGGCCTGCTTGCGCCAGCCCGGGTAGTTGGCCGCCGGCGCGTTCGTGGAATTGCGCGACTGGTTGGCCAGGATGTTGTAGTCCATCGAAAGCACTTCGAAGGAGTGCCCGGGAAAGGGAATCTGCTGCAACGGGAAGTCCCACAGTCCCTGCTTCTTCGAAGGCCACACCTGTCGGCCGCCGGGCGAACTCGCGTCATAGCGCCAGCCCAGCTTCCTGGCCGTCGGCAGCAGGTTGTCCTGACCCTTCAGACAGGGGGTGCGGCCGCCGATGAGTTCCTTGCGGTAGTCGAAGGGCAGCGGATCGAGGTCCTTGAAGCCGGTGTTCGTCCGCCACTTCGTGACGAAGGACACAGCCTGCTCGATCTCGGATTCCCACTGGGCCGGCGTCCAGCGCTCGACCGAACCGCTTCCGGCGCAGAAGTGGCCGTTGAAGTGGGTGCCGATCTCATGGCCCTCCAGCCACGCCTTCCGCACGTTCTCCAGCGTCGCCCTGATGTGCTCATCGGTGAGGTAGCCGATGTCGGAGGCGCCGACCGGGTTGTTCGGCGGCCGGTACATCGACTTCTTCGACTCCGGCAGGCAGTAGATGCCGGAGAGGAAGAAGGTCATGGTCGCGCCGTGGTCCTTGGCCAGCTTGCGGAACCGCGGGAAGAGACCGTTGCCGACCTCTCCCGCGCCGTCCCACGAGAAGATCACGAACTGCGGGGGCTTCTGGCCGCGTTCCAGCCGCTCCGGCTTCGGCTCCTTGGGCCGCTGGGCGCCCCGGGAGGTCGAACCGTCGCCGATCGGCTTCGCCTGCTGCGTCTCCCGCGGCTTGGGCTTGGTGGAGGACCCTGGCGAGGAGCAGCCGGCGACAGCAAGTGACGCCACCGCTCCCGCACCAAGACCGAGGATCCCCCTCCGGCTGACCTCACGCATAACGTCCTCAATTCGCACTCGCCGTACTGGTTGTCCGGGGCTGGCGGACAACCCTTGAGATGACGAGACGAATAGCGGGGTTCCGGAGGGACGCGGTCAATTACACAAGCAACACATTGTCTTCAGGCGATTACCGCGCGCATTGGAACCGATACGCCGGGAAATCCGTCGGAGCCTTATGCGCGTGCCATGAGTTGATCAGGCGCCGAACCCTTTGGACGCCCCTTTCACCGGCTTGGCGCCCGCCAGCAGATGCGCCGGGACGAGATCACGGGCCGGTTCGCTGTAGCCGACCGCCACGATCTGGTCACCGCGGTAGGTGAAGCTGGTGAGGCTCGCCAGCGTGCACTGCCGCTTGCGCGGGTCGTGCCACAGCCGCCGCCGCTCCACGAAGCTGCGCACGATCCAGATCGGCAGCTGATGGCTCACGCACACCGCCTCATGGCCGCGCGCCGCGTCCCGCGCCGCGCCCAGCGCCGCCATCATCCGCACCACCTGGTCGATGTACGGCTCACCCCAGGAAGGGCGGAAGGGGTTGGTGAGATGGCGCCAGTTGGCGGGCTTGCGCAGCGCGCCGTCACCCACGCCGAAGGTCTTGCCCTCGAAGGCGTTCGCCGCCTCGATCAGCCGCCGGTCCGACGCCACGTCCAGACCGTGCGTCTTGCCGATCGGCTCCGCCGTCTCCTGCGCCCGCTCCAGCGGGGAGGCGACGACATGGGTGATGTCACGGTCGGCCAGATGCTCGGCGACCCGGTCGGCCATCCGCCGGCCCAGTTCGGAGAGGTGGTACCCGGGCAGCCGCCCGTACAGCACACCCTCCGGGTTCTCCACCTCACCGTGGCGCATCACATGGACGACGGTGATCTCGTTCTCGCTCTGAGTCATGTCACCCATCATTCAGTCGCCTCGGCGGCGGCCCGCGCCGCCCCCGGCAGAGCCGCGGCCACCCGCTCGAGCGCCCGGTCGTCATGGGCCGTGGAGACGAACCACGACTCGAAGGCGGACGGCGGCAGGTACACCCCCTGCGACAGCATCGAGTGGAAGAACGCGGTGAAGCGGAACGCCTGCTGCGCCTTGGCCTTCTCGTAGTCGGTGACGTCCGCACCGGTGAAGAAGACCGAGAACATGTTGCCCGCGACCTGGAGGCGGTGCTCCACGCCCTCCTTGGCGAGCGCCTCCGTCACCAGCGACCGCAGCCGCTCGGAGAAGGCGTCGACCTGTCCGTACGCCGCGTCGTCCAGCAGCCGCAGCTGCGCCACCCCGGCGGCCGTCGCGACCGGGTTACCGGACAGCGTGCCCGCCTGGTACACCGGTCCGGCCGGGGCCAGCCGCGCCATCACATCGGCGCGCCCGCCGAAGGCCGCGGCCGGGAAGCCGCCGCCCATCACCTTGCCGAAGGTCATCAGGTCCGGCTCCACGCCGTCGAGGCCGTACCAGCCCGCCCGGGAGACCCGGAAGCCGGTCATGACCTCGTCGGAGACGTACAGCGCGCCGTTCTCCGCGCACAGCTGCTTGAGTCCGGCGTTGAACCCCGGCAGCGGCGGCACCACGCCCATGTTGCCCGGCGACGCCTCGGTGATCACACAGGCGATCTCGCCCGGGTGCGCGGCGAACGCCTGCCGCACCGCCTCCAGGTCGTTGTACGGCAGCACGACGGTCTCCCCCGCCTGCGCGCCCGTCACCCCGGGGGTGTCCGGCAGTCCGAAGGTCGCCACACCGGACCCGGCCGACGCCAGCAGCGCGTCCACGTGCCCGTGGTAGCACCCGGCGAACTTGATCACCTTGGCCCGGCCGGTGAACCCGCGGGCCAGCCGGATCGCCGACATCGTCGCCTCGGTGCCCGACGACACCAGGCGCACCTGCTCGACGGGCCCGACCCGGCCCACGATCTCCTCGGCGAGCTCCACCTCGCCCTCACCGGGCGTACCGAAGGACGTACCGCGTGCGACGGCGGCCTGCACGGCCGCCGTGACCTCGGGGTGGGAATGGCCGAGGATCATCGGTCCCCACGAGCACACGAGGTCGACATACTCCCTTCCGTCGGCATCCGTGAGGTACGGACCGGCACCGGACACCATGAATCGGGGCGTACCTCCCACGGCGCGGAAGGCCCGCACCGGAGAGTTCACGCCGCCGGGCGTCACGACCGCCGCGCGATCGAAAAGCGTCTGCGAAACTGGGGCTGCGTACGGATAGCTCACGCAAGCCATGTTGTCAGAGGCTGACGGAGTCCTGCCGTGGGGCGTTTCACCGCTCCGGTGCGGGGGAGGTCTCTCTCACATTGATCGGGTTGCGCGGTGGTGGCCGCGAGTGGTCGGGTGGAGATATGCATCGCGGTGGCGATTTGGGTGAGGGGACTGACGACCGAGGCCCCGAGCGTGCCCGCCCCGGACGCCATCGGCGGGAGAATGCGGGCAGGGCAAGCAGAAGCGGGGGCCGCATGGGGGTGACCTACAAGTACTTCGGCGCGCCCGACGGGGCCACCGCGGCGCGGGTGCCCATCTCCATGCGCCCCGAGGAACTCGGCGGTGACGAGCTAGGCCACGGCATGTTCACCAAGATCAAGCCGGAGACGGTGGCCGCGATGGTCCTCACCGGTATCGAGGGCGTCCCCCTCCACAAGGTCCCCCCGCTCGAACTGGTCGTCCTCCACCCCGACTACGCCGTCGTCAAGCTCCCGATGACCGCCGTCGACCCGCTGCGCGGCGTGGGCGAGGAAGCGGTCGGCGCCGCCGCCTTCATCTGGTCCACCGTCCCCGACCGCGGCGGCCCCCGCGACGCCTTCACCGTCTACCAACTCCTCCACGAGTGGCAGGACTTCAGCCATCGGCTGCACGAGGCGGGACACCAGCCGTACTGCCTGGTGTGGCCGTGACGCTTCAGGGCCGGGACAGGTAGTCCGCCAGAGTTTCGCGGCGGCGCTGGAGGGTCGCGATGCGGTCGTCGGTGGCCGTCAACTCCCGTGCCAGCGTGGAGCGCAGATCCGCGCACCATTCGAAGTGCGGCTGCTCGCCCCGGACGCAGGGCAGGACATCGCGGATGACCTCGGTGGACAGGCCCGCCTCCAGGAGACCGCGGACCTGGTGGACGGTGAGCACCGCGTCCTCGTCGTACGCACGGTAGCCGTTGGAGCCGCGGCGGGCGGTGAGGAGGCCCTGCTGCTCGTAGTAGCGCAGCAGGCGGCGGCTGACGCCGGTGCGCCGGGAGAGCTCTCCGATCAGCATCCGGTCCGTCCCGTCCCCTTCGGAGTTGACCTTGTCATCGATGTGAAGGCTTAACGTCGCCGTGGGCGTGGGCATTCCGCGCCGGGGCGTTCCAACGGGTCAACGGGGTGAGCTATGAGCAGGTATGTCGTTCAGCGCAATGGGGTGGCGGCGTCCGTCGAGGAGTTGGCGCCGCTCGCGTTCGCGGGGTACGCCCACTTCACCGCGGCGCAGGTGCGTGAGGGCGGGGTGCGGGGGCTCGATCTCCATCTGCGCCGGCTGCGGGCGGCCTCGGAGGAGATGTTCGGGACGGCGCTGCCGGACGAGCGGGTGCGTGAGCTCCTGCGGGCCGCGCTGGAGGCGGGCGGGGCGTCCGATGTCTCGCTGAGGGCCACGGTGTACTCCCCCGTCGGCGAGTTCAGCACGGACGAGATCGGGCCGGAGCTCGACCTGCTGGTCAGCACGGGGCCGCCCGCGGACGGGCCCGCGGGACCGCTGGCCATGGAGACCGTGGAGTACGAGCGGGTCCTCCCGGCCGTGAAACACGTCGGTGAGGTGGCCAAGACGTACTACCCGCGGCAGGCGGTGCGGCGCGGCTTCGACGACACCGCCTTCGTCGACCGGCGGGGACGGCTCAGCGAGGCGTCGATCTGGAACCTGGCCTTCTGGGACGGCTCCGCCGTGGTGTGGCCCGTGGCCGACGTACTGGGCGGGGTGACGATGGGGATCCTCCGGCGTCAGCTGGAGCGGCTCGGGGCGCCGCAGCGGGACGCGGAGATCACGCTCGCCGATCTGCCGGGGCTGGCGGGGGCCGTGGTCATGAACTCCTGGACACCGGGGGTCTCCGTGAACCGCGTCGACGGGACGTCCGTCCCCGAGGCGCCCGCCTTCCTGGAGCTGCTGCACCGGGCCTACGAGGCCGAACCGCTCATCGCGCCGTGAGACAACGGCATGACGCCCGGCCGGGGCTGCCCCCGCCGGGCGTCATCCATGATCTGGCGCTCAGCCGCCGTGGTGACCGTGCCCGGCGTGGTCGTTGTGCTTCTCCACCTGGGTGGTGCTCAGCACACAGCCGGTCTTCGGGTCGATCTGCACCCGCTTGACGACGTGGTCACACTCGACCTCGACCGCCCACACCAGGCGCTTCTTCTGGTGTTGAGGAGCCCTGTCGGCCTTGTGCTGCGCGTCCTCCGGGGGGCAGTCCTCGACCAGCTCGGCGCTGACGGCCCGGCCCCCGACCTCGCACTCGGCGATCCGGAGCGCGTCGGCGAGGGTCACAGAGCCGTTGTGCTTCTTCTCCTCGGCCTTCGGAGCCTTGTGGGTCTGGTGGTCCTGGTGGTGAGACGGGTCACCGTGGTGGTCGCCGTGGGCGGGACGCATCGCGCTGCGGTCCTGCGCCTGCGGTGCGGCCTGGGGCATGGCACGCAGCTGGGGTCCGTCCCCGTAGTGGCCCTCGTCGCGGGTGCCGGCCTCGTCACGGCCCTGGTCGTCACGGCCCTCGTCGTAGCGGCCCTGGTCGTCGCGGCCTTCGTCGTAGCGGCCCTGGTCGTCACGGCCCTCGTCGTAGCGGCCCTGGTCATCACGGCCCTGGTCGTAACCACCCTGGTCGTCACGGCCCTGGTCGTCGCGGCCCTGGTCGTAACCACCCTGGTCGTCGCGGCCCTGGTCGTCGCGGCCCTGGTCGTCACGGCCCTGGTCGTCACGGCCCTGGTCGTAACCACCCTGGTCGTCACGGCCCTGGTCGTCACGACCCTGGTCGTCACGGCCCTGGTCGTCACGACCCTCGTCATGGCGACCGCTGTCGTAGCGGCCCTCGCCGTTCTCGCCGTACTGCTCGCGCTGGCCGTTGTCCCCCTGCTCCTCGCGCTGTTCCTCCTGCTGCCCCTGCTGCTCGCGCGGGCCGCTCTGCTCGCGCTGCTGCTCGTGCTGCCCGTGGTGCTCGCGCTGGCCGTGCTCCTCGCGCTGCTCACGCTGCTCGCTCTGCTCGCTCTGCTCCTGCTGACGGCCATCCCCATGTTCATGCCCGTGCTCATGGTGCTTCCGCGGCTCCTGGGACCGCTGCTCGCACGAACCGTTCGACTTCGGGTGCGAGGCCGTGGCCCACGCGGCCGTCGGAGCGCCGGTCACCAGCGCCGCCGCCGCGACGGCACTTGCCGAGACGACGCCCCAGCGGCGGAAGGACCGACGGGGCCGCTGCATGAATCTGTTCTGCTGCGTCATGGGCTGAATTCACTCCTTGGGCATGGGGATGCTCCTCCGCCGGCGCCACGCCGGTCGCTGTGCTCCCTTCCCCAGGCCCCCGAGCCCGTAGCGGTTTCCGATCTTGAGTCCCCTGATTGGAGGAAAATCTGACCGTCATATCCTGCGTACGGATCATGCGCGGACGGAGCAGTCCGCATCCAGGCGCGAAGCTCGCCATCGGATACGTCACAGGAGGGCCGATGACCACCCGTACCGCAGTCATCACCGGCGCCAGCAGCGGCATCGGCGCCGCGACCGCCCGCCGGCTCGCCGCCGCCGGTTTCCGCGTCGTCCTCACCGCGCGCCGCGCGGACCGGATCGAAGCGCTCGCCGCCGAGCTGACGGAGGCGGGCCACGAGGCCCAGGCGCACATCCTGGACGTCACCGACCGCGAGGCCGTGAACGCGTTCGCCGCCTCCCTCGACCGCTGCGACGTCCTGGTGAACAACGCGGGCGGCGCCGTCGGCACCGAGACCGTCGCCAAGGCCGAGCCGGACGACTGGCGGGCGATGTTCGAGGTGAATGTACTGGGCGTCCTCCAGGTCACCCAGGCCCTGCTGCCCGCGCTCACCGCGTCCGGCGACGGCACGGTCGTCGTGATGTCCTCGACGGCGGGCCATCTCGCGTACGAGGGCGGCGGCGGATACGTGGCCGCCAAGCACGGGGCGCACGCCATCGCCGCCACCCTGCGGCTGGAACTGTGCGGTGAGCCGGTGCGGGTCATCGAGATCGCGCCGGGCATGGTCAAGACGGACGAGTTCGCGGTGAAGCGGTTCCGCGGTGACGCGTCGAAGGCCGCGGCCGTCTACGAGGGCGTCGCCGAGCCGCTCACCGCGGACGACGTCGCCGACACCGTGGAGTGGGCCGTCACCCGGCCCTCCCACGTGAACATCGATCTGCTGGTGGTCCGGCCCCGCGCCCAGGCAGCCCAGCACAAGGTCCACCGCGAGCGCTGACCGGAAAAGGGCCCGCGGAAGCGGGCCCCGGACCAGCCGGTCGGGAAGAACGCACAGGTGCCCGGCCCCCACCCCCGTCGCGGGGCCGGGCACCCCGGCCCGGCCCGTCGTCCGGACCGGGTCTCCGCCCGGTCCGGGACACCACTTCCCGGATCGGGCCGTCAGCCCTTCACACACACCACCTGCTTGAGCCTCGCCACCACCTCGACGAGGTCCCGCTGCTGGTCGATGACCTTCTCGATCGGCTTGTACGCACCCGGGATCTCATCCACGACGCCGGAGTCCTTACGGCACTCCACGCCCCGCGTCTGCTCCTCCAGGTCCCGTGTCGAGAAGCGCTTCTTCGCCGCGTTGCGGCTCATCCTCCGGCCCGCGCCGTGCGAGGCCGAGTTGAACGACGCCGCGTTCCCCAGGCCGCG
Organism: Streptomyces sp. NPDC045899; assembly: GCF_056431485.1. Lineage (NCBI taxonomy): Bacteria > Bacillati > Actinomycetota > Actinomycetes > Kitasatosporales > Streptomycetaceae > Streptomyces > Streptomyces sp. NPDC045899. The sequence continues at coordinate 149,360 of NZ_JBWKKP010000018.1, forward strand.
CACGATGTACGAACCGGTGCCCATCGAGCCCGGGATGATCCCGTAGTCACCGCTGCCCGCGCGGATCGCGCCCTTGCGGGTGACCAGCAGGTCCACGTCCTCGTAACGCTCCTCGGCCACGTAGTTGTGGTGGCAGGAGATCACCGGCTCGAAGACCGGCCTGGCCTTCTTGAACTCCCGGCGGACCACGTCCTGGAAGAGCGCCATCATGATCGAGCGGTTGTACTTCGCGTACTCCTGCGCCCAGAAGAGATCGTGCCGGTACGCCGCCATCTGCGGGGTGTCCGCGATGAAGACGGCCAGGTCGCGGTCGACCAGGTTCTGGTTGTGCGGGAGCTTCCGGGCCTCGCCGATGTGGTACTCGGCCAGTTCCTTGCCGATGTTGCGGGAGCCGGAGTGGAGCATCAGCCAGACCGAGCCCTCGTCATCGAGACAGAACTCAATGAAGTGGTTTCCCGAACCGAGCGAACCCATCTGCTTGGTGGCCCGGTCCTGACGGAACTTGACCGCCTCGGCGACACCGTCGAAGCGCCCCCAGAAGTCGTCCCATGTCGCGGTCGGGAATCCATGCAAACGGCCCGGGTCCACCGGATCGTCGTGCATCCCCCGGCCCACCGGGATCGCCTGCTCGATCTTGGACCGCAGCCGCGACAGATCTCCGGGCAGGTCGTTCGCGGTGAGCGAGGTCTTGACCGCGGACATACCGCAGCCGATGTCGACGCCGACCGCCGCCGGACACACCGCACCCCGCATCGCGATCACCGAGCCGACCGTGGCGCCCTTGCCGTAGTGCACATCGGGCATCACGGCCAGGCCCTTGATCCACGGCAGGGTGGCGACGTTGCGCAGCTGCTGCATGGCGACGTCCTCGACCGTCGTGGGATCCGTCCACATACGGATCGGGACGTTCGCCCCGGACACCTCGACGTACGACATGATTTACCCATTCCCCCGTGAAAGACAGAAAACGCAAAAACCGGGCCTATGCCTCATTGAAGGCGGTCGACCGGCAGGCACGGCAGCGCGTGCGGTAGACATTGTGTCCAGCCACCGCCTCCGGGCGGCAAGCAGTTTTCGCTCGAAGGGACACGGACAGTGCAGCCAGCGCAGCGAAGGGCGTACGGACGGCGAGCCACCCCGGCCGTCGCCGTGCTCATCGGCGTGCTCGCGGCCGTCGGGCTCAGCGGATGCACCGGCTCCGGCTCGGAGCCCAGCGGGGACGACGGCTCCTCGGACGACGCGGGCCAGCAGGTCTCGGCCGAGCCCGGCCGCTACCGGTCACTGCCCGAGGCGTGCGACGCCGTGAGCACCAAAACCCTCCAGACGCTGCTGCCCGGTGGCGAGGAGGAGGACAAGGCGTACGAGGGCCAGGCGACGCTCACCTTCGACACCGACCGGCGCGACGGCTGCCGCTGGAAGATGGAGACGTCCGCCGGCACCCGCTATCTGACCTTGGACTTCGAGCGCGTGGTCTCGTACGACCCGGCCGTCAGCGATGACGACCGGGCACAGGAGACCTACGAGGAGAAGGCCGTCGCGGCGCACATCCCGGACGCCCCGAGCAGTCCCACGCCCACCGGCGACGGTTCCGATACGCCCGACGCGGCGTCCGACGACGAGGGCGGCAGCGGCGACGACGGCGCGGTCGCCGGTTCGGAGCCCGGCTCCGCCACGGACGACACCGGCAAGAAGGACGGCAAGTCAGGCAAGGGCGACAAAACCCCGAAGAGTGATGAGTCGCCTGAAAGCGATGAAAGTGCCGCCGAGGACGAGGACACCGCGGACACCGCACCGCGCCGTCTCGACGACCTCGCCGATGACGCTTTCCTCAATGACCAGCTGATCACCAAGGACTCCGGGGTGCACCGTGACATCACCGTGGTGTTCCGGTCCTCGAATGTGATTGCCACCATTCGCTACAACCAGTGGTCGACCGACAAGAAGAGCATTCCCGGTAGCGAAGAACTGCAGGAAAACGCCGAAGACTTGGCCCAGGAGCTGACCGACACCCTGAACGAATAGCGGGCCCGGCAGCACCCGCGGAATGACCTCGGACACCCCGCGAAGACCTCGGAGATTGGGACGCCCGCGCGTCGGCCGCGTACCGTGCCGACTAATGACGCGGGCGGTACGTCCGCCCATCGACAGAGAATGAGCGAAGGACCCATGCACCGTTCAGCCCCGCGACTCGCCCGAATACTCGCCTGCGCGACCGTACCTGTGGTGCTGGTGGCAGGTTGCTCGTCCGGTTCCGATGACGACAAGAAGAACGCGGACAGTCCGTCCAGATCTTCCTCGCCCAGTCCCACCCCGACCGTAGCGGCAGCAAAGTTCAGCAAGCTGCCCGATGTCTGCACCTCCCTGTCGGGGAAGACCGTCGGCGAGCTCGTGCCGAAGGCGGAGAGCAAGAAGGGCAAGGCGTTGCCCTCGGCGGACACCAACACGTCCGCGAGCTGTCTGTGGAGCGGCCTCGACGGATTCAAGTACCGGTCGCTGACCATCTCCCTCAAGCTCTTCCACTCCGACTCCGGAATGGGCACCGGGGACAAACGCGCCCAGGCGTACGCGGGCCAGCAGGCCACCAAGGCCGCCACGGCCGACGGCGCCAAGGACGCCAAGACCGAGCAGGCCGGGGCCATCGGCGACGCGGCGACCACGGTCAGCACCAAGAGCAAGAAGGACGGCGACGACTTCCGTAACCAGACGGTCGTCGCCCGTACGGCCAACGTCGTCGTGGTGATCGAATACGACGGTGCCGGTTACGAGACCGCCAAGGCACCCGATGCCGGCGATCTGATGAAGGACGCCAAGGCCGCGGCCAAGGAGGTCGTGGAGTCCGTCGCCAAGGGTGACCAGGGCGACAAGGGCACGTCGAGCGACTCCAGTGACGCGAACGGCTCCGGAAAGTCGGACGACAAGTCCGGCGACAAGTCCGGCGACAGCGGCTCCTCCGACAAGAGCAAGAAGAAGAGCGGCGCCTGAGCCCTCCCGCCACCCCTTCCCGTCCACGGCGCTTGACGTGTATGCGACGCTGGGCGCGCTGTTGCCAAGGACGGGGAGGGATCGCGGGTGGCCGCGATGCAATTGACACGCACGCATCGAATACTGATCGGGGTGGTCGTCGCCGGAGCGGTGGTGATCGCCGCGATCGGCTTCGCCGGCTCCTACGCGGCCGTGCGCGATCTGGCACATGACAAGGGTTTCGGGGACTTCGCCAACGTCTTTCCCATCGGCATCGACGCCGGGATCGTCGTGCTGCTCGCGCTGGATCTGCTGCTCACCTGGATCCGGATCCCCTTCCCTCTGCTCCGCCAGACGGCCTGGCTGCTGACCGCCGCCACGATCGCCTTCAACGGCGCGGCCGCCTGGCCCGATCCGCTCGGCGTCGGCATGCACGCGGTCATCCCGGTGCTCTTCGTGGTGTCCGTCGAGGCGGCGCGACACGCGGTCGGCCGGATCGCCGACATCACCGCCGACCGCCATATGGAGTCGGTCCGCATCGCCCGCTGGCTCCTCGCGCCGGTGCCCACCTTCCGGCTCTGGCGCCGGATGAAGCTGTGGGAACTGCGCTCCTACGACGAGGTCATCAAGCTGGAGCAGGACCGGCTGGTCTACCGCGCCCGGCTGCGGGCCCGCTACGGGCGCGCCTGGCGCCGCAAGGCGCCCGTCGAGTCGCTGATGCCGCTGCGGCTGGCGCGATACGGGGTGCCGCTGGCGGACACCGCCCCGGCCGGACTGGCCGCGGCCGGTCTGGAGGCGACCGCGGTCCTGCCCTCCGCACTACCGGCCGGTACGGGCGCGGGGTCGTCCGATGCGGTGGGCGCGGACGGCGCCACCGGCGCGGCGGTGTACGACGCTCCCGGAGCCGAGACCGGCGCGCCGGGGACCCCGGGCGCCCCCACCGCGCCCGGCGCGGTCTCCGCCCCCGGAGCCGCCGGGCAGCCCGGCGGTGTCGATGTGCCCGGTGCCCCGGGTGCCGGTCCGGCGGCCCCGGCGCCGGCTCCCGCCGGACCGCAGGAACTGCCGCTCTCCCTGCCGCTGCCGGTCTACCAGCAGACCGGTTACCAGCAGGCCGCGTACCAGCAGCCGGTCACCGCCGACCCGGCACCGCAGCCGCAGCCGGGGCAGCAGCCGGAGGTGCCCGATCAGCAGCAGGTGACCGTGCCCGTGAGCCCCGGCCGGGTGCGCCAGCTCGGCGGTCAGGGCGTGCTGCACGGCCAGGGCGCCTATGTCCCCGAACAGCGCGAGCCGGAGTCGTACCCCGGTTACGAGACGGTGGGTCAGCCGCTGACCCAGCTGCCGGAGGATGTCCCCCAGGACGAGGTGTTCTACGGCGCCTTCCGCCAGTACACCGCCGACAACCGCCGGTTCCCCTCGGCCTTCCAGTTCGGACAGCTGCTCCGGGAGACCTACGGCATCAGCGAGCTGAACAACAACGAGCTGATGGCCTACATCAAGGACTTCAAGGAGCGCATGCAGGCCGAGCAGATCCCGTAGGGCGGCCGGCCACGGAAGTCCATCCGTACACGCCGAAGGGGGCGGACCGGGAAACCGGTCCGCCCCCTTCGCGCGATGCGATCAGGCCGCGAGCAGCTTGCGCACCCGGTCCGCCCCCACCGCCAGCAGCAGCGTGGGCAGCCGGGGGCCGGTGTCCCGGCCGACCAGCAGCTCGTAGAGCAGCGCGAAGAACGCGCGCTGCGCGACCTTCAGCTCCGGGGTGGGCTTGGCATCCGGGGCCAGCCCCGCCTGGATCTTCGGCACGCCGTAGACCAGGGTGGTCAGCCCGTCCAGCGACCAGTGGTCGTCCAGGCCCTCCAGCAGCAGCCGCAGCGATGCGCGCTCGGTCTCGCCGAGTGCGGCCAGCCGCTCGGTGTCCGGCTCCTCGCGCACCCGGGTGCGCTGGTCGGCCGGGACCTGGGTGGTGATCCAGCGCTCGGCCTTGTCGAGCCGCGGCCGCGTCTCCTCCAGCGACTTCACCGGGTTCTCCGGGTCGAGATCGCTGAGGATCCGCAGCGTCTGCTCATCATGGCCGGTGGTGATGTCCACCACCGACGCCAGCGTGCGGTACGGCAGCGGACGCGGGGTGGCCGGGAGCTCCCCGCCCGCGGTGCGGGTCGCGCGGCTGTGCGCTGCGGCATCCGCGGGCTGGGCCGAACCCTCGGCGATCTTGCGCTCCAGCGCGTCCCACTCGTCGTAGGTCCGCTGGATCTCCTGGTCGAAGGCGATCTTGAAGGCCTGGTTGGGGCGGCGGCGGGCGTACAGCCAGCGCAGCAGCGGGGCCTCCATGATCTCCAGGGCGTCGGCCGGGGTCGGCACTCCGCCCTTGGAGGACGACATCTTGGCCATACCGCTGATGCCGACGAAGGCGTACATCGGGCCGATGGGCTGGTCACCGCCGAAGACCTCGCGCACGATCTGCCCGCCGACGACGAACGAGGAGCCGGGCGAGGTGTGGTCGACACCGGAGGGCTCGAAGACCACGCCCTCGTACGCCCAGCGCATCGGCCAGTCGACCTTCCAGACCAGCTTGCCGCGGTTGTGCTCGCTGAGCCGGACCGTCTCGGCGTGGCCGCACGCGCAGGTGTAGCCCAGCTCGGTGGTCTCGTCGTCATAGGAGGTGACGGTGGTCAGATCGCGCTCACATACCGAGCAGTACGGCTTGTACGGGTAGTAACCCGCGCTGCCCGCGCTGCCGTCGTCCTCGGCGGCCGCGCCGGAGCCCTCCGCGGCGGCGAGCTCGGCCTCGTCGACCGGCTTCTGCTGCTGCTTCTCGCCGCCCTTGGCCGCACCCGGCTTGTCCTTGGTGCGGTACCGGTCGAGCACCGCGTCGATCCGGGCGCGGTGCCGCATCGCGTGCAGGATCTGCTCGCGGTAGGTGCCCGAGGTGTACTGCTCCGTCTGGCTGATGCCGTGGAACTCGATGCCCATCTCCCGCAGGGCCTCGATCATCGGCGCCTTGAAGTGCTCGGCCCAGCTGGCGTGGGAGGACCCGGGCGGGGCCGGGACCGAGGTGAGCGGCTTGCCGATGTGCTCGGACCAGGACGGGTCCACCCCGGCCGGGACCTTGCGGTACCGGTCGTAGTCGTCCCAGGAGAGGATGTGGACGCACTCGTGTCCACGGCGCCGGATCTCGTCGGCGACCAGGTGCGGGGTCATGACCTCGCGCAGGTTGCCGAGGTGGATCGGGCCGGACGGGCTGAGTCCCGAGGCGCAGACGATCGGTTTGCCGGGGGCGCGGCGCTCCGCTTCGGCAATGACCTCGTCGGCGAATCGGGAGACCCAGTCGGTCTCGGTGCTCTGAGCCACGGTCGGCACTTCCTTCCTAGCGGTCATGGCACCGCCCATTGTCCCAGACGGAACGGGCACCTCCGGGGCCCTGTGGACAGTCTGTCCACAGGGCCGGAAAACGGGTTGGACACACCGTGAAATACTGGGCTGGCCACATCGGCAACCCAGACCTCTACGGAACGGCATCTCACCCATGGCCTCGGTTCCCTCTCTTGCCGCTACGGTCCACCAGCGCGTCTCGGACGCCCTCTCGGCAGCCCTGCCGGAGGCCGCGTCGGCCGACCCGCTGCTGCGACGAAGCGACCGGGCCGACTTCCAGGCCAACGGGATGCTGGCGCTCGCGAAGCGGCTGAAGGGGAATCCGCGCGAGCTGGCCACGAAGGTCGTGGAGCACATCCCGGTGGCCGCCACCTCGGCCGACCCCGATTCGGTGATCGCGGACATCGAGGTCTCCGGCCCCGGCTTCCTCAACATCACGGTGGCCGACTCCGCCATCACCGCCACCCTCGCCGCGCGCGCCGCCGACGAGCGCCTGGGCGTGCCCCACGCGCCGGACGCGGGCACCACCGTCATCGACTACGCCCAGCCGAACGTGGCGAAGGAGATGCACGTCGGCCATCTGCGGTCGGCCGTGATCGGTGACGCGGTCGTCCGGATCCTGGAGTTCTCGGGCGAGAAGGTGGTCCGCCGCCATCACATCGGCGACTGGGGCACCCAGTTCGGCATGCTCATCCAGTACCTGATCGAGCACCCGCACGAGCTGGACCACAAGGACAAGGCGACCTCCGGTGAGGAGGCCATGTCCAACCTCAACCGCCTCTACAAGGCCGCGCGCTCCCACTTCGACACGGACGAGGAATTCAAGGAGCGGTCCCGGCGCCGGGTGGTCGACCTCCAGGCCGGGGACGAGGAGACCATCGCCCTGTGGCGGAAGTTCGTCGATGAGTCGAAGCTCTACTTCTACTCGGTCTTCGACAAGCTGGACATGGAGATCCGCGACCCCGACGTGGTCGGTGAGTCCGGGTACAACGACATGCTGGCGGAGACCTGCCGCCTGCTGGAGGAGTCCGGTGTCGCGGTCCGCTCCGAGGGCGCGCTCTGCGTCTTCTTCGACGACGTCAAGGGCCCGGAGGGCAATCCGGTCCCGCTGATCGTCCAGAAGTCCGACGGCGGCTTCGGCTACGCGGCCACCGACCTCTCCGCGATCCGCGACCGGGTGCAGAACCTCCAGGCCGACACCCTGCTGTACGTGGTGGACGCCCGGCAGTCGCTGCACTTCAAGATGGTCTTCGAGACCGCCCGCCGGATCGGCTGGCTGAACGAGAAGACCCATGCCCTGCAGCTCGCCTTCGGCACGGTCCTCGGCAAGGACGGCAAGCCGTTCAAGACCCGTGAGGGCGAGACGGTCCGGCTGGTCGACCTGCTGGACGAGGCGATCGACCGGGCGGCGGCCGTCGTCCGGGAGAAGAGCGAGGAGAAGCTGGGCCTGACCGAGGAGGAGATCGCCGAGCGCGGCGCCCAGGTCGGCATCGGCGCCGTGAAGTACGCGGACCTGTCCACCTCCGCCTCGCGCGACTACAAGTTCGACCTGGACCAGATGGTCTCGCTGCACGGCGACACCTCGGTGTACCTCCAGTACGCGTACGCCCGGATCAAGTCGATCCTGCGCCGCGCCGGTGAGGGCCAGACGCCGGTCGCCCACCCCGAGCTGCCGCTGACCCCGGCCGAGCGGGCCATGGGACTGCACCTGGACCAGTTCGCGGAGGTGGTGCGCGAGGTCGCCAAGGGGTACGAGCCGCACAAGCTGGCCGCGTATCTCTACCAGCTGGCCTCGCTGTTCACGACCTTCTACGACCAGTGTCCGGTGCTCAGTGCCGAGGGTGGTCCGTCCCAGGTCGCGAACCGCCTCTTCCTGTGCGAGCTCACCGCCCGCACCCTGCACCAGGGCATGGACCTGCTCGGTATCCGCACCCCCGAGCGGCTCTGATCAGCTGACGGAGCCCCGGGCTCCGGTACGGCCGACAGCGCCCCGCCCCCGTCGCGAACGCGGGCGGGGCGCTCTCATGCCCGTGGACGCGCGGCGAGGATCAGCCGTACCGGGTGAAGTCCCCCGTCGTGATCTTCAATCCGAGTGCCGTCAGCTCGATGTCCTCGCCGTACAACCCGTGGAGGACTCCTTGATAGGCCCCTTCACGGGGCACGGTGTACAGGGTCCATGTGCCGTCCCGGGGGTCGACGATCAGATAGGTCGGCACGCCCGCGTCGGCGTACCAGCCGACCATGTCCCGGGTGTCCTTGGAGCTGTTGCCCTTGGAGACGACCTCGCAGACGAGCTCGACATCGCCGGGGTCGGCCAGCCATTCGTCCGACTCGCCGAAGCCCGCGTCGCAGACCAGGAGATCAGGCGTCGCGTAGTCGTCCTTGTCCCCAGGCATCGACACGGATGCGACCTGGTAGGGCGCCAGGTGCTCCGCCATACCGGGGCGCAGCTGGTCGTAAAGGGCGTTGATGATCCCGGCGTGCCTGCCACGCGGGGTCGGGGACATCATGAGAACTCCTCGGATGATCTCGGCACGCAGGCCACTGGCTTCCTCAGCTGCTTCGGCGGCCTTGCGAAGCGGGGTCATGCCGGGCTCCGGCGGAGTGAGGCCCATGATGTCCTCTCTTCCGACAAGCGATGTCGTCATGGTGTATTCCCTTGCGATACGAAATTCTAGCCGCGGGAACGGCCGCCCTACCGTGACCGTGGCAGTCCCCCGCCGCCCGCGTCAGCCAGGGCGCCGGAGTTCACCGAACCGAGTGATGGGCGCCCTGACCGGGGACAGCTGGGCAGGTGATGTCCCCGGCCGGGCGCTCACCGGTCAGCAGGAAGTCGGTCACCCGGCGGTCCGCACAGGCACTGCCGCCTCCCCCCGTGTAGGCCGCGCCGTGGCCCATCGCGTCCACGCTGACCATCCGCGCCCGGTCGCCATAGGCGCGCCGCAGCTTCAGGGCCTCGCCGTACGGGGTGGCCACATCGCGCTTGTTCTGCACCAACAGGACGTTCGACGGGCCCTGGTCGGTGATCCGCACCGGCTTGTCGCGCGGGGTGTCGTGCCAGAACGCGCACGCCGAGACGTTCACCGGCATCCCGGCGGTCAGCGGGTGGCTCTCGCGGCTCGCGGCGACATCGCGCGCGTAGCCGGGCAGGGACCGCGGCCATTCCACATCGTTGCAGAGGGTCGCCAGGGACACCGCCGCGATGTCCTGACCGGGGTCGGGCGGGATCGTGCCGGGCACCTTGCCCGCGTCCGCGTCCACGATCAGCCGGGCCAGGCCCTCGAAGCCGTTCCGGGAGAACAGCGCGGTGAGCACGCTCTGGCGGAACACATTGCCGTTCAGCTCCGGCGGGTTGGCACCGGGCCACGCCAGCGGCTTCGCGTCCAGCCGGCCGGCCAGGTCCAGCACCCGGCGGCGCACCCCGGCGGGGGTTTCGGCGAGCCGCACCGGGCTGTCGGGGGCGGAGGCCCACGCGGCGAAGTCCGGGAAGGTGTCCTCGACGCCGACGGCGTAGTTGGCGAGCCAGCCGCGCCCCACCCGCTCCGGATCCGGGTTGTCATTGCTGTCCAGCACCCAGCGGTCGGTGCGCTCGGGGAACATCTGCGCGTACACCGACCCCGCGTAGGTTCCGTAGGAGGTGCCCCAGGCCGACAGCTTCCGCTCCCCGAGCGCCCGGCGGATGCTGTCGATGTCCCGCGCCTCGTTGACGGTGCTGAGGCTGCGCACCAACTCACCGCCGTTGCGGGCGCAACGGTCGGCGATACGGCGTCCCGTGGTCACGTTCCGCGCGATGCTCCCGTCGGCGGCGGGCCAGGGGCGCGAGGCGGTCAGCGACAGATCGGCGGTGGACAGCCCGCAGTCGGCCCGGGTGGACGCGCCCAGACCGCGAGGATCGAAGCCGACGAGGTCGTAGGCGTCCCGCACCGACCGGGGCAGCCGCTTGCCGTACGTGGTGGGCCGGTCCAGGCCCGGTGACCCCGGGCCGCCCGGGATCAGCAGCAGGACGCCCCGGCGCTCGTGCGGCCGTTCACTGGCGATCCGGGAGACGGCGAGGGAGATCCGCTTCCCGTCGGGGTCGCGGTAGTCCAGCGGTACCTTCAGCGTCGCGCACTCCTGGCGCGGATCGGACGAGGTGCCCGGACAGGGCCCCCAGTCGAGCGGCCGGCCGGCGGCGGCCGAGGGGTCGCCGACGGCCGCGTCGGCGCCGGAGACGGTGGTGAGCACCGCGGCCGTGGCGGCGGTGGCGAGGGCGAGCGCGGTGGTCCTGGCGGAGAGGGTTCGCATGACATCGAGCCTCGTGGAACCGGGCTGACGATCCCATCCGGCCACCCGGCGGACGCCCTTGGGGGCTAACCCCCGCCCGTCCGTCCACCGGTCGGCGTACTCTGGCCGGAACACGATCGTCCTCTTTGCGACAGTTTCCGCCATGGGCACAACCTCGGACGGCTACGGTCCGTCAAACCCCTTGTACATCCCTTGTCCACTCTCATGGGGGTTCGATATGCGACGGTGGGGGACCGCGCTCGCGGCGATGGCGCTGGCGGGAGCAGGACTGGCGACGACGATGGGGACGGCGCACGCCGCCGCCAAGCCGTCGGCGGCGGCCGCCTGCGCCACCAGCTGGGGCAGCGGCGAGAAGAGCGCGCAGACGGCGGCCTACAAGCCGCTGGAGAACATCAGGACCGGTCGGCACGAGTGCTTCGACCGCATGGTCTTCGACGTCAAGGGCGCCACGGCCGCCGACAAGACCGGCTACCGGGTGAGTTACGTCGACACCCTCTACCAGGACGGTTCCGGTGAGGAGATCCCGGTCGGCGGCGGCGCCGTCCTGGAGATCCGGGTGGCCGCACCCAGCTACGACCCGGAGACCGGGGCCGAGGCGTACCCGGGCCGTGCCCGCAAGCCTCTTCCGGGTGTGAACCTGACGGGGTACAAGACCTTCAAGGACACCCGGTTCGGCGGCAGCTTCGAGGGCGACACCCAGGTCGGGCTGGGCGTGCGGGCCCGGCTTCCGTTCCGGGTGTTCCAGTCCGACGGCCACGTGATCGTGGACGTGGCGCACTCCTGGAACGCGGTGCGCTGACCCCGGACGACGGGGGCGGACCCGTGTCCGTCCCCGTCCCGCACGGGCCGGCCGCCGTGTCCGGCCGGCCCGTGACCCGCGCCGTGGCCCGCCCCGCCCTCGTAGCAGGATGGGAGCATGACCGAACCGGCAGAGACCTCCATGGCCCCCCGCCCCGCGACCCCCGGACTGCTCGACGGCAAGGTCGTCCTGATCACCGGCGCCGGACGGGGCATCGGCGCCGCCTCGGCCCGGCTGTTCGCCCGTGAGGGCGCCGCGGTGGTGCTGACCGCCCGCACCGAGCCCCAGCTCAAGGCCGTGACCGAGGAGGTGCGGGCGGCGGGCGGCACCGCCGACTACGTGTGCTGCGATCTGGCCGACGCGACCGGTGTCCAGGCGGCGGTGGACCGGACGGTCGAACTCCACGGCAGGCTCGACGGCGCGTTCAACAACGCGGGCGCCGCCATTCCGCCCGCCCCGCTGGCCGATGTGACCGAGGCCGACTTCGACTTGATCACCACTGTCAGCCTCAAAGGCGTCTGGCGCTCCATGGCGGCCGAGATCAAGGCCATCCAGTCCACCGTGGGCCGGGGTGCCATCGTCAACAACTCCAGCGTCGGCAGCTTCCGGGGCAACGCCGCACTGCCCGCGTACGGCGCGGTCAAGCGGGCCGTCAACAGCCTGACCGAGTCCGCCGCGATCAGCTACGGGCCCGAGGGCATCCGTGTCGGCCCTGTTCTCGTATAGCTACGGCCAGGTGGCGTGTAGCGCTGAGTGACGGCCCGGGGCTGTCGTTTCCCTCCTTCGATCGTCTCGTTGAGCTG